>DVED01000203.1 GCA_015295945.1 Oscillatoriales cyanobacterium M59_W2019_021 | reverse complement strand
TGTTGGCTGGACTGATTGCCTATTGCCACCAGCCCAAAAAGCCTTCTCTTCGCCTAGAGCGGGTATTACCGGCGATTGCTTAACCAAAACTGACGTTCGCGTAGCGTCTCGGAACGAGAATCGCCATCAGACCGACCTCAAAACAAATGGCAGGTGCCAGACCTGCCATTCATCATTGTTTTAAATGTTTTAAATTTGAGATCGTCACAGACAATTTTGCCTTACAAAATTACAGAACTTGCAAAAATACCGACAAATTCTCGTTTGCTATTCCCAAACTTCTTGTTGATAACTGGCTTTACACGTTTCCAACATAGAGTAGTCGTTGTCGCTGATGTCGTCAATCCGGTGAAATCCCTCGAATTCGGGATCTTGGATGGGGTGAGTTGCCGCAATTGTGGACGCTGCCATGGCAACATCGTAAGGATGCGGCGTATTTTCGTAGCTGTCAACCACCGTGACGGCTAATCGATCGGTGTTGAGGTTGCCGTAAAAGCAATCAAACGACGATCGCGGCATATAAAACACGCCAACCGCTTGGTTTTGGCGCACTTCAAAAACCATGTAAGCACTGCCGATTTGTTCGGCTTCGGGGGATTGTCCGTACAGGTACACGCCGTCAGCTAAAACGCTAGCTTGGGCGATCGCCGTTTTCTCGATGCTGGGGGACGCATCAGCCGCGTAAGCCGTAGCGTTGGGCTGTTGGGCTTTGGCAACTGACAATCCGAGAACCAGTCCTCCCATTGCCACGATCGCGGTCGGCAATTGGGTCAAACGGTTGAATGCTTGGCGGTACGGAGCAATTAAGCGATCGAATTGATATAGCACCCGACGATCCTCCTCGATAATTATGGGGTTTTGACTATAAAACAGCTTATTTATCGGGCAGGTTCGCTGCCCCTATAATCTACACTTCACCCCCCACTCCGCAAATTTCCCAAACCTTCGCAAAACTTTATAAAACAGGAGTTCAGGAGTTGCAGAAGTTCAGGAGTTCAGGAGGAAAAAAAGGCAGAGAGCAGAGGGGAAAGAAGCAGGGGGAGCTTTCTTGAGCAGGGGGAGCTTTCTTGAGCAGGGGAAGCAAAGCGACTAACCACTAACCACTAACCACTAACCACTAACCACTAACAAACCCCAAATCCCAAACCCCAAATAAAAAAATTGGGGCGCATCGCACCCCAAAGGATGTTATTGAGACACTACACGTCGGTTGCCGACGCTCGCGGATCTAACTCGCTACGTAGCCTAAGATATGGGAGCGGTGGCGGCGCAGGTGGTTGAGCGCTTGGTGTTCGAGTTGGCGCACCCGTTCCCGGCTGATTTTGAGGCGATCGCCCACTTTTGCCAGGGACAGTTCGCGACCGTCTTTGAGACCGTAGCGCAGAGTAATCACCTCGCGCTGTTGCGGCGTCAGTTCCGCCAGCAATAGTTCCAGATCTTGGCGCAGTAACTCTTGAGTGGTGTAGTTTTCCGGAGAGGCGGTTTCGTCTTCCAACAAATCTTGCAACTCCGTATCTTGGTTGTCTCCCACTCGCAAATCCAGGGAAATCGGCTGGCGGGAGAGGGTGAGAAACTCGCGAATTTGAGCGGGTTCTAATTCCAGTGCTTTGGCAATTTCTACGCTGTTGGGACTGCGACCCAATTGCTGGGTCAGTTCCCGCTGGACTCGCTTGATTTTATTGAGTTTCTCGGTAATGTGAATGGGTAGGCGAATGGTACGAGCTTGTTGGGCGATCGCTCGGGTAATGGCTTGACGAATCCACCAGTAGGCGTAGGTCGAGAATTTATACCCGCGTTTGGGGTCGAATTTATCCACGCCTCGTTCCAATCCCAGCGTCCCTTCTTGGATGAGATCCAATAGCTCCATATTGCGCTTTTGATATTTTTTGGCGATCGCCACGACTAAGCGCAAGTTGGCTTCGATCATCCGTTGTTTGGCTCGCTGACCTTGGCTGACGATCTGGCGCAATTGGATTTCATCGAGCTTCACCGCTTGAGCCCATTCGGCATGGGTCGGTTCGCGATCGATCGTTTCGGCTAGCACTTCCCGTGCTTCGAGGAGTTTTACCATTTTTTGCACTTGCTTGCCGAAGACGATTTCTTGCTCGTGGGTGAGCAAAGGAACGCGACCGATTTCGTGCAGGTAACTGCGAACGGTATCGGCTTTGAAGGTGGGATTGGTGGTGTTCATGTGAGTGCGTAGTGTAGGTCTGAGGAAGGGGACGACAGGGAGAAGGCAAAAGTTACCTAGGGGCAAGAGTGCAAGACCTGGCGATCGGTTCGAAAGGGCGACCTGGAATTGGTGAAAAATACCTGCAAATAGAAATCATTATGAGTTTGTTTAATAATTATCTTAAATTTGCGCTCCCAAGGTCGTAAAGGGTAGGTTTCCCACCAGCAACCGATCCAAACCCCGCTCCTCACCTCAGTATTCCCCCAGAGACATCTACAGCGATCGCCACCGCAATTACGGATAAATCCCGGAAAATTTCCATCGAGTCGCGTCCAACCCTGAAGGTGCGATTTTTAAAATCGCCAAACCTCAAGCGTGGCAATAGTTTTCGCCGATCAAGCGCTTCGATCTCCCCCGCAAATCCTGAGAACAAATATTACAAAGTATTAAATTACGACTTGAAATTTAAACGCCATGCTGGAGAATATGTCTTGGCTGCAAATCGAAGGGGACTCCCTGAAATTCACAGACGCACAGTAAGTTTTCCTTTCTGGAGAAAGAAAAATCATGAGTATTGTCACGAAATCGATCGTGAACGCTGATGCCGAGGCGCGTTACCTCAGCCCTGGCGAACTGGATCGGATCAAAAGCTTCGTTACCTCTGGCGAACAGCGCTTGCGCATCGCTCAAGTTTTAACCGATTCCCGCGAGCGCATCGTCAAAGCGGCCGGAGATCAACTCTTCCAGAAGCGCCCCGACGTAGTTTCTCCTGGTGGAAATGCCTACGGGGAAGAAATGACCGCAACTTGCTTGCGCGACTTAGATTACTACCTGCGCCTGATCACCTACGGAGTCGTTTCCGGCGACGTGACCCCCATTGAAGAAATCGGAATCGTGGGCGTCAAAGAAATGTATCGCTCTTTGGGAACCCCCATTGAAGCGGTAGCCGAAGGCGTTCGCTGCATGAAATCCGTGGCGACTGGCTCCATGTCGGCTGAGGATGCTGCTGAAGCGGCCTCCTACTTCGACTATGTAATCGGCGCGCTGTAATAGAGCCTCCCAATTTTAGATTTTGGGTTAATAAATCTCAAATCCGAAGTCAAACTCGATTTAGCTAATTCTAAGGAAGCACTCATCATGCAAGACGCAATTACTGCTGTAATTAACGCCTCGGACGTTCAGGGTCAGTACCTGGATGGCAGCGCTATGGACAAGCTGAAAAACTACTTCAAGAGCGGCGAGCTGCGCGTGCGTGCAGCCACCACCATCAGCGCTAACGCTTCCACCATCGTCAAGGAAGCCGTTGCTAAGTCCCTGCTGTACACCGACGTGACTCGTCCCGGCGGTAACATGTACACCACCCGTCGCTATGCTGCTTGCATCCGCGACATGGATTACTTCTTGCGCTATGCCACCTATGCGATGCTGGCTGGCGATCCTTCCATCCTCGACGAGCGCGTGCTTAACGGTTTGAAAGAAACCTACAATTCTCTGGGCGTTCCCATCGGAACCTTGGTTAAAGCCGTTCAAGCGATGAAAGAAGTGACCGCTAGCTTGGTGGGCGCTGATGCCGGAAAAGAAATGGGCGTGTACTTCGACTACATCTGCTCTGGCTTGAGCTAACCCAGTTTGTCTTTGTCGCTGGTCGCTCGTGGTTAGCGAACGACAAAGATCGGTAAAAGGTCTGGGAAGTCCGGAGTGAGTGCTAAGCCGTTAAAGGCTTATCCTAGAGATAAGATGGGTTTTAGCTGTTTGGCATTGACTCTTGACTCCCAGACTTTGATTTATATAACCTTTTTAAAAAGATCGACGGGAAGCTTAACAACTAAAAAAACAGCAACCCTCAGACGCCAAGGTTTGATTGGAACTTGGAAAGCGAAGCGAGTTGACAGCATCCATCACTGCCCTGCTGACAGCCCGGACAAAATGGAATGAATGGAAGACTCGTTTTGGCAACCCAGTACAACTGAGAGCCAAGTCAATGCCGTGCCAATGGCGAAAACCCCAGCGATCGATCTGCGCTAAGCCACACACAGCCATTGTCATCTTTTCCCACGGAAATCTTTAGGAGAGAAAAAGTCATGCGTATGTTCAAGGTGACCGCTTGCGTCCCCAGCCAAACCCGAATTCGCACGCAAAGGGAGTTGCAAAACACCTACTTTACGAAACTCGTTGCTTACGACAACTGGTTCCGCGAGCAGCAGCGGATTATGAAAATGGGCGGCAAAATTCTGAAAGTCGAATTGGCAACAGGCAAACCCGGAACCAATACCGGGTTGGCTTAATCCGGATTTTACCGGACTCCCCGAGTGCCGAGAATGAGGGGAGTCTCCCGATCCGGACATCGAGTTTTTTTACGGCGACAGCTTGAAATCGAGCGGTTCGCAAAACTCTTTAACCCCGCATTTGACCGCGTAGATTGTAATAGGCGTGGCGAGAATGGCGGGGCAAATTTTTTGGGAGACTAAATCGGAGACGACGGCGGTGAGTTTGCCTTCGAGGAGGTCGGCTCGGAATTCGGGTTGACAAAGGGCAACGCGGCATCGCTTCGCCAAGCCGTCGAGCCAGTCGCTCCGATCGGGCTGTTGTCCCACTTGAATGCCGAGGGAAATGGCAGCGTCTTCTAAATCGCCTTCGCAATCTTCGATCGCGTCGAGGGCGGCTAAAGCGCCCGGACATTCGGCGAGTTCGGAACGATAGCGAGCAATTTCTTGGCTGGAAAGGATGATAGGCATATTGGCGTTCGGGCAGGCAGTCGGATTTGAGATAATTCGTTCTTCATTATTATCCCTAATGCCGCGAACCACCGCGTTTTTAGCGCTTGCGTTCTTGCAATTTGCGGTAGACGGCGCGGAGGTCTACTTGGTGATGAGCGATCGCCACCAGGGTATGGTACATCAAATCGGCGACTTCCGAGGCGATCGCGTTGGGATCGTCATCTTTGCACGCCATCACCACTTCGGCGGCTTCTTCCCCGATTTTTTTGAGAATTTTATTGTCCCCTCCTGCGAATAGTTTGCAAGTATAGGAACCTTCTTGGGGAGAGTCGCGGCGATCGCAAATGGTGACGAATAAGTCGGAGAGGGTATCGGCGGGCGGGGGAACGATGGAACTATCCACTTGGTGAAAGCAACTGCGCTCTCCGGTGTGGCAGGCGATATCCCCGATTTGCTCGACGCTCACCAGTAGAGCGTCGCTGTCGCAATCGTACCGGAGCGAGCGCACTTTTTGGATGTGTCCCGAGGTTTTACCTTTGTGCCACAATTGCTGGCGCGATCGACTCCAAAACCAGGTTTCTCCCGTTTCCATGGTTTTTTCCAGGGATTCTCGGTTCATCCACGCCATCATCAGGACGGTGCCGTCGAGATAGTCTTGAATGATGGCGGGAACCAATCCGCGATCGTCGTATTGAATGCGATCGACGGGAATGGGGGGTTGGGGATCGTTCTGGGATGACATAGGTATCGGTAATCGGGTCGGGGGCGATCGAGATGCCCGCGTTATTATAGCCGATCGTCTCATTCTAGGGAGTAAACCCCAGGCAATTCCTGCCGATCAAAAATTATCGAGAAAAGACCGATCGATAGGCTCGAACTTGGGCGTCAATTCCGGTAATCGCCGTCCCGACGACGATCGCATCCGCCCCTAAATCCAACCCTTGCTTTGCCATTTCCGGGGAAGCAATGCCCCCTTCGCAAATCGTCGGTACGGATAAACGCGCCACCAGTTGCGACAGCAGATTGAAACCCGGCGGAGACAGATGTTGCGTCGCTGCGGTATAACCGTATAGGGTCGTTCCCACCACGTCTGCCCCAACGGCGGCAGCCGCTTCGGCAGCCTCGAAGGTATCGATATCCGCCATCACCCACGCCTTCAAATCGCGATGAACTCGATCGACGATTTCGGCAAAGGTTTCCCCGCCAGGACGAGATCGATCGGTAGCATCGATAGCAATGATATCCGCCCCGGCAGCCGCAATTGCCGCCGCGTGATGGTACTGGGGCGTAATATATACGTCGCAACCGGGAATCGTCTGTTTCCACAGCCCGATAATTGGGGTATCCGGCAAACACTGGCGCACCGCCGCGACGTGTTCCGGAGTATCCACGCGAATCCCCACCGCGCCCCGTAAAACGGCAGCTTTCGCCATGGCAGCAACGATCTGCGGATCGCGCAGGGGCGAATCGGCAGGCGCTTGGCAAGAGACGATCAGCCCTCCCTGCAAGCGCTGCCACAGGGGAAAGAAATCGGTCGAGATCGATCGATCGGACATGGAATTAAGGATGTTGGATAGTTATGGGAAAAGCATATCAAAGGTCGATCGCAATTAGCCGTCAGCCATCAGCCTGAATCGATCGTAAAAGACAGAGGGCAGGTTGTGAATACTTATTACTTATTAGACATCTCCGATAATTAATAAAGACCCCTCTCCAAACCTCTCGGGCCAATAAACCTCTTCCTTATTCTCCCCTCCAGTAAAAAACCTATTCCGCTGGTTTCCCCCTTCCTCTTAGGAGGGGGCAGGGGGAGGTAGGGAAGGGGAGTAGGGGGTTAGGTTTCAGTCTTTTTCGGAGATGTCTATTACTTAATTTTTATAACTGACGGATAAATTCCAAAGGCAAACCGTCGGCATCGGCAATGAAAGCCACTTCGTAAACGCGATCGCCGATTTGCTGTTGGTGAGGTTCGAGTAAGATTTTGAAGGGGATACCTGCATCGGCAAACTGCGCTTTGAGATCGGTTAACCAAGTGGGTAAATCGGCAGTCGTTTCCGTCAAATCGAAAGATAGATGGTAGTATCCCACGTAATGCTCGTCACCGAAGGCATCGGGGGCGGGTTTGGGCTGGGGAATTTGAATCAGTTCGATGCGTCCGTTCAGTCCTTCCATCCAACAGGCGAGGGTATATCCTGTGGTAAAGCGATCGCAGACGGAAAAGCCCAATTGTTCGTAAAAGGCGATCGCGCGGTGAATGTCAGCCGTCCGAATCGAAGCGTGGTGCATGGTTTTGGATGGGGGAATGAGAGAGCGAAGGAAAAGATGATTCAGTTCACTTAAAGGGTTCGTTTCGTGCCTCAACACACCCTATCCCTTTCCCCTACAGTTTTATTCAAATAACCGGAAATAAGGATAGCGAACGGGAACGCCGGGTTCCTTATCCAAATCGAAATTAATCACGTCCCAACAGGGAGAATCTTCCGTTTCGGAACTGAATTCGACGGGTAAACCGTACAGTTTGGGATGGGTGGCATCTTGTCGATCGCGCCAAGGGGTATTGCGTTCTAAATACGCGCCGATCAATTCTTTATAGCGGCGGGCGATAATCACCTTCGTTGCCCGATAGCCTTGAGTGTAGAGGCGATCGAGGGCTTCGTGAATTTCAAAGCGGATGCCGTCAGGATGGGTATGCTGTCGATACCACTCATTCTCCCACCTGCGCCAATGGCGACCGGATTGCAAATGCACCAATTCCCCAGTTTTGGGATTGGCTTCAAAGGCTCCGTGGCGGGGACACAGATAGGTATCGGTCAGAGTGAGTGCCGGGATCGTTTGGCGACAGTGGGGACACTGAATTTCTGGCCCGAAGATCGGATATTGGTAGCTTGGGTCGCTCGAGTAGTCCATTCGACAGTCGCGTAATAAAATTACTGCTGAGTGCTTTGCAGGCTTGGGGAAGGCGCTTTTCCTTCCGCAGATACACCAAGTGCGTGTACTCTATAATCTTAACCTCTTCCTTTCTCATCTCGAGATCGATCGTGAATGCCCCTTCTGAGACTTCCGAAACGCTATCTTCTGACTGCTCTCCCGTCGATGTGTCTGCCGCTGCCTTTGTTGCCGCTTCCGCAACGGTTATCGGGCGCGTGCGGGTAGGCAAGGGGGTGAGTATTTGGTATGGGGCGGTGGTGCGCGGCGATTTGGAATCGATCGCCCTTGGCGACTGTACCAATATTCAGGATGGGGCAATTCTCCACGGCGATCCGGGTCAACCCACGATTTTGGAAGAATACGTCACCGTCGGACATCGGGCAGTGATTCACAGCGCCCATATCGAGCGGGGTTGTCTGATTGGTATCGGCGCGATCGTGCTTAACGGGGTGCGCGTGGGGACGGGCAGTATCGTCGGTGCGGGGGCAGTCGTGGTCAAAGACGTGCCGCCGCGATCGCTCGTTATCGGTATTCCCGGCAAAGTGGCGCGGACTCTCTCGGAAGAGGAAGTCGATCGCTCCATCGAACACGCCCGCAAGTACGAGGAACTGGCACGGGTTCATGCCGGGGAGCAGGGGAAGCAGCAGGGGAAGCTTTCTTGAGCAGGGGAAGCTTTCTTGAGCAGGGGAAGCTTTCTTGAGCAGGGGAAGCTTTCTTGAGCAAAGCGACTAACCACTAACCACTAACCACTAACCACTAACAAACCCCAAACCCCAAACTCCCAACCCCAAATAACAAATGACTAGACCCAAACATTCTATAATTATGAGAAGTCTTTAAAAATTTGTTAAGCGAGGAGATTTTGGTATGGGCATTGATTGGCGTTTGATTGTCGTCCTGCTACCCGTGATTGTGGCGCTAAGCTGGGCAGTCTATAACATCATCCAGGCGGCTCTGAGCCAAGTTCAAAGCTTCTTGAATAAAGAATCGTAAAGCGCTTCGCAGGGGCAAGCAGCATTCACAGACAATTGGAAGGGGCAATCCTTGGCGGTTGCTCCTTCTTTGTTTCGATCGCGCTCGTCCCTACGGCGATCTAAGATTGATAAAGCGATCGGCAGCTTGCCCGGTAGAGAACGCCGATCGCCAACGAGCATTTGATGAGGAACTAACATCCGAAATGCAAAAATCTGCGATTCCAGTGACGCCAACTTCCCCAAACTCGAGATCTTGGGGACATACCCTCCGTCGGTTGGCGATCGTTCTCCTGGCAAGTTTGTGCCTGTCCGGTTGCGTCCGCTACGATGTGGGCATTACGTTTGACTCCCAAACTCACGGCGAAATCGTACAGCAGATTCGCCTTTCGCAACGGCTGACCAATTTCAGTCAGTCTACCGTGCGAGACTGGTTGGAAAGTATCGATCGCCGCGCGCGCCAGTTGCACGGCAGAACTCAGCGCATTAACGATCGAGAACTCACCGTCAGAATTCCGTTTCACAACGGTGCCCAATTGGTAGAAAAATTTAACGGCTTTTTCAACCCAACTGGGGAAACCGATCGAGCCAAAACGGCGTCAACTCCAGAACTTCCCCTAGTCGGTGCCCATCTGGCACTCCAGCAAAATAATGCTTTTGTGGCACTGCGAAATCACCTGAGCGTGGATTTAGACTTGCGGGGATTGGGAACTATTGCCGACGCGGGAGATACTGTAGAAATTGGTACGGGATCTCTGTTTGAAATCAATTTTGCTCTCGATACGCCGTGGGGTGCAACTTCGCGGGTGGGAACCGGAGACGCATTGCCGAGCGAGCGCCATTTGGTGTGGAAGCTCCAACCCGGTCAAGTCAATCACCTAGAAGCGGTGTTCTGGGTTCCCAGTCCCATCGGCATCGGCGCGATCGCGATCGTTCTCCTAATAGTTGCCGCTCACTTCCTCAAACACCGACTTTTCCCGGCAATGGGTTGGGAGCGAAAACCTCCTAAGTCAGTAATGGGTAATGGGTAATAATCTCAAACCACAAACCCCAAAATCCTAACAACTAACCAATCAAGTACAAAAGCCATCTACCACGATCGATAATGAGAGATTGGCAACTATGGCACGGATTGAAGATACTTTAATCGGCGGAACTCTGTTAGAAGGAACTTCCCAAGAGGATTCGATTTTTGGGTTGGATGGTGACGATACGCTGCTCGGTCGAGGGGGGAACGATCTTCTGCGTGGCGGGGATGATCGCGATTTTTTGAATGGCGGAGAGGGTGACGATCGACTGTGGGGCGATCGCGGTCGCGATTCTTTACAAGGTGGCGAAGGTAGCGATATTTTCGTGTTGCGATCGTTTCCCAATCCCGATCCCGAAGATACGCTACCCACCTTTGATATTATTTTCGATTTCGAGAAAGGGGTCGATTTAATCGGATTGGCAGAAGATTTAACCTTTGACGATCTAGAGATTTCTACCCCAGCCGAAAATCCCTTCCTCGTGCAAATTCGCCGCCAATCGACCTCAGAAATTTTGGCACAACTGATTGGCGATCGAGATCGACCGATCGGTCAATTGGATGCCAGCGATTTTAGACCCGTCGATCGCTTAGAGTTCGGTCAGCCGATTTTTCAAGTGGCAGAAAACGGACTGCCGATCGTTGCCGTAACGGTGGTTCGTCAACGGTCGAGCGGCGATCCGGTCGCAGCGACGATCGAACTATCCGCCGGCACGGCATCGGGTCGCAATACTGCCGATTTCTTTCCGTTTCCCATTCCCATTCGCTTTGAAGGGGAAGAAACAATTAAGGTTTTAGAACTGCCCGTTTTTCAAGAGCGAATTATCGACGATCCCTTTGTCGAACCAACGGAAACAATTAATTTAACGCTAACCAATCCGACGGGAACGGCACGAATTGGCGATCGGGCGACGGCAACGCTCGAAATTATCGATAACGATACCGACTATCAATTTAGCAGTCCCAACTTTAGCGTGTTGGAAGATGGCACGCCTATAGCTCAAATTACCATCGTCCGCACGGGACAAATTGATCGCGGCGGACGGGTGACGCTGTTTTCTGGAGATGGCACGGCAACCTTTTTATCCGACTACCTCAATACGCCGATCGACGTAGCATTTGCCCCCGGAGAACTGGCAAAAACCGTCGATTTCTCGATCGTCAACGATCCCCTCGTCGAAGGAAACGAAACGGTTAATTTAGCCCTTGCCAACCCCAGTTCCGGTTCGACAGTGGGGGAGTTCAATCGAGCGACGCTGACGATAATCGACGACGATACCAGTTTGCAGTTCGAGCGCCCCATTTTTCAAGTTAGTGAAGATGGAACCGCGATGGCGGCGGTGAAAGTCGTCCGCACCGGAATTGCCAGCATTCCCGCCAGCGCGACGATTACCCTCACCGACGGCACGGCAACAGCGACCGCAGACTACGATAATATGCCGATCGCTGTCAATCTGGGCATTGGCGAAACCGAACGGGTCATTTTCATCCCCATTGCCGACGACGCGCTTCCCGAACCCACGGAAACGCTCAATTTAACCTTGAGCCATCCCAGTTTGGGGGCAACCATCGGGATTCCCAATTTTGCCGTGGTGGAAATTGCCGACAACGATATAGAAGTTCCCACGCCGCCTCCTCCCCCTCCTCCCCCCAATCAACCAGGAATTTTACAATTTAGCGATGCCAGTTTTGCCGTCAACGAAGACGGAACCCCTCTAGCTGCCGTCACCGTGACGCGATCGGACGGGAGTGCGGGGACAGTCAGCGCCACCGTTACCCTCGGCGACGGCACGGCAACTGCTCCTCAAGATTATATTTCCGCGCCGATCGAGGTGACTTTTGCTGAGGGGGAATCGGTCAAAACCGTCCAAATTCCGATAATTAACGATCTCTGGGTAGAAGTTGCCGAAACGGTAAATTTAGCCCTAGTCAACCCCACCAACGGCGCGCAAATCGGCACGCAGAGTTCGGCAATCTTAACGATCGCCCGCAGCGACCAACCCGCATTAATCGATTTTGAAGGGGTGGAGAATTTAACCGGAGTTGGGAATTTTTACGGCGATCAAGGCATTCGCTTTTCGGAGAATGCGTTGGGAATTATCGGCGTTTGCCCGATCGTCGAATCCGGTGCGGGTGACGAATTCGGCGGGAATTTTGCCCATCAACCCAGCGGCGTGACGGCACTGACTTATGCCGAAGGCGAGGCGATCGTCCTGGAAGCGGTGGGGGGATTCGACTCCCAACTGGCGTTTTCCTACGCTTCCCCATTTCGGGAGCATTCCGTCGAAATTTACGACGGATTGGGCGGTACGGGCAATCTGCTCGCCTCCGTCACTTTAGCCCCCACTCCCGCCGGAGAATTTCCCAGCGCCTACAGCCAGTTTCAGTTTGTAACAATTCCTTTCTCGGGCATTGCCCGATCGGTGACTTTTGGAGATTTTGCCAATAAAATCGTCATAGACGACATTCTTCTCGGGTAGCCGTTCTTTCGGGATCGATCGCCGAAAACCCAAATTCTCAAGCGGCTTGCCAGAAGTTCGATCGAAACCCAAATCCCCGTTTCGCGACCCTTGCAGGCGATCGCGTTTGTTTTGCTGGCATTTGCGATCCTCAAAAGTCGATCGAAAGGTTTTGTAAGGTGCTATTATGACTCTATGAGAATTAGAGATCGGCAGATCGCGTTTGTTTTCAACATTACGAAGTAGGTTCATCAGGAGCTTGACAGACTGTTCTCCGACATCTTTGCTCTCTGCACATATTCGATGGAGGAGACTAGCCGTTTATGCCTATTTATGTCGGCAACCTGTCCCATAAGGTAACTCAAGGCGACTTGACCGAAGTTTTTGCCGAATACGGTACTGTCAAGCGCGTGGATCTTCCAACTGATCGCGAAACCGGTCGCCAGCGCGGCTTCGCTTTTATCGAGTTAGAAACGGAAGTTGACGAAGACAAAGCTATTTCCGAACTCGACGGCGCCCAATGGATGGGTCGCCAGATGAAGGTTGATCGAGCCAGACCTCGCGAACCCAAACCCTCGTTTGGGGATGGGGGCGCTAGACGTTTCTAGGGGTTGGGTTGGTCATTGCAGACAATTTAACCTCAACGAAAACGGTATCCAGCGGTTTTCTACCCGCAGCATTTCCTCTGGTTTAGTTCTATTGTGTGAATGGAGAAATTATCGTGGCAAAACGTCGCAACTTAAAAAAAGAAAAAGCCTCGCGCAACCAAGCGTACGCGCGTCAGTTTCGCAAGAAATCCACTCGGACATTTGGCGGTAGACGATACTCTCGCAGTGATAATAACGGCGCTGCCAGCAATGGCAATGAAAGCAGCAACGATAGCGAGTAGACATCTCCGGTCATTCATAAATTGAGATGGCTCTCCAAACCTCCCCAACAAAAAACCTCTTCCCCTAGTCTCTCCCCTCTCAAGAGGAGGAGGCAAGGAAGAGGTGGTAGGGAGTTAGATCTCAGTCTTTTCCTGCAGATGCCTAGTCAGCTAGACGAATCGAGCGCCAGTCCGAGAGCGAAAATCTAACTCGAGCGATCGCTCGAATTGGGGGGTACTCCCTTTAGAAATGAGTCTCAGGGTTTGATCGACCCCCCCATCTAGAACCCAAGTTCCGAGGCCAATTAGTCCATAAGGTAAATGTCCATAGGGTAAATTCCCAGCTTTTGAATTCTATACATCAGGCGGGATTGCCAATTACCAGACCTCACCCGCCCCTCTCCTAGATTTCACCGTGAGCTTTTAACGTTTTTTGCAGTTTCGACAAGCGACGCAACTGATCTTGCCTCAATTTTTGCCAGTTATTTCCAAATCCGACAGCATCGAGATTTTGAGTTTCGGGATCGACAAAGCTCTGCATGCGAGCCTCTAACAGCGCTTCTATACCTCGAAAGCCGCGATCGTAAGCTTGTTGGAGATTGTCGATATAAGCATACCCCGCTTCGGGGGATTGATTGGCTAAATCTGCCGCCGCCACCAGTTCTAGGGGAGAAAGTTTTACCCCAGCTTCTGCCGCCTGGCGGCGAATTTCCGCCACCTGTTGTTTCAATCGCTCGAGTTGTAGGGAATCGGCTTGACGAGCATCTCGAGCGCCGTGCTGGTAGCTAAATGTTCCCAAATTCGTCACGCCATTCGCCGGATCTCGATGCCCCCAATAGAGCGGGGTGATCCCTCCGATCTGCGTGCGGGTTCCTTCGGCGGCTCCGATGGCGATCGAACCGGGGGAATCGGGCGTTGAAAACAATCTCGACATCGCTTCGCTCTGGGCATCGTGTCGATCGGAGATCGTTCGAGTCAGCAAGGATGGAGTGGGGGATGGCTGGCTGGAAATCGTCCCCGTTTTGGGCTGGCGATCTTTGCCATCCGACCAAAATCCGGCGATGTGCTGGCGCCATCTCGTGCTGCGATTTTGCCAGTCAGCGATCCAGTTGGAAGAACGGTTTGAAGAGGTCGCCGCAGTTGCCCGATTGTTCGGGTGGCGACTGCGAGTTCCGGGAGGGCTTGAGAATGTTGGGCTTGGCGTTGGTGCTACGCCAGAGGCAAACTCGATCTCATGGCGAGCCGATAGCCGATCGGTCTCAGTGGTTAACCACTGTGCGAGACTGGTGAAAACCAGTGCGATCGCCGTCGGGACTAAAAATTTTGAAAGTTGATTTGAGACAAACATTAATCTCTAACTGACGACACCCCATTTGACATATTCAGAGAATATTTGACTTTGGAGCAGAAGTCAATTTTGTGACGATCCCCGATCGGATACTTCAGACGAAAAGCCAGGTCTTGATACGATCGCTCGATTTAAATTGAGGAAGATATTTTCCAGCCCAATGATCGATGGATGAAAATCGCTTCATGAAAATATAATATTTTGCAATCGAATTAGATGCCAAAAATGGTACATATTTTAGTTTGTCCCGGCATTCACAACCTGCAATTGACGCGAGACTTTTTAAGCAGTATCGAGCAATTTATCAGTCTGCCTCGCTGCCCGCAACAGCCGCTCTTGGTGTTTCCCACCCAAGACTCCCCGGCGTACTCCGCAAAGCATATTTTGCAATTTCTCAGAGATTTTGAGGCTCGCGAAGGGACAGTTTCTCAACTGGCAATCATTGCTTTTAGTGCGGGCGTTGTCGGTGCGATCGGTGCGGCATGGGGATGGCGGTGGCAAGGGCGAACGATCGCCGCTTTCGTTGCGCTCGATGGTTGGGGCGTTCCCCTCTACGGGGATTTTCCCATCTATCGTCTTAGCCACGACTACTTTACTCATGGGAGTTCGAGTTTACTGGGCAACGGAACGAGGAGTTTTTACGCCGACCCGGAGGTTTCTCATCTCGATTTATGGCGAATGCCGCATCGGGTCTGGGGTTGGCAGGTGGGCGATCGATTGCCGCGATCGCGGCTAACCGCAGCGGAATTTATGAGCGAAATTCTACACCGTCATGGCGCAATGTCAGACGACCTCGAACCTCGCTCGGTGGAAAGTGACAAATAGTCACTTGTCAAACGAGGTAGGATTTCACTTGATCGCACCATCACTGCCGATCTCGACGGTAGATGATTCTCATGTTGCCCCCCAATATGGTTAAATAGCTTGTCTTGGGCGAAACAGTTGCAGGAGAGAAGCTGCGATCGGCGATCGGTAACCTAGCCAAAGCCCCACGAGCTAATAGCCATTGAAGGAGATTTGAGGTGAACGTTTTAGTTATCGGCAGCGGCGGAAGAGAACACGCACTGGCGTGGAAACTGTTGCTCTCAAACGAGATCGATCGCGTTGTCTGCATTCCCGGAAATGGGGGGACGGCAACGCTGAAAGGTTGCCAAAACGCGGATCTCTCGGTGGAAGACTTCGAGGGGATCGCCGCATTAGCCAAAGCCGAGAAGGCAGATCTGGTCGTCATCGGTCCCGAATTGCCCCTTTCTCAAGGCATCACCGATGCCCTGCAAGCCCAAAATATTCCCGTTTTCGGTCCGACACAAGCCGGGGCAACCTTAGAATCGAGTAAAGCTTGGGCGAAAGCGTTGATGCGCGAAGCCGGAATTCCCACGGCAAAATCCCAAGTCTTCTCGCAGGCACAAAAGGCGGAAGCGCTGGCTTACGTAGAAGAAGTCGGCGCGCCGATTGTGGTCAAAGCCGATGGTTTGGCGGCTGGGAAGGGGGTGATTGTAGCTGAAACCCTCGCAGCGGCAAAAGCGGCGATCGAAACCCTGTGCCAGGGAGAATTGGGAGAAGCCGCCAACACCCTCGTCATCGAAGAATTCCTCACCGGACAAGAAGTTTCCGTCCTCGCCCTCACCGACGGCATAACCGTGCGTCCCCTGCTGCCTGCCCAAGATCACAAACAGGTGGGCGAAGGAGATACCGGACCCAATACCGGAGGTATGGGAGCCTATGCGCCCACACCCATCGTCACGCCGGAACTGATGGCGCGGATTCAAACGGAGGTTCTCGAACCCACGGTTGCCGTGTTGCAAAAGCGGGGCATCGACTATCGCGGCGTGTTGTATGCCGGATTGATGGTATCGCCGCAAGGGGAACCGAAAGTGCTGGAGTTTAACTGTCGGTTTGGCGATCCCGAAACCCAAGCCGTTTTACCCTTGCTGAAAACCCCATTGCACGAACTGTTGCGGGCGTGCGTTGAAGGGCGACTGGCGGGGATGCCGGAGATCGAATGGCATCCGGGAACGGCGATGTGCGTCGTTATGGCAGCGGGGGGATATCCCGGCAGCTACGAAAAAGGGAAGCCGATTTCCGGGATGGGCGATGCCGAAGCGGAAGAGGGCGTCACCGTTTTTCATGCGGGAACGAGACTCGACGGACAACACGTTGTCAGTTCTGGGGGACGGGTTTTAGGGGTGACGGCGGTGGCGGAAACTTTCGAGTGTGCTATTGACAAAGCCTATGGCGCCGTCGAGAAAATCCACTTTGAAAACTGTTACTACCGTCGGGATATCGGCTATCGCGTGCGATAAGCACAGTTGGTCATTGGTCATTTGGGGTTTGGGGTTTGTGATGGGGTTAATGGTTAGTTGCTTCTCTCCCCCTGCCTCCCCTGCCTCCCCGGCTCCTGAACTCCAGTTCATCAGAAATGAGTTAAATTACTCATTCTGTTATGACTGATCGGCGATAACGTGTCAAAATAAGTTTGTAAACTTTTGAAAATTCGACAAGCTTATCTTGCTGGCTCTATTGCAAACCGTCGCGGAGATCGTCAAGCGTTGGTGGTCGGAGTTTACCCTCCAGACCAAACTGATGGCGCTGGCTACTCTGATGGTGTCTTTAGTGGTTAGTGGATTTACGTTCTGGGCGGTGAATACCATTCAGCAGGATGCCCGACTCAGCGATACTCGCTTCGGTCGCGATTTGGGCTTGCTACTGGCTTCTAACGTCACGCAACTGATTGCTGAAGACAACAAAACCGAAGTTGCCCGCTTTTCCAGCCAGTTTTACAGCAGTACGTCCAGCCTTCGCTACATTCTTTACGCCGATGCCGAGGGGCAAATCTTTTTTGGCATTCCCTTTTCCGACATTCAAGTTCAGAATTCCCTGACGATCGAACGCCGCATTCAGCTTCCCGAAGATTTTGCCACGCATTTAGAAGAACCGTTAATTCGGCAACACGCGACGCCGAACGGGGTGGTCACGGATGTTTTCGTGCCGTTGAATTACGAAGGTCGATATCTGGGCGTCTTGGCAGTGGGAACCAATCCCAACCCTACGGTTGTCACCTCGTTCACGTTAACTCGTGATGTAACGATCGCCGTTTTTGTCTCCATTTGGGTGATGGTAATTTTGGGGGCAGTGTTTAACGCTTTAACCATTACCAAACCGATTAAAGAATTGGTGGTGGGGGTGAAAAATATCGCCGCTAAAAACTTTCAGCAGCGCATCGATTTACCCCTGGGGGGAGAATTGGGCGAGTTGATCGAAAGTTTCAACGAAATGGCGGAACGGTTGGAGCGGTACGAAGAGCAAAATATTGAAGAAATGACGGCACAAAAGGCGAAGTTAGAAACCCTAATTTCGACGATCGCTGATGGGGCGCTGCTCTTGGATACGGACTTGAATGTGGTGTTGGTCAATCCCACCGCTCAGCGAATTTTTGCTTGGGAAGGGAAAGACATTGTAGGAAGAAACGTGCTGCATTCTTTACCCGCTGCGGTACAAATGGAAATCACGCGACCGCTGTATCAAGTCGCGCGCAAAGAGCGGGAAGGGGGAGAATTTCGGATTGCCTTGAGCGAACCGATCGGGCGAACGATTCGGATTCTGGTAACGACGGTTCTCGATGCCTCTCGCGAAAATTTACGCGGCATTGCCATGACGGTACAAGATGTCACCCGAGAGGCAGAACTGAACGAGGCGAAAAGTCAGTTTATCAGCAATATTTCTCACGAATTGAGAACGCCGTTATTTAATATTAAATCGTTTATCGAAACCCTGCACGAATATGGCGACGATTTGAGCGAACCGCAGCGTCGGGAGTTTCTGGAAACGGCAAACCATGAAACCGATCGGCTGACGCGCTTGGTCAACGACGTTCTCGATTTATCTCGCTTGGAATCTTGCCGAATTTATCATTTAGATTCTGTGGAATTGGCACAGCCCATCGAGCAAACCCTGCGAACGTATCAACTTAATGCTAAAGATAAAGGGATCGCTCTTCAACAGGAAATCGAACCGAATTTACCTGCCGTTTTAGGGCATTACGATTTACTGGTACAGGTGTTTGCCAACTTAGTTGGGAATGCTTTGAAATTTACGCCAGCGGGGGGAAAAGTAGTCATTCGCGCCTATCAACTCCAGAATTCATCCGAGTTGCCGTCGAATCCTGGCTTGGTGCGGGTGGAAATTTCGGATACCGGAATTGGCATCGATCCCGAAGATCGCGATGCCATTTTCGATCGCTTTTTCCGGGTGGAAAATCGCGTCCATACCTTAGAAGGAACGGGTTTGGGGCTGTCGATCGTTCGCAATATTATCGACAAACATCACAGCCAAATTCACTTGGTTAGCGAAGTGGGAGTTGGCACGACCTTTTGGTTCGATTTACCCATTTTTGCAGGAGAATCGGTTATGAATTAAGTGGGAAAATTTTCGATCGTTCAACTGGACGCACTAGTATAAAAACGCAAGGCAAATTTCCAAAACTGCCGCGAAATTTGGAAGAGACCGATCGATAAAAATCCCGACCCCATAATCCAGAGCCAATTTTCTCGTCCTAATAATGCTTCGGCAGGAACCGTGGTTAAAAAGGCAACGGGAACGATAAAGGTAAAGAAAAAACGATAAGCGGTGGGATAAGCAACCATGGGAAATCGTCCCGCTTCGAGCAATCCTCGCAGCACTTCCGTAACGTTATAGATTTTGACAAACCAAATACTGGTTGCCCCTAAAATAAACCAAATACTATACAAACTGAGAAAACCAAAGGTTAGGGGAATCAAACTCAGTAAATATTGAAAAAAATCCAACCCTAGTTTGCTGCCCGAATAGACTAAAATCATCAGACCGAAAGCCACATCTGGAAATCCCCAAGGGGAAATCGTGCGCGTCGAAAGCCAAAATTGAGAGTCGATCGGTTTGAGAAGGACAAAATCTAAGGTTCCCTGCTGGATGCTATCGACAATTCGGTTGAGATTGGGGGCGAGAAACATGGAAGAAAACCCCTGTAAAATGGTAAAAATACCCAAAACGACTAAGGCTTCTTCCCAACTCCATCCAGCAAACGTATAGCCCGTGCGGTAAAAGAGAAATAAGCCGAATAAACTGCCAACCAAATTTCCCAAACTGCTGAAACTCGCCAGGATAAAATTGGCGCGATACTCCAACTCGGCAGAGATCGCCGTTCCCCAAAATAAGCGCAAAACTTGTAAATATCGAGACACGATCCACCTAACGCAAACTGACAAATCCCGACTGTTCCAGGAGGTCTTGACCTTGCTCGGTTAGCAACAATTGTGCGTAAGCAACTCCGGCTTGTCGATCGAGTTGTTCGTTTTGTTTGACAATAACAAAAAGGCGGCGGGTGATGGGATAATCTCCATTTTGAAAAGCGGGTGCGATCGCTCTCAGAAGGGCTTTGGGAGGGAACGATCGGCAACCCCACAACCCCTAACCAATCCTCACCATCTTAAACTCGTTCTCCCGTCAAGCTAAACGCGCGGGTTTCCGTAATTTTCACCGCAACGGTTTGACCTTTTAAACTCTCAATATCTCCGGCAAAAAAGGTGAGGCGGTTGCCTCGAGTTCGTCCCATCACCTGAGTGGGATCTTTAGGATTTTGCGCTTCGACTAACACCTCTTCAGTTCGACCTAGATACCGTTGGGAACGTTCGGCAGCCTTGGTTTCTACCAAGCGATTCAACCGTTGCAGGCGATCGCTTTTTTCCTCTTCGCTCACCTGATTGTCCCACAATGCTGCCGGAGTTCCGGGACGGGGAGAATAGGCAGCGGTATTGAGTTGGTCGAAGCCGATTTCGTCTACCAATTTGAGAGTATTCTCGAATTGCGCCTCGGTTTCGCCGGGAAATCCCACGATCGCATCGGCACTAATCGCCGCATCGGGCATACAATCGCGAATGGTGTCGATAATGCGGCAGTATTTTTCGGCGGTATAGCCTCTTGCCATCGCTTTGAGAACGTCGTTATCCCCAGATTGGAAGGGAATGTGGAAATGCTCGCAAACTTTGGGTAACTTCCGGCACGTGCGAATCAGGCGTTCGGTGAAATAGCGGGGGTGGCTGGTGGCGAAGCGCAGGCGATCGATTCCTTCTACATCGTGGATGTAGGACAATAAGTCCGTAAAGGTATGCTGGTGGCGTCCTTCCGGCGTCGTTCCCGGCAAATCGCGCCCGTAGGCATCGATATTTTGTCCTAATAAAGTCACTTCTTTGTAACCTTGGCGTCCTAATTCTTCCAGTTCTGCCCGAATGGCTTCGGGAGTGCGCGATTGTTCCGTCCCGCGAACGCCAGGAACCACGCAATAGGTACAGCGTTCGTTACAACCGTAGATGACGTTGACCCAAGCGCTCACTTGACTATCTCGGCGAGGCTTGGTAATGTCCTCCATAATGTGAATGGGTTCGGTGGCAACCACCTGATTGCCGTCCAAGACCTGGGCGAGGAGGTCGTCCAAGCGGTTGGCGTGCTGGGGTCCCATCACCAAATCCAATTCCGGCACTCGGCGGAGGAGCGCTTCTCCTTCCTGTTGGGCGACGCAACCTGCCACCACGAGAACGAGATCGGGATGTTCGCGTTTGCGTTTCGCTTGTCTTCCTAAGTAGGAATAGACTTTTTGTTCCGCATTATCGCGGATGGTGCAGGTGTTGTAGACGATGAGGTCGGCTTGGTTGGGATCGTCGGCAAACTCGAAGTTCATGGCGTCCAAAATTCCCGCCATGCGTTCGGAGTCAGCTTTATTCATCTGGCAGCCGAAGGTGGTGATGTGATATTTCCGGGTCATAGGTACTTGTGCTGAATCCGTGTAACTACTATAATTCGGGAGGAATTTGGGTGCTTGTCTCCGTAATTTTAGCGAGATCTCTCGAGGCAGGATGTCGATTGACTCCAATCGGCTAAAGCTTTCCCGTCCTCCAATCTCCAGGTCGGAGAGTCAGATCGGCTGTGGCAAAACTCAATTTACCCGAAAACTAGAGGCAAGCTTAAATCCTCTGCCGCTCGGCCAATTCTTAATTTTTTCTTTAACAATCTTATAGTATAGCAACTTGACTTAAAAGAAGGAGAGACTCTCATTAAAAAACCTGTAAAACGAGAGCAAATTTTGTTTTTTTATAGTGTATGCTCTTAAAAAACAGGGTGTGAGGGATCGATTCATCTTTGAACAAACTGACTGAAAAAGCAGAATTGCCCCTCTAGTTCCAAGCTATCCGAAATTTTTGATCGAAATTCGGTTTGGAAATTTTTGGCTTGTCGATAAACTCGCTCGAGATACACGAATGCAGGACGAACGCAGGAGATCGAGAGGAACTTCTACAATTCTGACCGATCGCTCGCTCGTCCGTTTAAGTCGATCTGGCAAGAGCTCGATCGCACCAACTCCGGTATAGAAGCATACGGCATCTGCAATATGAAAAAAGATTTTCTCGAACTCCAAATGGCGAACCCAGTAGGATATGAAGCTAACAGCGAGATCGCGCCAGCGACTCCCTTTGGGCGTATCCCTAAATCTCCACATCCAGAGGATATCCCGAGGCAGGTCATTTTTATCGACTCGGCGGTTGAGGCTCGACAATCTCTGATTGACAGCGCGAAATCGGGAACGGCGGTCATCTCGATCGACGCCAACCGGGATGGCATCGAGCAAATGACGGAAGTCTTAGGCGGTTATCCCCAACCTCTCGATGCCATTCACATTGTCGCCCACGGCCGATCGGGCAGCCTGCGGTTGGGGACGAGCCAACTGAGCGCTCGCACCCTACCGCAGTATACCCAACTTCTCCAGGGCTGGGGCGATCGACTCAAAGCCGACGCCGAAATTCTCCTCTATAGCTGCCGGGTGGCAGCGGGAGAATTGGGGGCAGAATTCGTCCGCCAACTGCGGAACGTGACCGGGGTCAATATTGCCGCATCGGCTACCTTCGTGGGCAATGCAGCTTTGGGAGGCAACTGGGAACTCGATGCCGGAACCCGAACCCGGAAAACCCCCTTAGCCTTCGATGAAACCGCACTGGCAACTTATCCGGGAATCCTGCAAGATGGGGTGGGCAACCGCCTATTCGCCTCGGAAGTCGGTCCGACTCCCAATATCCGCGTCGTCAGTATTGCCGATGCCACCTCCCAAATTGTGGGTCAACTCTTATTCGAGACGGCGGCGATCGCCCGCGAAGCCGATACGGGGTTAGTCTACTACGTTGAGAAGTTAGATGGCGTGGGCAACGGCGTTAACGCTCGCGTTGCCACCTTCAATCCCGCCACCGGTGACAATAACGTCATCGGGCAGTTGGGAAATGCCGTCGTCGATCAAAACTTAGCGTTTGCGAAGATGGCGCAAGCTTCAGACAGCACGACGAATCCAGACTATCAAGGAGCACTGTTTGCCTTAGCTGCAACGTCCGAACTGTTTATCATCAACCGCAATACGGGGGTGGCGCGATCGCTCGGCAATATCGGTGGAGGGTTTTCTGGAGGCGGTGGCGATGCTGCCTTCGATCCCAACAATCCCGATATTCTCTACGTCACGGAAGCCGCCAACCCCAGACCGACGAATACGGCAACGGGTACGATCCGCCTTTTCCGAGTCAATATCAACAACCTCAACGATGTGACGCTGGTTGGGAATAGCCGCCTGCCTCGCGACGACTCCGGCTCCCTGGCATTCGGTCCCGACGGAGAACTCTACACCACCTCTCAGGTTAACGGACAAACGAACCTGTATCGCCTGTCCCTAACCAATGCTGCACCCACCTTAGTCGGTCCGGTAGATGCCGCCTTTGGGGACTTTGGAACCCAGCCCGTCGCCACCGCTCAGGTCGATATTCAAATCACCAAAACCGACAACCTCACCACCGTTCAAGTGGGTAGTACGGTGACCTACTCCATCACCGTCACCAATGTAGGAACCTTGCCTCCCAATCCACCCCCCGGATTGGAAGTCACGGACTTAAACGGCATTCAAATTACCGATCGCTTGCCTGCCGGGATTCAAATCAACGCCAACAGCGTGCAGGCAACCTTCTCCGGCGGAATGGGAGAACTGGTTTCCGACAACTTTAACGGGAACAATTTCCGTGCCGAATTGAACCTAGACGCCGGAGCGACGGCAACAATTACTTTCACCGCAACCGTCACCGACGCGGTGGTCAGTCCCATCGAAAATACCGTGCGGGTGCAGCCTCCCGACGGTTTCGTGCTGGTCGGTCGTCCTCCGGGCAACTTCATCGAAGCCACCGACACGACCCAACTGAATAACCTGCCCCCTACGACAGATAACGTTACCGATAACGTTGCTCCCAGCCAGACGCGCATCCTCACGGGACTCATCGGTCGAGATCGCGATGGCACGGTAACGAGTTACAATATCGCCACCCTGCCCCCTGCCAACCAAGGCGTCCTCTTCCTCAACGGCACTCCGGTTACCGCCGGACAACAACTGACCCCCGAAGAACTGCGCCAACTGGAATTCCGCGCCGGACCCAACTTTAGCGGGACGACGTTTACCTACACGGCAACGGACAATAACGACGATATTTCGACTCCGGCAACGGTCAGCCTCAACCCGCCACCGATCGCCCAAGACGACTCGGTTCCGGCAACCCCCGGTGCCAGCACCGCCCTGCCGCCCCTAGAAGCAACCGATCCCAACGGCACGGTCAACTTCTACACCATTACCACCTTGCCCCCTGCCGACCAAGGGGTGCTGCTGCTTAACGGGCAACCCGTACAAGCGGGAACCCAACTGACCCCGCAAGAAGTGGACGATTTGGTGTTCCAGGCAACGCCGAACTTTACGGGCGCGATGTTCGATTTTACGGCAACCGACAATAACGGCTTCCCCTCCCAACCGGCAACCGTCACCCTCACCCCCCGGCAGAGCATCCCGGAAACCAACGATGTCGTCGATAAAATTCCCCCCGGACAAACCCAAACCTTGACCGGATTGGGCGGAACCGACCCCGACGGCATCGCCTCCTATACCATTACCGAACTGCCGCCTGCCAACCAGGGCACGCTCTTACTCGACGGCAATCCGGTAACCGCAGGTCAAGTTCTCACCCCCGAAGAACTGACCCGCTTGGAGTTTCAAGCTAGCCCCAACTTTACCGGAACCACCTTCCGCTACGCGGCAACGGATACCACCGGGTTGACCGACCAAACGCCCGGTATCGTCAAAATCAATACGGGCGTTCCCGAACCCGATACCGACGACACCAATATCGGTGTTCCCCAGCGAGATCCCGTCCAGGTCACGGGATTGGGCGGCGATCCCGGTGCACCGGACAGCACGATTTCCTTCTTCACGATTACGTCCATCCCGCCGGCATCTCAAGGAACCTTATTCTTGGGCGATCCCAACGCCGGGGGAACGCCGATTACCGTCGGACAAACCCTGACCCCCGACCAACTGACTCAAGTTTTCTTCCAGCCAACGGCGACCTTTAACGGGACGACATTCGAGTACGCCGCCACCAACAGCTTTGGCGAAACCGATCCGACGCCGGGCGTTGTTACCCTGACCTTTGGCAACGCACCGCCGGAAACCGACAACGGTAGCGCCCAACTGACGCCGGGATTGACTGCCCCGATTCGGGACTTGGGCGGGACGGACTCCGACGGAACGGTTTCCTTCTTTACGATTAAGACGCTGCCGCCTGCCGGACAGGGAATCCTGTTTTTAGGCGATCCCGGACAGAGGGGAACGCCTGTTGCCGTGGGACAGCGGTTGACCGCCGAAGAGTTAGACCAACTCTTTTTCCAAGCGGGTAGTGGCTTTACGGGGGCAAGCTTTACCTATGCGGCAACGGATAACTTGGGGTTGGAAGACCCCACCCCGGCAACGGTTACCTTGACTGCACCGGGGGTTCCTCCAGGGGATGATGACGGCGTTCTCCCTCCCCCCGATGGTGGCGGCGGAATCGTCCTTCCTCAAGATCCCGAAGATCGGTGTCCGCCTCCGCCGACCATCGGCGGTTTTGATGTCGCTCCCCCAGCGGCAGTGGATGTGAATGCCATGACCCCTCCCACGCCGGGGATGCAACGATCGGGAACGCCCGATAACGACTTGGAAACGGGTGGCGACGAGAACGAAGCTTTGGAAGGCGGAGACGGAGACGACCAAATTCGCGGCGGTCGGGGAGACGATATCGTTCTCGGTGGGTTCTTCCGCAACGCTCCCCTCGGTCCGGGTGCCGATCGCGATTTGCTGGCAGGCAACGAGGGTCGGGATTTCATGGCTGCCAGTGCGGGAGATGACACCATTTACGGCGGTCAGGACGACGATACGGCATTCGGCGGTAAGGATAACGACGATATTTACGGCGATCGCGGGAATGACGTTCTCCTGGGAGATTTGGGCAACGATCGCATTGCCGGAGACTCTCGTGAGTTGGGCGATAGCGAACTGTCGGGAACCGATCGCATCGATGGGGGCGAAGGAAACGACACCCTCAACGGCAACGAGAAAGACGACACCGTAACGGGTGGGGTCGGCGACGACGTGGTTCAAGGGGGCAAAGACGACGATCGCCTGTTTGGGGACCAAGGCAACGACACCGTAGGCGGCGATCTCGGCGACGACACCGTACTCGGCAGTTTGGGCAGTTTCTTCCAGATTGGCGACAGTGGCGAACGGGATCTGCTGTTCGGCAACCGGGGTCGGGATCTCATCAAAGGAGGAGAAGGTCGCGATAGTGCTTACGGCGGTAAGGATGACGACCTGATTTACGGCGGTAAGGATGACGACCTGATCTTCGGAGACCAGGGTGCGGATACCTTAGTTGGGGATCTGGGCAACGATACTGTCGTCGGCGGCAACGGCAACCCCCTCGATCCGGAAGCACCGGAAGCAGATCTGATTTTCGGTTTGGATGGAAATGACTTGCTAGAAGGCAATCAGGGAAATGACAGCATTGTCGGCGGTACCGGCGACGATACTGCACTCGGCGGTCAGCAAGACGATTTCATCTGGGGCGAAGCTGGGAACGATCGCCTGTTTGGGGAACTTGGAAACGACACGATTTGCGGCGGGGACGGCAACGACACCCTCGTCGGATCGAACGGCGTTCCCGGCAGTCCCAACGACGGACGGGATCTGTTGTTCGGCGGTGCGGGAGATGATTCCATGTTCGGCAACGACGATGACGACCTCTTGGAAGGGGCGTCGGGAAATGACTCGATGTACGGCGGTCGCGGCAACGACACCTTCGCAGCCGGATTTGGCGACGATATCGCCTTTGGTGACCTAGGAAATGACAGCATCGAAGGAGGGGAAGGCAACGACACCCTGGTGGGGTCGAACGGCGTTCCCGGCAGTCCTAACGATGGGAACGATACCCTGGTCGGCGGCAACGGCGACGATCTGCTGTTCGGAAACGAGCAGGATGATATCCTCGGCGCCGGGGGTGGAAACGACGTGGTGTTCGGCGGTCAGGGAAACGATGCGATCGCCGGGGAAGCGGGGAACGACGCTCTATACGGCGATCTCGGCGACGATTTAATTTCCGGAGGAGCGGGGGCGGATGTGTTCGTCCTGGCGGCGAATACCGGAACGGATACGATCGTCGATTTTGAGGTGGGTGTCGATCTGCTCGGTTTGGCAGGGGGCTTGACCTTCGAGCAATTGACCGTGACGGAGATCTCGCCAACTTCAGAGGAAGAGCCCATCGTGACGGTGATTGCCCTTGGGGATAGCCCGATCGCCCGGTTGACGGGCATTGCTGCTGCCAGTATTACCGAGGTGAATTTCCTGAGCGTGTAGGTCGATACGGTGGGGACGTTATCGGTGGCGTCCCTACCGATAACGTCCCCCCGGAGAAAACTCGTGTCGCCAAGGGGGCTAAATTCTAGATCGGTCTCGAAAACAGCCTATTTTCTTGAGAATGGGGTCAATTGAGGAACGGGTTTACAGGGTTTCAGCGGTGTGTTATTCTAAGTCTAGGGCGTAGCTTTGGATACTTATTGTACGTTTATCAATTTACCGCGCCTCTCACCCTCGATCAAACTGATAAGTAAGATTGAAGCATTTTCTCTCGATCGGTTAAAAATTTCAATCGATCGCCCCAGTTTACATTCCTTAACCTACAAAAAATATTCTCAATAAGGAACGAAAACTCAACGTTTGGGGCTATAATAAAAACACTCCTCCCAAGGGGTTCGTGTGTCTAAAATTTGCCAATCCCGCAAAATCCTCGATTTTACGTTGTGCATCGAGGCTTATTGACACCTCTATTGAGAATTTAGGTTTTTCGCATCACGAGTTTTTCGAGCAATTGTAACGAGTTTGCAATCTCAATTTGACAAGTATCCCATTTTGTGAAACCCATTACCCATTACCCATTACCGAATCGTTGCCTTCAGCCGGAGGTACTGCGGGCGGTACGCCTGGGGACGCCAACAGTCGTTCGGCTTGCAGCTTGGGACGCAAATAGAGATTTTCCAGCAGCGTTGCCCCCCCAGCCACCCACGGCGGAACGATCAGCGCTCCCAAAATGCCTAAAAGCTGAGCACCCCCAATCACCGCCAACAGTTGATACAACGGGTGAACGCCGACGGAAGTTCCCACCAGTAAAGGATCGAGAACGTAGGTTTCCACATTTTGAATGACAACGAATAAAATCAGCACCCAAAGGGATAGCAAACCCCCTTTAGAAAGAGCCACCACGATCGCCGGAATTGCCCCGAGGATCGGACCGAGAAAGGGAATTAAATTGGTGATCCCGGCGATCGCTCCCAGCCCCAACGCATATTCCGGCATTCCCAAAAAGCTCAATCCCGTCGTCGTCCCGATCGCCAAAATCGTCGAAACCAAAACCCGTCCGCGAATATATCCCCCCATCCGCTGACCGACAGGTTTCACTTGCTCTGCCAGTCGATCTTTCCAAGGTTGGGGAAACAGATTTACCAATCCCCGAGTTAAAGTGCGGCTGTCGGCAACCATGTAGCCCGAAATAAACAGCGAGAGAAATAAACTGGCAACCGCCCCCAAAATCCCTCGGGTAATGCCGTAGGAACGCAACACCAATTGTTGGGACGATCCGATCGCCCATTTTGTCAAAGCTTGGGGATCGATCAACTCGTTCAACAACTCCGGATTGGAATCATTCAAACGCATTGCCATCTGCTCGAAAATGGCAACCAAATTTTCCACAAACACCGGAAGTTGTACCGTCAATCGTTCGATTTGCTGGCTAGCAGTCGGACCAATGAGCAACACGATCCCCGTCAAAACCCCGATCGAACCTAAATACGCCAAAATCGTCCCCAACCAGCGCGGAACCCGATACCGCTCCAACCCATCTACGATCGGCGCCAAAGAAGCCGCCAACACCACGGAAATCATCAAAATCACGAGCAAACTTTGAAGCTGCCACAGAATCAGAATAGACAGCACCACACCCGTCACAATGGCGATCGTCGATAAAGAAATAGCAACAAGCTGTTTGGGCATCTTTTTTGAGGAGTTCAGGAGTTCAGGAGTTGAGAAAATAGAAGGTCAACCAAGTCGCGATCCGACAATTGTAGGGGCGGGTTTTGATGATAAATTTCGGCTCAGCCCAGTAGATTTTCACTAAACTCGCCCCTACGAAGACCACTAACAAATAACAACTAACCACTAACCAATTTAAAACTCAATTCCCGGTTGAGCCTTGATTCCTTGTTCCCGGAACGGATGCTTAACCAAAGTCATTTCGGTAACTAAATCCGCGCGATCGATTAAAGCAGGGGGAGCACCGCGACCTGTTAAAATGACGTGAGTTTCTTCCGGTTTGCCATCGAGTCCGGCAAGAATTTCTTCCACTTGCAGATAGCCCAATTTGAGAGCCACATTAATTTCATCGAGCAGTACCAACTTAAACGCCGGATTAACGATATATTCCAGAGCTTTTTCCCAAGCTTCTTTCGCTTTTGCCGTATCCCGATCGCGATCTTGAGTTTCCCAGGTAAACCCTTCCCCCATCGCGTGAAACTCTAGTTGCTCCGACCACTTCGAGAGAGCTTCCTTTTCCGCCGGTTCCCAAGCTCCCTTAATAAACTGGACGATCGCCACCCGATAGCCATGTCCGAGCGATCGCAACACCATCCCCAGTGCCGCCGTAGTCTTGCCCTTTCCGTTCCCCGTATGGACGATAACCAAGCCCTTCGCGCAATCGCGTTCGGCAACCCGGCGATCTTGAACTTCCTTGCGTCGCTGCATTTTCTGCTGATACTGCTCGGCACTCAACCGAGCCGCACCGCCAAGATCTTCTACTCCCGCATCCAGGGAATCGAGCGGGGCATTGTCAGCGTTAGCCATAACGTTTCTCAGGGTGATAGATAACCACTAAGCATTGTAGTGGGTCATTGGTCATTCATTGCTCGTTTGGGGTTTGTCATTGCGCTTTTGCCCCGCGTCTGGGTGTCTCCGTATCTCCCTTCTCCCCCCGCTCTCTTTCTCCCGAACCCCTCTCGATCGCTATGCTAAACTAGATAGCACTTGAGAAACCCGACGTGCCGAAGACGGAACGTTGGGTTGAAACTTAGGTGAGATAGTTCGAGACCCGGCGGAAACTTCGTTGCCGAAGTCGGTTCCCAAAGCGACCGTAACGGATCGACTATCCCCTAACTCTAAGGGAGTGGGTTAATCCCCTCTTTTTTTATTGCGAAGATGACTCATCCTCTAATTCCCCAAATCATCGACCTAGCGACACCGATCGCCCAAGACTTGGGCTTAGAGGTCGTCAGTGCCGTCTTTCAAACCCATCAAAATCCCCCCGTACTGCGCGTAGATATTCGCAACCCACAGGCGGATACCAGTTTGGACGACTGCGAACAAATGAGTCGGGCTTTGGAAGCCACCTTAGATAGCTTAGATGCGATCCCCGAAGCTTACGTCCTCGAAGTTTCCAGTCCCGGCACCTCGCGAACCCTGACGACCGATCGAGAATTCATCGCCTTTAAAGGATTTCCCGTGCGGGTAGAAACCGATCGACCCTTTGAAGGTCGCCAAAAATGGACGGGTCAGCTTGTCGGTCGGGATGAAACCGCCGTTCGCATCAATCGCAAAGGTCGTCTCGTCGCGATTCCCCGAGAATTCGTCACTGCGGTCCAACTCGACGATGGCACGTGAAGCCGTCAGCCGTCAGCGATCGGTTATCCGCAAGAGAGCCAAAAACTGGCGATTTTTAGCATTTAGCTTGTGGATGCGTCCTCACTGAAAGGCGGAAGTTTCCGAAACTCGCACCCTGACGATCCCCAAATCGACCTAAAGCCACTTACCCATACACCTAAAAACGGAGTATCGTCCTATGTCCATGGTCAAACTCCCCGGATTGGGAGACATGATTAACAGCATCAGCCAAGAGCGGAACCTACCCAAATCCGCCGTCCAAGCCGCTTTGAGAGAAGCTCTCCTCAAAGGCTACGAGCGCTTTCGCCGCACCCAACAACTCGAAAGCAGCGATTTGTTTGACGAACACTACTTCGATAACTTCGAAGTTGAACTCGACGTCGAAGAAGAAGGCTTTCGCATCCTCGCCACCAAAGCGATCGTCGAAGAAATCGCCATTGCCGACCACGAAATCTCCCTGCGAGAAGTTCAAGAAGTCGCCGCCGAAGCTCAACTCGGCGATACCGTCGTCCTGGATGTCACTCCCGAACAGCGAGATTTCGGGCGAATGGCGGCCATCCAAACCAAACAAGTTTTGGCGCAAAAGCTACGGGATCAACAGCGCAAACTCATTCAAGAAGAATTCCAAGACTTAGAAGGAACCGTCCTGCCAGCGCGAGTCCTACGCTTCGAGCGCCAGTCGGTAATCGTTGCCGTCAGCAGCGGCTTCGGACAGCCCGAAGTCGAAGCCGAACTCCCCAAGCGGGAACAACTCCCCAACGACAGCTACCGCGCCAACGCCACCTTCAAGGTCTACCTAAAGAAAGTCTGCGCCGGACAGCACCGCGGACCCCAACTGCTCGTCTCCCGCGCTGATGCCGGATTGGTGGTCTACCTGTTCGACAACGAAGTGCCGGAAATTCAAGATGAAGTCGTCCGCATCGTCGCCGTGGCACGCGAAGCCAATCCCCCCTCCCGCTACGTCGGACCGCGCACCAAAATCGCCGTCGATACCCTCGAACGCGATGTCGATCCCGTTGGTGCGTGCATCGGCGCGCGGGGATCGCGAATTCAGGTGGTGGTCAACGAATTACGCGGCGAAAAAATCGACGTGATCCGCTGGTCTCCCGATCCGGCAACCTACATTGCCAACGCCTTGAGTCCCGCTCGCGTGGACGAAGTGAGATTGGTAGACTCCGAAGCCCGCCAAGCCTTGGTCCTGGTTCCCGACAACCAACTGAGTTTGGCGATCGGTAAAGAAGGACAAAACGTTCGGTTAGCCGCCCGGTTGACCGGATGGAAAATCGACATCAAAGACAGCGCCAAATACGAACCTCCTGAAGAACCCGAAGAAGAGGAGGTCAACGAACTCGAGATCGAGGATGAAGACGAAATTCTCGACGAAGAATTCGACGATGACGAAATCCTCCCCGAAGACGATGTCGAGAGCGAAGACGCTCCCGACATCAAAGCCTCGGATGACTCGGATTTACCGTCTGACGAATCGGACGATGAAACCTAATTACCGACGTTGCGTCAGTTGTCGGCAAGTCGCTCCGAAAGAAACTTTCTGGCGGGTTGTCCGGCTCCACCCGTCGCATCAGTTACAATTAGACAAGGGAATGGGACGTTCGGCTTACATTTGTACCACGGCAAATTGCCTGAGAGCGGCTCAGAAAAAAAATCGACTGGGGAAAGCCCTAAAAGCAACAGTCCCCCCAGACCTGTACCAAACTTTGTGGGAGCGACTCTCGCTGACGGAAAATGGGGAATCGGACTGAGGGCATCGAGCGATAAGCAGCGCGAACCCTGGAAAACGACAGGATTTTCGGTCGCTCTCTAACCTCGAAACCCGCACCTTCTTCCTCCATCGGAATCCCCAGCGCCTGGTTTCAAGTCCCTATTCCCGAGTCCCAATTCCCCAAAATTTAAGGTCAGAGTGGATGAACAACGGTAAAGTGAGAATTTACGAGCTATCGCGCGAACTCAATCTGGACAATAAAGAGATTTTGACAATTTGCGAGCAATTAAATATTGCAGTGAAGAGTCATAGCAGTACAATTACAGAAGACGATGCCAATCGCATTCGATCGGCAGCGCCAGCCCATATCGCTAGCTCTTCTCCATTGCCCAATTCTTCAGATAGCTCCAAACCCCAAAAAACTCAATCCCCCCAACCCCCTTCCCGTCCCAGTAAACCTCAGATTGTGACCGTTAAACCCCAACCTCGTCCCGTCCCATCCCTTTCCAGCCCCAAACCGTCTAGCCCCGAGTCCCCCTCAACACCGGATACGGGGAACGTTCCGGCGGTGGCGTCCGCTCCCAAGCGACCGATCGAACCCACGCCGAAAAAGCCCGAAGAATCGGGGAACAGATCGGCACACGCCCCAGCAGCGGAGGTGACGGCTCCAAGACCGACCGAACCGACCCCGCAAAAATCCCCAACCCCGTCGGCGCCTCCGGCGAAGGAAACCCGAAAAACATTGCTCGGTCCGCCTTCGAGAGCGACTGCCGCTTCCCCTGAAAGCCAAAAGCCTGGAAGTCAAAAATCAAGTGCTACCTCCGATCGGGTATCGCGACCGATTCTGAAAACTCCGAAAGCCGATCGCCCTGTAGAGTCATCCTCTGGCGAAAAATCGACGCGCTCCTCCTCGAAACCAACCCCGGCGCGTTCGGGAGAGACGGCTAAACCCCAACCGAGAAAGTCGGGCGAGCGTCAGCCCACCCCATCTCTAGCCGGTCCGCCCCAGCGCCCGCAATTGGTGCGTCTCGATAAGGCAAAAGCCACCGATGGGGACATCGACGACGAAGTGGAAAAGACCCCCGTCGAGGTCGAAGAGACAGAAGATGAAATCGCCCTCAATCCCAAGCCCTCTCGCCCGGTTAAACGCACCAGCAAGAAGCGGAAAAACGAAGACGAAGATCTCGGCGAATTGGGGGCAAAAGCGGCTAAGACGAAATCGAAGCGCTGGATGACCATCGACGACGACGATGAGGATTTGGATGGCGACTTATTAGAAGACGGCGACGCTAACCCCCAACTCAGCCTCTCCCTGGCTCGTCCGCCCAAAGCTGCCAAACGCTCAGCACCCAGCAAACCCTCGACTATCTCTCAAAGCCGACCGAAAAAAGCCACATCTCGTGGCGAGGGTGGCAGCACTTCGCGCGACCGAGATCGCCGCAGCGGGACGGCGGTGAAAGAAAAACCGCAAAAGCTGGTGCTAACGGGCAATCTCACCCTGCGCGAACTCGCCGACACGCTGGTCATTCCGGAAACGGAAATCATCAAAAAGCTGTTCTTAAAGGGCATTCCCGTCAACGTCACCCAAACGCTTGACGTGCCAACGGCAACCCTGGTGGCTGAAGAGTTCGGCATTGAGGTCGAAACCGCCGAAGCCGAGTCGGAAGCCCGCAAATCTACAGAAATGCTGGATGCGGACGACTTGGAAAATCTCCAGCCGCGCCCGCCGGTGGTGACGATTATGGGACACGTCGATCACGGTAAAACCACCTTGCTCGACACGATCCGCCAGAGCAAAGTCGCTCAAGGCGAAGCGGGGGGCATTACCCAACATACGGGAGCCTATCACGTCGATGTGGAGCGGGAAGGGAAAATGAAGCAGATCGTGTTCCTAGATACGCCGGGACACGAAGCCTTTACTGCTATGCGGGCGCGGGGTGCTCGGGTGACGGATATTGCGGTGTTGGTCGTGGCTGCCGACGATGGGGTGCGACCCCAGACGATCGAAGCCATCGGTCACGCCAAAGCTGCCGAAGTGCCCATCGTGGTGGCGATTAACAAAATCGATAAGGAAGAAGCCCAACCTGATCGAGTGAAGCAGGAACTCACCGAATACGGTCTGGTTCCTGAGGAATGGGGTGGAGAGACCATCATGGTTCCGGTGAGCGCCATTCAAGGGGAGAACTTGGATACGCTGCTGGAAATGCTGTTGCTGGTGGCGGAAATTGAAGAGTTATCTGCCAATCCCGATCGCCCGGCGAAGGGAACCATCATCGAAGCTCACTTGGATAAAGCTAAGGGGGCAGTGGCAACCTTCCTGGTGCAAAATGGGACGCTACGGGTGGGCGACGTGTTCGTTGCCGGTCCGGTGTTGGGTAAAGTCCGGGCGATGGTGGACGATCGCGGTCAGCGGGTCGAAGAAGCTACCCCCTCCTTCCCTGTGGAAGTGTTGGGTTTGAGCGACGTTCCGGCTGCTGGAGATGAGTTCGAAGTCTACCCGAACGAGAAAGAAGCTCGGGCGATCGCCGATCGACGTTTGCAAGAACAGCGCCAAGATCGACTGCGCGTGGCGATGGCATCCCGCCGCGTCACCCTCAGCAGTTTGTCCGAAGCCAAGCGAGAAGGACAACTCAAGGAACTGAATCTGATTTTGAAAGCCGACGTTCAAGGGTCGGTCGAGGCGATCGTCGGTTCGCTCAAGCAACTGCCTCAAGAGGAAGTGCAAGTGCGATTGCTGCTCGCCGCACCGGGTGAAGTCACTGAAACTGACGTGGATTTGGCAGCCGCCAGCGAAGCGGTGATTATCAGCTTCAACACCACCTTAGCGACTGGGGCACGACAAGCCGCCGAACGGGAAGGGGTAGATGTACGCGAGTACAACATCATCTACCAATTGCTCGACGACATCCAAGGGGCAATGGAAGGGTTGCTCGAACCCGAACTCGTGGAAGAACCCTTGGGCGAAGCGGAAGTGCGGGCGTTGTTCCCCGTCGGTCGCGGCGTGGTTGCCGGGTGTTACGTCCTGTCGGGCAAAATGGTGCGCAACTGCAAAACGCGGGTGCTGCGAGACGGTCAAGTCGTCCACGAGGGCATTCTCGATTCCTTGAAGCGGATGCGAGACGACGTGAAGGAAGTCAATACCGGTTATGAATGCGGAATCGCGTTGGATAACTTCAATGCCTGGAAAGAGGGCGATCGGATCTCGGCGTACCGGATGGTGACCAAACGCCGCACTCTGACGCGATAGAGTTCTCGGTCATCGGCTCATTCGTCCCTCCCCCTCGGGAGGGATTTGTTTTGGGAAACTTGAAGAAGTGAATCCGCTTCAAAATAGTCCGTTCTAGGATTTTCAAATCTCTTCCAATCGATCGAAATCTTGCCAATTTTGCCGACAAGGTGCGAGGGTAATTAAATCGTCGATATTGCGCTTCAGGGTTTGGCAAATCTCATTTAAGGGGAGATCGTTCGGATCGCAATCGAAGGGGTTTTCAATTTCAATCCCGATTTCTTCCACGCCAAATCAGGTAAAACTCACAAGCGCCACAGCTACTGCCGTCCATTCTTCCAATTTACCAACTAATTCAAAGGGAATTGCTAAACAATATTTTTAGTTTTGGGTTTCGATACTGGGGGGATTGAGTTTGACGTTTGCTGCCGAATCGCCTTTGAGTTGATTTTTTTGTCAAACTTTCCTAGAATGCGCTTAGGAGTAGGGGATAAAGCCGTGACACAAACGTTTGGTCAGTCGATCCGACAAGCGCGCAAAGAGAAGGGATATACCCAGCGTCAGGTTGCCAAGATGCTGAACATCGATTTTACGTATCTGTCCAAGCTGGAGAACGATCGCGCGGACTATCCAGCAAAGGAAGACGTGATTCGATCGCTGGCGCAAACGCTCGCTCGAGATGAAGAAGAGTTAATTTTCCTTGCCGGACGCACTCCCGCACGTTACGAAGAATTTCTTAAAACTCATTATCGAGAATTACCCATTTTATTCCGGCGGATGTTAGAGAACCCAGAATTTGCCGAGCAAATCTTTCGCGCAGCGGCAATTGAATCGGAAAGCAGCGAATTGTATTGAGTGGTTCGGGTTAATTTCTAGTTGCGAGTCGCGCTTCTTCCCCGACTTTTTTCCTTCTGCTACGACATTGGCTCTGCTGGGGAAACCAGATGCGTGCGGGGGCTTCACCATAATGGCTCTTCTGCCTTCTGCCTTAGCAAAATTGGGAGAACTTGAGTGCGATCGCGATCGCACCCGATCTAAGATTTCGATCAAACCTATTTTTTCATAGCAATGCTAATCTTTGACTCCCATCAATCGGAGATCGAAATAATAGTGTTTTAAACAAAAATAGACTATAATAAATTTATGATAAAATACTAACCGTGCGGCTTGCATCTCCTATGGCTTTTAATGATGAAAAAATACAATTCTTGTCGGCAAGATTATCCTCATTAAGTCAAGAAAAAGCCACAGGAAAACTCGTCCTAGCCCATGGCGGCGATCGGTGGTTTCTGTATTTTCTCAGAGGTCAAATTCTATTTATCGTAGACGATCGATATCGCGTTCGGCGCTGGAGTCGGGCGATCGAGCAGCACTGCAACCCCTTCAAATTCAATGTCGAACGTATTTCCCACTCCAAGTTGTGGGAATACCAACTGTTGCATCAGGGTGTTGCGCGCGGTCAATTGACTTTGCCCCAAGCCAAAGCCGCGCTCAGCAGCATTGCCAGCGAAATTTTTTTTAAGATTGTCGGTTGCGAAGATTGGAAAATTCAATGGCAGCCCATTGTCAAAGAACCCAGCGCCAAGCATACGTTTTACCTTCCCCTTTCCGACTCGGAAATCCAGTCGGTATTGCAGCAATCCATTCAACTGCGGCAACAGTGGCACGAACTGGGATTGAGCTACTTGTGTCCCGATCGAGCGCCCTTTTGGAAAAACTCATCGACCTGGCAACATCGACTGAGCAGCGACAATACCCAACAACTGAAACAATTATTTAACGGTCAGAATACGCTGTGGGATATTGCCATGAAACAGCGGCGATCAATCCTAGAAATCACCCGCACCTTGCATCACTTCATTCAACAGGGGGAACTGGGAATCAAAGCCGCGATCGACCTGCCTTCCCCCATCGAACAACTCAACATGGCGAAATCCGCTGTGGGATTCATGCCCCAAACCATCGCCTGCATCGACGACAGCATTACCAGCAGTTGGAAACTGCGAGAAATCCTCGAACCCCATCGCTATCGAGTGGTGGGGATTCAAGATCCCCTTCAAGAGATGCCTTTGTTAATCGAATACCAACCCGACTTGATTTTTCTCGATTTGGTGATGCCGCAAATCTACGGCAGCGATTTCTGTGCGTTTTTACGCAAAACCCGAGTCTTTAAAGACACGCCGATCGTGATTTTGACCAGTAGCGACGGCACGATCGATCGCGTCAGAGCCAACCTCAACGGAGCCTCCGACTTTTTAAGCAAACCCCCCACCCCAGATAAAGTGCTGAAAATCGTCCGCAAGCACTTGCCTAAAAAGCAACTGACAACGATGTCAACGACATCCTTGGGAATGTCGCCCATTCCCGCACCGTCATAACCGTGGCGATCATCCTTGGCAAAATTGAGTCCAACGCGGCATCATCGGGGTATAGCCAATCTGGAGGACAGTCGATCGTGACCACTCTATTGTCCGACCCCAACCCACTCTTTGCCCGATTGCCGAAAGGTCCGCCCGATCCGCAGTGGTGGCAAACAATCCAGGGCATTTTCCGCCCCTTAGAATATTCTGAAGCCGCTCGAAAGCGCTATGGGGATATTTTTACCTTCCGCTTCCTCAACGCCTACTACGTCGTCGTGTGCGATCCCCAAGGCATTCAGAAAATTTTTACTGCCGATCCCGATCTCTTCGATTCTGGGAAAGCCAATGCCGCTTTTTTTCAACCTTCTTTGGGAGAAAACTCCCTAGTACTCCTGGATGGCAAGCGTCACCAACGCCAGCGCAAGTTGCTGATGCCCCCCTTCCACGGCGAACGGATGCGAACCTACGGTCGCCTCATCTGCGAGATTGCCGAACAGACGGTTGATCGATGGCAGATTGGCGAACCGTTTGTCATGCGCGACGCCACCCAAGATATTTCCCTGCGCGTCATTTTGCGGGCGGTTTTCGGCTTAGCAGAGGGCGATCGATTGCAGCAATTGCGGCACACCCTCACGCAAATGCTGGAGGTTACCGCATCGCCTCTACGCGCCTCTTTGCTGTTCGTTCCCGCCTTGCAGCGAGATTTGGGTGCGTGGAGTCCCTGGGGGCGATTTCTGCGCTTGCGGCAGCAAGTTGACGACCTGATTTACGCCGAAATTGCCGACCGCCGCCAGCAAGAACCGGGAGAAGATATTCTCAGTTTGATGATGTCGGCACGGGACGAAGACGGCAAACCCATGACCGATGTCGAGTTGCGCGACGAGTTGATGACGCTGCTGTTTGCGGGTCACGAAACTACGGCAACGGCGCTGGCGTGGGCATTTTACTGGATTCACCACCAGCCGGAGGTGGGGGAAAAGCTGCTGCGAGAACTGGACGGCGTAGGGGCAGATGCCGATCCCGTGGAGGTTGCCAGATTACCCTATCTGCATGCAGTGTGTTGCGAAACCTTGCGGATTTGTCCGGTGGTGTTGTTTACCTTCGCCCGGATGTTGAAAGCGCCGTTTGAAGTGATGGGCTATCAGTTAGAACCGGGTACGGTGCTGTTGCCGTCTATTTATCTAACTCACCGCCGAGAAGATTTGTATCCGGAACCGGAGAAATTCAAGCCAGAACGCTTTTTAGAACGCAAGTATTCCGCTTACGAATTCATTCCCTTTGGCGGTGGAGATCGCCTGTGTATCGGCTACGCTTTCGCCCAGTACGAGATGAAATTGGTGCTGGCAACGGCGATGCAGTGCGTGCGATTGCAACTTGCCAATCGCCGTCCTGTGGTTCCCGTGCGGCGCGGTTTGACGATGAGTCCATCTGGCGGGGTGCGGATGGTGGCGATCGATCGTCGCCAGTAAGCCGGGATTTTGCCCGAGTGGCGGTAAGTCTCCGGATCTCCTGAGAATTTTCGATCGCTTGCCCTCGAGTCTTTCGTCCCGATCTCCGGGAGTTTTTATCGATTTGAACGTCTAAAATTGACCGATCGAATGTCCGAAGCGATCCCCTCTCTTGGGAAAAAACGATAGGATTTAATGAGGGTCTCGAAGGTGATTGGGGGTTAGCGATCGAAGGCTGTAAAAACGTAAATTAAAGGGTTTCGCCAAAAATTACGCCATTTGGCGGATGGCAGATGCACCAGAAAATCGTTTAATAAATACAGTCATCTCAAGACCCAAAAAAAAGCACCCCGAATCAGACCCCCCATTAGCAAGATTGCTGATGGGGATTTTATTTGGAGAGTGTAGGGAATAGGGTCGCTTATACCCGATCGCCCCCGTGCGAACTGCGTTAGACTGAAAGCGCGATCGTAATGATACGATGATGTCCCAAACCCCAACAAATCCCAATCCCAAGATCGAAACCTCACTTTATGAAACGGACTTCTACGCCTGGACGCAACAACAGGCCAAGCTTTTGTCAGAAGGTCGGTGGCATCAACTCGATGTTACCAATTTGATTGAGGAGATCGAAAGTTTAGGAAAACGGGAACGCCAGCAATTGCGAAATCGTTTGGGCGTGCTTTTAGGACATTTGTTGAAATGGCAATTCCAGCCCGATTATCGGAGTAAAAGCTGGATCGCAACCCTTCGAGAACAACGTCGCCGCCTGACAATTCTCCTAGAGGAAAATCCGAGCTGGCAACCTTACTTAAGCGAGACGTTCGCCCTTTCCTACGCCCTCGGTGCTGACTTGGGAGTTCGAGAAACCCCCCTCGATTACGGCGATTTCCCCGAAACTTGCCCCTATACTTGGGAGCAAGCGATCGATCCCGAGTTCTTACCAGAATAAAGATCGGCGATCGTTCGTTAAAATGGTATACCCTCAAAAGGTGTTCGTCGATCGGGGAAAATCATGAGCGTTGCCTGCGGACGGGAAATTTGCGGAGATTTGCGATCGAGCGAAACTCGGGAATGGTTGGTCACCAACGGCATCGGCGGCTATGGGTGCGGGACGATTCCCGGACTGCCGACGCGACAATATCACGGCTTGCTGGTTGCCGCGCTCAACCCCCCCCTGGGTCACACGCTACTTTTGGCAAAATTGGACGAAACGGCTGTCTACGACGGCAAATCCTACGGCTTAGCGACGAATCGATGGGCGGATGGTACGGTATCGCCGCAAGGATACCGCTACCTGGAAAGTTTCCACCTCGACGGGACGATTCCGGTGTGGCGGTTTGCCTGTGCCGATGCCTTGTTGGAAAAGCGCGTGTGGATGCAACAGGGTGAAAATACCACGTATATCCGCTATACTTTGCTGCGGGGAAGCAGTTCTCTGGTGCTGTCGTTACAGGCGTTGGCGAACTATCGCGATCGCCACGGGGGAACGACGCGGTGGGACTGGCACATCGACCCGATCTCGAGGGGCATTCGGTTGCAAGCCTTTGCCGGGGCGGTTCCGTTTTACTTGTTCGCCGACGTGCCGTTTTCCCTGGCGAGAACGTGGTACGAAGGGTTCGACTTGGCGGTGGAACGGTATCGGGGAACGGGCGATCGCGACGACTACCTCCACGCGGCAACGTTCGATGCGGTTCTTGAAGTGGGGGCATCTTTAACGATCGTTGCCAGTACCGAATCTCAACCCTGTCTCGATGGCGATACCGCCTTAGAACAGCAGCAACATCGCGATCGCACCCTCCTGGAATTAGCAGCCATTCCCGACGCCCCCCCCTGGATCGAACAGTTAATTTTGGCGGCAGATAGCTTTATTGTCGATCGATCGCTCCCCGAAGAACCGGAAGGCAAAACCGTTATCGCCGGATATCCCTGGTTTGGGGATTGGGGGCGGGATACGATGATTAGCTTACCCGGATTGACGCTATCGACTGGGCGTCCCGAAATTGCCCGGACGATCCTGCAAACCTTTGCCCGCTACGTCGATGGGGGAATGCTACCCAACGTTTTCCCCGACGGCGGCGAAACCCCTGCCTACAATACCGTCGATGCCAGTTTGTGGTACGTGGAGGCGGTTCGATCGTACTACAACGCTACCGCAGACGAAGGCTTTCTCGCCGAAATTTTCCCCACGTTACAGGCGATTATCGACGGGTATCGTCGGGGAACCCGCTACCAAATCCACCTCGACGACGACGGTTTGATTTACGCCGGAGAACCGGGGGAACAACTGACGTGGATGGATGCCAAAGTGGAGGATTGGGTGGTGACACCGAGGATGGGGAAACCTGTAGAAATTAGCGCCCTTTGGTACAATGCTTTAAAAATTGTGGAGAAAATCGCCCGACGATTGAATCGTCCCGGCGGAGAGTACCGCCAATTAGCAGAAAACACGGCAACTGGATTCGATCGCTTCTGGAATCCCCAACTCGGTTACTGCTACGACGTTCTCGATACGCCCAATGGTAACGATGCCAGTTTGCGCCCCAATCAACTGTTCGCTGTATCGCTATCGGAAGTTGGGGGTTTGTTATCCGCTTCGCAACAACGTACCGTTGTTGACACTTGCCAGCGATCGCTCCTCACCTCCGGCGGTTTGCGATCGCTCTCCCCCGAAGATCCCCAGTACCGAGGACTCTACGGCGGCGATCGAATTGCGCGAGATGGGGCGTACCATCAAGGGACGGTATGGGGTTGGCTCATCGGTCCGTTCGTTCGGGCGCATTTACAAGTATACGGCGATCGGTCTCTGGCTCGATCGTTCCTCGAACCGATGAAGTATCACTTATGGGGTGCGGGTTTGGGCAACATCAGCGAAATTTTCGATGGCGATCCTCCGTTTGTTCCCAGAGGGTGTTTCGCCCAAGCGTGGAGTGTGGCGGAAGTGTTAAGAACTTGGCAATTATCCTAACAACTGACTGACTGAAATCTCGACCTCTGGAAAAGCTAATGGTGCGATCGTACCGTCTTTTAACTCCACACGCGACTGATAATCCGTCTCTTCGGGATGGCGAAATACGATGAGTTGCCGTTGGACTAGATCCAACACCCAATACTCCCGAACCCCTGCGGTTGCGTAAATCGTCTTTTTTTTTGTCCTAAATCTTTCGCTAACGTCGAAGCCGAGATTTCTTACACAGATCGATTTCTATAGAAACTGCATTTTCAGTTCAATTAACGCAACGAAAATTAGTGGCACCCACCATCTAGCCTGTTTTCCACCACTTCGTATTGCTCGATTGAAATGCGGCGTTTCGGTTTTGTAAAGATGAATTCCAACGATCCCATTCAAGAATCCTAGCCATAGATTCGATGACGCTAGGGTAGGAGTTAATAAAATGCAAGCAAGAATCAACCCCGATGAAATAATGAGTAGCCTACCTATCCAGATATGCCCCCGACGGAAAATATTGATACCGGACAGAATAATACCAACTAGCAATCCGGAAAAAATGCAATAGGCAGCTAGAGTAATTGGGCTGTAAAGCGGTTTGCTTGGAAACAACAATGTTCCTCCATATTCTTGGGCAGTATCATATTCTGATACCCAGATGCTCGTTCCCATGAAGTTGATATGTTTGCTCGTGCTGAATGCTCAACAACTAAACCTATTGCTAGTCCAATTTGTGAAATGCGCTCTAACCTCGCTGCTTTTGATAAGCGAACTCTCAAATAATGTAGAATCGCATCCCACCAACAATCTCCCAACCATGCCCCAACCGATAGCTGATTCTTGCTTGAGTATTGCAATTCAATAACCTTTCGCTACGCCTCAACAGAGAAATTAGCGGTCTAACGACACGTTATCTATTTTAACGTCAGTACAACAGAAGACAGCGACCAGCGACAATTTTTGCCCAAAACCCGCCCCTACGGCAACAAACCCCAAACCTCAAACTCCCAAACCCAAACCCCCAATGACAAATGACAAATGACAAATGACCAACCCCAATCTGATATACTATCTGCCAAAACAGCAAATCGCGGTTTGCTGAATGCGTGGGTTAAGAGGAGACTATATAAAATGAAAGTCGGGAAAGGTTGGAATCGATCGGCGGTTTCTCTGGGTTTGCTATCCCTAGCCGCTAGCATTTTCGCTCCGGCAATGGCGGCAGCGAACACCGCAGACGCCCAAACGCCAACAGTGGCACAAACCCAACGAGATTTGTGCCGCCAAGTCTTTCGCGAACGCTTAGAAGGACTGGTGATTTACCAAGAACCCAGTCCCTACTCCTTCGCTGTCGGTGGCGTCGGCGTCAACCAACAAGTGACCCTCGTTCCGGATTTCGTCAACCTCGTTGGACCCGACGGTCAAAATTGGATTCAAATTTCAGCCCCCGTTCCGGGCTATATTTCTAACGGCTACACCGGGGGGCAAAGCAACTTAGTCTACTGCTCCTTCGCCACCACAACCGATGGTGTTCCAGTTGCTCCCGCACCCGTTCCCACACCAGGAGATCTGTGCCGGGTGGTGATTCAACCGAAAGGTCTCGCCGTCCGTCAGTCGCCCGATCCCGCTTCGGCTGTGGTGGGTGGCGTCGGCTACAACGAAACGCTGTTACTTGAAAGCGAGGCAACCTTCCCCGGTCCCGACGGTCGGCTGTGGGTTCCCATCGTCTCGCCGATTTCCGGTTACGTTTCTAGCGGTTACGGGTCGGCAGGCAGCAATCTCGGCGGTTGTTCGTAGGTTTGCCTTTTAGCTCGGTGCGTTTTGTTCCTCAACGCACCCGACTTTAACGATCGCAGGCGGCACGAGACTTCTCTGCCGTCTGTGTTTGGGCGGTATCGCCCTGCAACTTGCGAGATCTCCGCTCAAGACACCGGGGCGGGATTGGCTGCCCAGCATAGCAATAAAGCGAGAACTAACACGCAAATTTGGACGATGAGGTATGTCATACCATCGGGGTAAAGAACTAACATGGTCGTACCTCTTGCTTGCTTCTACTTCTATCTTCCCCGTCTAAGCATAGAGATCCCGCACTTGGCAATGAATCGTTACAAAATTTAGGAATTAGCAATGGCGATCGCCCGAAATTGAATTAAAAGAGGAGGCGATCGCGATCGACATTTGCTATACTAAGTATTAATGCTGGTGTAGCTCAGTGGTAGAGCAGCGGTTTTGTAAACCGCCGGTCGCAAGTTCGAATCTTGTCACCAGCTTTTTGTCTAGAAAGGCAGAGGGCAGAAGGCAGAAGGGGTAGATTGGGAAAAGCTGAAACCTCCACCATTGCTACCTTCTTACATGACGCCTCATTCGGACAAAACGCTTGGCGCACTCACTCGAGTAGGAAAGAGTTCTCGAAATCCCGCCTCTCGCTGTACCGGAGTTTCGTCTGCCCAATTCCACATACTTTCGTAGAAAAAGAACGAAACGCCCCCAAAACCTTGATTGCGGACGATCGCCACTTTATGCTGCACTAAATCTAAGGACGTGGGACGATTTTTCAAACCCGTCAAGACGGCGATTCCGACGGGAATGTGGTCTCGGGCGGTTGTTACCGGTTCTTGCTCGAGTTCTTGAGAAAACAGCGCCAGATCGTCTCGATAAACTTGGATAAGTAATTCTTCCACCAATCCTTTCCGTTCCCAAGTTTGCCAATCTTGGAGATATTGCGTGTAAGCAAAGGTTTGGGGATTAGGAGAAACCGCAACGATACAGTCAGGATTAGCTGCTTTAATCGCCGCAAAAACTCGTTCCATAAATGCCGTAATTTTATCGGCACGCCAGCGTACCCACTCGGGATCGTCTTTATTTTCCGGCGGTGCTTTTCCGTTATGTTCCTGTTTGTAAAGGGCGACGGTATAGTCGTCGTAGCCGTATTCGACGGGCAGCCCCATGTGATCGTCAAATTGGATGCCGTCGATATCGTAATTGCTGGCAATTTCAACGACTAAATCCAAGATAAATTGCTGTACTTCCGGGTGAAAGGGATTCATCCACACCCGTTCGTGAGTTCCTTCCATCTTGGTTTTCGTGCCGTCGAACCGCTGCGTCAACCATTGGGGTTTGCGCTTTGCCAGTTCCGAATCCGACGGTGCCATAAAGCCAAATTCAAACCAAGGAATGACGCGAATGTTATGGCGTTTTCCTTCTAAAATGGCTTCTTGGAGCATATCTCGCCCTTGCAATCCCGGTTCGGGATCGATCGATCGCCCGATAACATCCTCCGCTACTTGACTGGGATATAACGTATATCCCCAATTCCAAACTGTGGGATAAATGGTATTAAAATTTAACCGCGATAACCGATTCATGCCGTTGCGAAGATTGGCAGTCGAAAACAAAACGTTGCTATCGATATTGGTTAGCCAAACCCCGCGAATTTCCGGAATGGGAGCAGTAGCGACATAGCGAGATTCGATCGCCGATACGGGCATTTGGGCTACCATTGCCTGACATAAAAAAGATGCCACTTCCCCCCGAGTTGCCGCCCGATTGGGGTTGAAGGTTTTGACGTTGGGATAGTTGACGGCGATACGGCGTTCCACGGCAGCGGCGATATTGGGTTTGGCGTAGTCGGGAATCGTAGCGGCGTCGGTAAAGGCTTGGGATAGGGTGGTGGTCACGTCTTGGGACGGGGTATATTTCAAGCCCCCTGCCAGGGATGCCAAAGCTTGAACGCGGGGAATGGGAAGGTTGGGTTGAAAGCTACCGTCGGGATATCCGGTCAAAAAACCGCGATCGAACGCGAAGCGAATGGGGCGTTTTGCCCAGTGGTTGCGGGTATCCCGAAACTCTTCGGTTTGACTGCGAACGGGGGAAAGTTGAGAGAATGCCCCCTCGAGAACGGTAGCAAATTCGGCACGAGTGAGGGAAGCGTTGGGGCGGAAACTGCCGTCGGGATAGCCGTTGAGGATGCGGCGGTTGCCCAGTTCTTCAAGACAATTTTGCGCCCAATGTCCTTGGATATCGTTAAACTGACTTTGTGCCGTGGCGAAAGGGGCAAGGACTGATACGATACTGAAAGCGACCCCGCCGCCGAGTGCCGCGAGGAGTTTGGCTAGACTCACCATTCAAGGGTTGTTTATTGGTGTACGATTCAGGCGAAATTATACCAACAGTTGAGGGCAATTCCCAAATGTAGGGGCGAAGCATAAGGAGTTTTTCGTACTTTAGCCTACTGCAAACTCGCTATATTCGCGCATTTTGGGAGAGTGAAACCCTAAGACAATATCTTCTTTGGGAACTCCTCGCTGGAGAAGTTCTTCGGTAATATCGAATTCCGTCATATTGTGTTGAATCCAAATTTTTCCATTTTTGATATCGACGTGAATCGAGCAGCCATGAATGCGACGATTCTCGCTCCACCCGAGGTTAATAATTAGATATCGATCGTGTAGGGTATCGCAAACAAACTCGCGATCGAGGGTTGGATTTAGCGATGGGTGTGTAACATATTCGCTCAAAAGTTCCTGAATATATTGCTGATAGTTCTCTATTCTATCCATTGTTCGATCGCCTCCCGATCGGGATTGTAGACATTAGCCTTCTGGAAAAATAAGCTCAAGCAACACCATATTGAGTATATTGACGCTTGTAGGGAGGCTGCAATCCTAAAACGATATCTTCTCTGGGAATTCCCATTTTAACGAGTTCTTCAGCAATTTGAATATCTGTCATGTTCCGTTGAATCCAAATTTTATTATTTTTAATATCCAGGTGCATTACGCAGTTATAAATTCGATCGTACTCATCCCATCCAACATCTACAATAAGATAGCGATCGTGCAGCAGATCGAAAATTAGCTGAACTTCTATATTTTCGGAAGAAGAACATTCTTGGGCATATTTTGTTAATAGCGCTTGTACGGATTGACGATACAGTTCTAGTTTTTCCATTGTAGAATTGCCTCGCGATTCGGATCGTAAACAATTAACTTAACTTGATACTCTCGGACAGAAGCTCGCGCAAACTCTCGTTGAAACAGCGAACGATATGTTGTTACTGGAACGGCTAAAAATAAAACTCGATCGGGTTCTCTCAGTTGTAAAGCTAAACGATAGTTGAGAAACTGTCCTAATGCTCCATGATAATCAAACAATTCCGACTCACTCAAAAAAATTTTGATTTCAACGGCTATTTTATCTAGTCCTCGTTCGGCTGCTAAAATTTGCTCTGCACCCAGATCGATGGACATTTTATCTTTGCCAAATTTTATGGTTAGGGGATCGTGGGTAATGTTCCACCCTTCTTTCTGAAGTGCGTGTTTGACAGCATCATGAAAAAGATCCTTGGCAGGCATTAGAGACAAAAAAGGCGATTGAACCTATTATAAGATTTAACTGTTTTGCTGAATATCCTCGATCGATAACTCCAATACCTCGGCAATTTGCACGTCGCTCAAACCCAGTTGCCGCAGTCGCTTCACTGCCTCCAATTTCGCTTGCTGTTTTCCTCGGATAAACTCAGGTGAATCCTCGGGTTGGTTGCAGAGATGAACTGTGCCGATGACATTACCTGTTTCAACATTACCCACCACAGGACTTGTTACTATCGACTGACGAATCAGTGTAGATGCCAGATTAGACTTATTTACTTCTTCTCCTAATGCGTCCGAGAGTAACTGCCAAAGTTCGTATCCCACATCTCTGACGTGACCTTCCGTACAGTGGTGTTCTTTGGCAATCTTACTGTACTTCTGATGCTGTAGCACTCCCCGAATCAATCCTGCTTGTAAGTCGTCTAAGTGTTTTCCCGTGCGTTCAAATACGACTTTATCGGCAAGATTCATCGGAGTCTAACATCTAACGCAATCTAGAGTTATTATAGTCGCTTTGAATGGGTATTTGACACCGATCTCAAATTTTGGATCGCCCAGACCGAAAAAACTCCCGTTGAAATCCGGCAAATTCCGACACTTTCCGACTGGGCAAAGCCTAAATGAGGGAACTATAGTTTAAATGTAAGCCCAAGTTAGAGAGAGTTTGAACGGTTATGGCAAGACGAAAAATGGGTGAAGTGAAAACCCCAACGGGTTCTGAATACTACTATTACTGGGATGATTCGAGTGGCGATGTCTATGTTGGCAGTGAGTTTGCGGGTAAAGCATCTTCAGCAGAAGAAGCTTGGCGTAAAGCTAACTACTACGCTACAACTTGTCAGATTATGAGGTAAGGAAGTAGGGAAAGGGGCGATCGCCAAACTCGCTCAACATCGTTTAAGATCGAATGGGCGATCGTCTCTTCTGTGCAACAATTCATTACATCGTACCGACAAAATCCGGCAAATTCCGACTTTACAAAGTCTGTCGATCGGAACTATCTTAATCAACAATAGCAGGAACCTAGCATTAGGCTATGGTTTTAACACAGTTTCAGGGTACATATCAACACCTGCTTTTTGGAATTGTCAATAACTTCAAGATTTATATAGCGACGCAACTCGCAACGTCGAGATGAATTAGAGACGTTTAATTTATCTCGAGATTATTTGGCAATACACCTTGCATCATGCTAACCGATCGTTTCGTTCTAGAAAAATTAAAACGATGGCTAATGACGAACATTACTACTGTGGTGCTTGTAACAGTCAGCAGCAGCCTTCTCAAGGGGAACGCTGTCGAGGTTGCAACCGCGTTACCGTGAGTTGGTATCCCAACAGACAAACCGCAGAAGAAGCATTTAAACATTGGGTTTCGATGCGGGCTTATTTCAATGAACCTCCCTATACGGGCAAGCCGGGTCGTCCTTGGGCATAAACAGCTACCTGCTTAAGATTTGAACATTTTTCAGCCCCGGTAGGGGCTGAAGCCTCTGCAAACAAAAGAAAAGCTTGAAAATCGAATCAGTTATACGGTATGAGGTGAATTTCGATCGATGAAAGATAGTCAAAGTCTATTCTCCTTATATGTTGAGTTTATAGACAAAATTGATGAAACTAAATTCTCAAGAACAGAGGTAAAAGCCAAGAAAATTGCTAAATTTGGCTCTTTAATTCCTGGATGGCTTGGGTATGGTCTAATCTTGTGTATCCTGATTCCCTTAAGAACATTTTTAGGTGTTATTCCAGGCGCTCAAGATGGTTTAGGGGCTGCCAGTTGGGTTCTCCGATTAATTGCTAAGTGGAATCGAGGCATCTGGTACTACATTATCTACTATCCAGCTTATGGGATTTGTAAACTTATGGATTCTCAAGGATAAAAGTATAGAAGCTAAACTCTCATGCAATTTTTATCATAAATGTTGGAGTGGAGGTAATTGAAATGAGTCAGTGGCAGCCTGTTGGTAATGGACTGGAAGCCAAAGTTACAAACAGTGGAAAAGTTCTGGTTCGAGAGGAGGGTGAATACAACGATGAATATCCTCACTACACTCTGGAATTTGATAGTGATGGAAATATCATTGACTATCACTACTCTGAATCCCGACGAGGTAGTCGGTATGGGAAGAATGAGATTGTAGCGATTGCTATAGCATTTCTTAGAGGAGTAGGAATGCTGTAATGAATGTAAATTTTAGAATCGAAATTTATATACTATTTATTTTTGAGATTTTATTATGGGTGGTTGTCTGGGAGTAATAACATTTTTTGTTTTATTGGTTTTTACGATTGATAATTCATTTCCACCTGTTTTGGCATTCATTCTACCACTTGTTAGTGGTTTTGCTATTTAGTATGCTGTCGAATATAAGGCGATAAAGTCCGACGTTAATGCTAGCAAAGCATTTGGTGGTGCTTTGGGATTCATAGTAGGGTTAATCCTTTGTCTTTGGCTAGCTAACTCTTTAGGAATTAATGGATTTTTAGCATCTCTTTTTGCATTTCTTATTGCTGGGCTTTGCGCTGAAGTTATAGGGGCGATCGTATCAGCACCCGCAGAGCAGCATCAAGTAGAAGAGGACATAAGATACGAACAATCAGTGCGAAATTTTCAAGAAGGAGAAGAAGAAACAATTGCCAGAGAGTTTGTCTGGCGTTTAGAGCATCTATATGGTAAAGATGGGGGTTGGCAGCCCGTCTTCAAAGAAGATAATGTTTATGATAAAGATAATCCAGATAAAGTTCTCTTCAGATGTAAAAAAGTGATGATTGCAGAAAATCATCCAAGTTCTAAAAGAAATAATTATTGGAGATCAAATCTTTTCAAATTTGAAGAAACTGAGTACAAGGGAAATCGAGACCGATTCTGGCTAGATAAAGATGGAGATACATGGAGGGAGGTTGATTTCAATCCAGATTGCTTTTTCTTAAGTTGTTCTATTAATAATTCACCCAAAGGTATTAGTGTTCTTTACGCTTCTGGGGGTTGGTCTTTATTTAAAGGAGGACTGCCAGGTAATAAAGTATTTTCAACACCGTATCAAGTGAAGTTAGCGGCTTTATACAACCGCTTTTAATTATTAATTGGTATCAATCAAAAATGCCGATCGTTTTTATCTCAACCATCGGAAGCCTATTGATGGATATTGGAACTCTATCGATCGAGTACAAGTCCTAACGTCCCAAAAACTCGGCAATGTTGGCAACGGCAGTTTCGAGAATGTCCGGTTCGCGAACCCAGACGAAACGAACGTAACCTTCCCCCGCTGTGCCGAATCCCGCACCGGGAGAGGTGGCAACCCCGATTTGTTCCACTAACCTGGTGCAGAAGCCTACGGAATCGTTCTGTCAGGGTTCAGGCAGTTTTGTCCAGGGCAATTCCCAAATGTAGGGGAGAAGCATTCGATCGACAGTCGATCGGGTAAAATCTGGATCGGCATTGCAAATGCTTCGCCCGTTCGGAAGTCAGGAGGCAGAGATTTGTTCGGAGGTGTTTTAGTCCTTTTTAAAGGACTTTGGTTATTAGCCCAGAAATTTATTTCTGGGTGGGTCGAATTTTCTCAGTTATCCATTGTCGTGCAAGATTTATTATCCCGCCCGGAACTTAAGTTCCGGGCTAATAGCACAAGTCCTTTAAAAAGGACTGGGATGGGGTTTCCTCGGTATTTTAAATTTCTAAGTTCCTTTAAATTTCTAAATTGGATGTCTCAGCTAAAGGCTGCGCCCTTAGCTGAGAATTTGAGTAACGGGAAAATGAATCGATCGATCGCCCTTTTTGGATTGTGTTTATTACTGCTAACCAGTTGTGGTTATTCGCCAGCAAATATCCAAAACGATCGCGTAAAAATCGGCACGACATCGCAAGTCAAAACCCTCGATCCTGCTGATGCTTACGAACAATCTTCGGCGATCGTGATTTACAATTTGGGCGATCGGCTCTACACTTACAAGCCCGGAACGACCGAACTACAACCCCAACTCGCCACGGCTTTACCAACAATTAGTGACGACGGATTAACGTATAAAATTCCCCTGCGTCAAGGCGTTCTCTTCCACGATGGCACGCCCTTTAATGCCGAAGCGATGGCATTTACATTTAAACGCTTCATCGAAAATAAAGGTCGCCCTTCATTTCTCCTGTCGAGTATCGTCAAATCTGCAGAAGCTACGGGGGAATACGAACTAACTATTCGCCTCCAGCAACCCTTTGCTGCGTTTTCAGCCTTGCTAACCTATCCCGGACTTTGCCCCGTATCTCCCAAAGCTTACGAACTGGGAGAAGGGAAATTTAAACCCGATACGTTTGTGAGTACGGGACCCTACAAACTCGGAACCTATAGCAGCGATTTAATTCGACTGGAACCGTTCGATCGCTATTGGGGAGAAAAACCTGCAAACTCCGGCATTGATTTACAGCGGTTTTCCAGCGGGGCGAATTTATACAATGCCTTTAGAACCGAAGCCGTTGATGTAGCTTACCAATCCCTCGACGCCGATCAAATTCACAGTTTAGAAGACTTAGCTGACGAAAAAGGTTGGCAAGTTATCGCCACAGATAGTCCGGCAATTACCTATCTCGTGGTTAACTTAAAACAGCCCCCGCTCGATCGCCTAGAAGTGCGTCAAGCCTTGGCAACTGCGATCGATCGCGCCCTCCTCAACGAACGGGTTCTCTACGGTCAAGCAGAGCCTCTATATACCCTAATTCCCACGGCATTCGATGCCTCTCAACCTGTTTTCCAGAAAAAGTATGGAGATGGCAATTTAGCAAAAGCGAAAGAACTGCTAGAAAAGGCAGGTTTTTCTGCGAGCAATCCTTTGGATTTAGAAATTTGGTATGCTTCCGGTTCTCCGGCAGCAAGTTTGGGAGTAACGGTGATGAAAGCTTTAGTCGATCGCGATTTAAAGGGTATCCTAAAAATTGAACCCCGTGCAGTCGAAGCTGCTACCGCCTATGGATATTTAGATAAAGGGGTATATCCTATCTTTTGGTTGAGTTGGTATGCCGACTTTTTCGATGCGGATAACTACATCAAACCGTTTATCGACTGCGAAAAAGGCTCGCCGGAAATGGGATGTGAGGAAGGCGAAAGTCAGTATCACGGCTCGTTTTATTATAGCGAAAAAGCCAATCAACTGATTGCCAAACAGCGCCAAGAACGCGACCCCAAAGCCAGAGATACCCAACTCATACAACTGCAAACCTTAATTGCAGAAGACGTACCGTTTATTCCCCTTTGGCAGAGTAAAGATTATGCCTTCGCCCAGAAAGATATTGCCGGAGTTCAGTTAAATGCAACCCAGCAGATTCTCCCCTTTTGGACGATTCGACACCAATAGGGCGATCGAAAAATTTGAAAAATTATTGTCCCCCTCGAACGCGGTGCGGAAGCACCAGACTGGTTCCTAGCGGCGTTTGCGGACGAACCAACCGAAAATATTCAGTTCCCCCCGCATTTTGACCCATTCCTGGCGATGCGCTGCGGCGGTGGCGTAGTACCACTGAGCGTACCCCTCCAGTTCTTCGCGATACTGGACTTCCCGATAAAACTCCTGGCTGGTTTGATGGACGGCAAACGCCTCGTCAACGGCTTGCGGGGGAAGGGGGATGATTTCTCGAAAGTCTGGATTCATCGATCGCTCCGATTGGGTTTTCGGTAGAAAGAGCTTTACACGGTCTTTAAATTACAGGTGTTTATATAAGTTTTTCTCAAAGTTTTAGACAAAACTCAGTATAAACACTGAGACTTTATGGTCATTTTCTGTAAAGAGTGGTTATACTGCTCGGTAGATTTGCGGAAATCGGAGAACCTTCGCGTTCGACGATCGTCTGCAAATCTAACACAAACGAACCTCTGCGGGTGTTTCTACCAAATTTTACCTATTCACCTGTGGAACTATCGTGGCACATATTATTGGAACGTTGATTCCCGATCTCATTATCCCCAATGCTCTTTTACAAGGGCAACTCCTTCCTGACTTGGAAGATGACGATCTTATCGAAGTTCTGGAAGGCGACGATGCGGTGATTGCTGCGTCGGGTAACGATCGCGTGTTGGCGGGTGCTGGAGATGACTTGGCATTCGGAAATTCAGGGCGTGATACTTTAGAAGGAGAATCAGGGAGCGATACACTTCAAGCTGGACGAGATGAAGATTTAGTTTGGGGTGGTTCTGATGCCGATCTCCTATTTGGCAACATGGATAACGATACGCTCCGAGGAGGAGACGGCAACGATACAATCTATGGCGGCAAGCAAAGTGACGTTTTAGAGGGTGAAAGCGGCGACGATGTTCTTTTGGGCGATTTAGGCGCTGATTTTCTCAGTGGGGGAGAAGGAAACGATATTTTCGTGATGGGACGCCGATCGGCGACACCGAGTACGCCGTCTACGGGAGGTGCGTCCCTGGCAGATGCCGATCGATTTTTAGATTTTCGCCAAGTGGGGGACGATCGCATTCGCTTGGATGGCGGGTTGAAATTTTCCGATTTGGCAATTACCGACGATGGCAATGGTAACGCGATTCTCCGAGATGCGGGGGGAACTGGGGACTATTTGGCGATCGTCCACCACATGACCGCAGCAGAATTACTCGCCCATCCGGAATGGTTTGGCGGCGAGGCGATCGCCCCCCCTCCGCCGCCCCCCCCGCCGAGTATCGTGGAATTGGCGGCGGCAAGCTTTACCGGAACCGAAGGCGACAGCGCGATCGTCACTGTGACTCGATCGGGCGATCCCTCCCAAGCTGCCAGCGTTAACTTGACCACCACCAGTTTGGGGGCAGCCAATCCGGCAACGGCGGGAACCGACTACACCCCGGTTGCCGAAACCGTTAACTTTGCCCCCGGTCAGATCGCGGCGACGGTGGAGATTCCCCTGTTACCGGATGCGGAAATCGAAGGCACAGAAGGAGTTAGCTTAGTTTTAACCAATCCCGTGGGAACGACTTTGGGAACCCAGACGGCAGCATCGCTGACAATATTGGATCTCGGCGATACGGAAGCACCCACAACGCCGAAATTGGTGGATGGCGAGGTGTTGGCGGTCAATCGCGAGGGAACCACGGGGGTCTTCGTCCGATCGATCGATAACGAAGAGGTCGTCAGTTATGCCGTGACGGGGGATAGCGAAGGCATTGCCATCGATTCCCAAACCGGGGAACTCAGCATTCTCGATGCCTCGATTTTGACCGGAGACGAGGTATTGGACGTAGAAATTACCGCCACCGATGCCGCCGGAAATACCGCTGCCGGAACCGTTCGGATTGCCACCAGTCTCGATGCCGCCTTAAATGCAATCGACTCGAATATCGGCGACGGTAACGACGATAGCTTTAACGATGCCGAAGATACGGTGTTGGTGGCGTCGGGAAGCTACGAACTGCCCATTCTCGATGAATCGGTAACCTTACGCGGTGCCAATCGGGGGGTGGCGGGAACCGAAGTGCGATCGCCCGAGTCCGAGATCCGCAACGGAGTTAACTTCTCCGGAGAACCCACCCACGTGACGATCGACGGTTTCCAGTTTTCCGAAGTGGGACTCGATGCCAGCTTTGCCGGAAGCAGTTTGACCGTGGAAAACAACATTTTTGACGAGACGGCAGGGTCGGCGATTCGCAGCTTTACCGAATCGTTACTCACCAACGTCGCCATTCGCAATAACCTCATCCAAAATACGGCAACAGGATTTGCGGCGATCGACTTTTCCCGATTGTCCGGCGAAATTTCCGGCAATACCCTCCGCGATATCGGCGATGCGGCGGGTTCGGCAACCGACGACGGCATCTTATTCGATCGAGCGTCCGATCTCACCATCGCCGACAACACCTTAGAAAATATTAGCGGTTCCGGCATCCAACTCCTTGGTGGATTGGGAGCATCCAGCAATATCGCCATTCGCGACAACCGCATCGCCACCGTCAATTTAGGGACGATTCGGACGGGGGGTGGCATTGCCATCGAAGCTGCCGACCATAGCGACCTCTCGATCGCAGGCAATCGCATTACCGATGCGGGAAATGGCGCCCTCACCGTCTTCGGTCGCAACCCCGGAACGGAAATCGTCGCCACAGGAAACACCTTCGACGACGCCGACGGTCTCGCCAACGGCGGCATCCCCGCCTCCATCGTCAACCGCATCGCCGGACAATCCATTCTCAGCAATGGCAATCTCTTAGACGACGGCAGCGCGATCGCACTAGGCAATATCAACGGTGCAGGAGCGGCAGATGTTATGTTTTAACGGTAATGGGTAATGGGTAAGTTGGTAGGGTGTGTTGAGGGACGAAACGCACCATTTCAAT
>DVED01000142.1 GCA_015295945.1 Oscillatoriales cyanobacterium M59_W2019_021 | reverse complement strand
CATCGGAGTTGAGGGGAATGCCGCTGAGGGCTTCTTGGAGTTGGGTTAAGCCGTCGCAGAGGTCTCGCTGGTGCTTTTTGAGCCGCAGTAGGGATTCGCCAAAGGGTTCGAGCCAATTGGCTTCGACTAAGGATTCCCCAGCTAAGCCCATAATTCGGTTGAGGTTGTCGGCACTCACCCGCACCACTCGGTCTTTGACTTCTTTGGTGGAGGTAGAGGGTTGGACGGAACTGGGGGGATTTTGGGGTTGAGCGATCGCCCGTTTCGGGGTTACAGTAGGCTTCTGCGTCTTCGTCGCCACCAGGGCGGATTCGGATTTGGAGGGAGAGGGTGGCGCGGGTTCCGGTTCCGGTTCGGTTGCTTCCTCCATGTCTCCTACGGTTGCTTCGTCGTTTTCTGAAGTGGAAACAGGAGGTTCGGCGGTTTCTTCCTTAGTCTCCTCGATATTTTCCTCACTAGTCTCCTCGCCCTCAGCATACAACGCGGCGATCGCTCTCTGTAAGGTTTCGATTTCTTCCTGATGTTCGGCAATCCAACTGGCAACTCCCGTTTCCCCCACTTGGGAGAGATTGACCAAAAAATCGATCCCCTGCAACAGCACGTCGATTTTTGGGGAATCTAAAACGATGGTTCCCCCTTGTGCCGCCACAAAGCAATCTTCCATGACGTGAGCGATATTGACTGCAGCATCTAAATCGACGATGCGAGCCGCTCCTTTGACTGAATGCGCCGCTCGCATCAGCGATTCCAACGTTTCGGGGGATTGCGGGTCGTTTTCTAAGGCGAGCAGGTTTTCGTTGAGGACTTCGGCTTGACCTTCCACCTCCATGCGGAACAAGTCCATCATGGAGAAACCGCTCATATCAAATCCGCCGTCGATCACAGCACCCTCCGCTGTAGCGTGTAGAATAAAAGCTCTGAATCTAAGTAATTAACTTTTTGATCTTGCCAATTAATTGTGCTTATTGTATAATTTTCTTCAGATTTGGAGAGCGCCACCGGAGGGGGTCGCAAGTCTTCTTCTCGCACCCGATGAACTCCGTAGATTTCATCGACTGCAAACGCCCAACTATACCCTTCAACTTCAACGACAACCATCCGTTCGTAAACGACAGGACTCATTTTAGACTGAGCTTGAGTCGCGCGATCGATCCCCAGCAAAATAAATAGGGAAACGCACATTAAGATTTCTCCCCGCACGTTCGCCAGACCCAAAAATAAGTCGTTACTGCGATGGGGAAGAGTATGAATCGGCGTGGGTGGGGTAATTTCTTTAAACAGTTTGGCTGGCAGCGCCATCCATTCATTGCCAAGGCGGAAGATCGTCACCGAAAGCGATCGTGTTGTCTTTTGAATCGCACTTTTTTTGCGATCGGACAGAGTGGAAATTTGCTGGCTTTGGGCGAGCAAATTCGTCCACTCTTCTAGATAGCCTTCCGGCGCTTCTCGCTCCAACAAACCCCGCCCCGCCGCCGAATACACCGGACAGTTGCGACAGTGAATGTGAGTTTCTAACTCCGGACACGATCGATCGCCTTCAACCCCAATTTTTTTCCAACAATCGTTAAATTCGGTCATTTGTTATTTGGGTTTTGGGTTTTGGGGTTTGTGAGTAGGTAGGGTGTGTTGAGGGACGAAACGCACCATGATGGTTAGTTGCTTCTCTCCCCTTGCTTCCCCGGCTCCCTTTGCCTTCTGCCTTTTCTACACTCTAAACTTGGCGACTTCGTGCTGCAAACCCGTTGCGGCATCGTTTAATTGATCGATCGCGTTATTGGTTTCGCGCAGGGAACTGGCAATTTGCCGCGACGCTTCGCTCAATTGCGCCATCGCTTGGCTGATTTGTTGGGCGCCGATAGACTGACCTTCAATCCCATCGTTGACCACTTCAAAACGCGGCGTTAAACTTTGCACCTGCTCGATGACTTGCGCCAGTTGTCCGCCGATGCTGCGAACGTCATTCGCCCCCCGACTCACTTCTTGGGTAAATTTATCCATTTCCATGACCCCGCTGGAAACTGCCGACTGCATATCTTTGACCATCTGCTCGATTTCTAAGGTGGCGACGGCGGTTTGGTCGGCGAGGCGGCGAATTTCTCGAGCGACGACGGCAAACCCGGAACCGTATTCTCCCGCTTTTTCGGCTTCGATGGCGGCATTGAGGGAGAGCAGGTTGGTTTGGTCGGCAACTTTGGTAATGGTGGTGACGACGCTGCTGATATTGTTGGCTTTTTCGCTAATCGCCCCCAGTTTGGAGGAAATCGAACCCGTCGCATCGGTGAGTTGGCGCATGGTGTTTTCCATTTCGATCAACCGATCTTGACCGCTAGCTGCCGACATGGCGGTGTTACCGGAGACATCGGCGACTTCTCCAATCGTCTGTACCAATTCTTCAGTGGTAGCGGCAATTTGCTTGCTGGTGGTTGCCACTTCGTTGATGGAGGCAACTTGCTCGGTCATGGTGGCTTCTAACTGTTTGCCCGATGCCGAAATTTGGGTTGCCGAAGACATAATTTGGATGCTGGATTCCTGAACTTGTTTGACTAGAGAGTTCAGGTTTTTATTCATGCGGGCAAAAGCGACTTGGAGTTTGCCGACATCATCGCCATCCACTTCTCCATTGCTCGAGGCGCGATCGACTTTTGTCGTTAAATTTCCCGTGGAAATTTCTTCGGCAACTTTGACCACATCGGCAATTTTTGCCCCTAGGGGTTTGGACACCGTTTGGGTGAAGTACCAGCGGAACCAGAGAACGGTTCCTACGCTGATAAACAAACCGAGCCAAGACAAAATCGTACTGATCCGAATATCCGAAGTGGATTGTTCTTCGTTATACGCAATTAATTCTAAAATACTGGCAGTCGCTACATCGAAAGACTGACGATTGTACTGGGCTTGTTGGGCTATTTGGTTCAGCAGTTCGGTTTGTTGTTTTTCTGTAGTTGCATTTTGTAATTGTTCGTTGAGTGCCATCAATTTTTCGTGATCGCTCAACCAAATTTCCCAATTTGCCCGCACCGCTTGATATAATTCGTTTTCGCGATCGTTGCGAGGAATGGCTTCGTATTCCCCAAATCCTCGCTCGCTTTGGGCGAGCGCTTTTTCCATTCTCTCAACTTCCGCAGTGCGTTCGGCAGGCAACAGATCGATCGCCAGCATATTTTCTGAAGAGTCTACTTGGGTTTTTCCTTCGTTAACTTTCCACAAACTTGCCACGCTTTCAATATGCTGCTTCAGTCGATGGGTACTCATCCAACCAATCCCCGCGACGAAAAAAAACAGTCCGCCAATGACCAAATAAGATAACAACATTCGCTGTTCGACTGTCCAGTTTTTAAACATACGTTTTTCTAAAAAATGAAGTTAACTGCGATCGAGTTGAGGGGTAAAAATAAATTGGCGATCAATCCGGAATCTTATCATACTTGTCAACTGCCCATCTAGGACTGGGTATATTTATATTTTTATGAAGTTTCTAAAAGTCTTTGAATGCGCTGGCGGATAATCGTAGCATTGCGATCGTCCCCGCGTTGTTCTTGTAATTGTGCCAGATGTACGAGGGCTTCGTAGCAATTGGGGTTTAAGTAAACGGCTTTGCGCAAATTAGCTTCGGCAATGTCGTTACGACCTAAAGCTTGCTCGATTTCACCGAGTAATAAGAATCCTTCACTACTCGTTCGGTGCTGTTGAATGTAAGCATCGCAGTGGGATTTTGCTTCCTCTAATTTTCCTTCATCGGCTAAACGCCTTGCAGATTGAAGGTCGGTTGGAGAAACAGAACTTTGGGGAGTATGGGATGGGGGTTGAAGGGGTGACGGCGAGGAGGTAGGAAAAGAGCTGGATGCCATCGCTCGACTCGGATCTTTTCGGATTTTTTTATCGCTCTTGTTGAAGTTTGATTTTAAGTTAGATGTGGCAACTTTGCGATAAGCAAATGCGCGAGGATGGCGAACCGATACAAACCGATCGCTTTCGATCGTGCCTAATTCTGCGTATCCCAAAAACAAAAAGCCTTCAGGCAAGAGCAATCTATCTAAAACTTGAAATGCCTTTTTTTGAGAGTTTCGATTTAAATAGATGAGTAAATTTCGACACCAAATCATATGGTAGGGTTGGCGATCGACTAAAAATAATGGATCGAGCAAATTTCCCCAACTAAAATTCACATTTTTAGCGATCCAATCATAGAGTTTATATTGACATTTTTGTCTTTTAAAATAATGACTTTTAAACTCTAAATTATTCCCCCGAAATGAATTTTCTGAGTAGGTATAAGCTCGAGCTTTTTTGAGTGCAACTTTACTGATATCAACGGCATCAATTTGAAACTGATTGGGAGTCAAACCGCTTTCCAACAGAGCGATCGCGATGGAATAAGGTTCTTCTCCGGTCGAACACGGAACACTTAACACTCGCAAAACCTTGCTCGCTTTCGATAGTAACCACGTATATTTAACGTACAACTTCATAAAGTTGAAGGCTTCTCGATCGCGAAAAAACCAAGTTTCGGGAACGATGGCGCTTTCAATAAGTGCTTCAAATTCTCGAGGAGAATTCTGTAGGTACTGGATGTAGGCATTTAAATCGGGTTGTTGCAAAGTGGTCATGCGTTCGATCGTGACCTTGGCAATATGGTGGGAATTAATCCGACTGCCCTCTAAGCCGATTTTATTTTCTATCAATTTTTCAATCGGTGAAACATCCATGACAAAAATACAGGATTGAAATCAACTCCATCGCGAAGTGCGATCGCCCCCAAATAGCGAATCAACCCAGGGAACGCTTCGGCATCTGTGGGTTCGATTTTAGGCACAACAGCGAGCGATCGCTCGGTAGATTTTTCAGACCCAATTACCGATCGCGATTCCCAAAAGTGGTATATAACCATAAATTAACACTTTTAATCTTACCGCTATGTCCGACGCGCATTTGCCCAACCGATCGAGTCGGTCTGGAGATCGGTCTCGTATCGATCCGCGATCGTCTTTCCTCGGCAATTGTCGCCTAGGCTACGATAGGACACAATAAAAAACAATGCGATGCGCGTGCCGAGCTTGAAAAGGCTGCGATCGCCAAGCGACTCCGTAGGAGTATCGCGACCCCATCCACACTTACGATCCGAACGGCTATGAACCCTGCTCTGACTCGATTTGGCGAACAAATGTCCCACCTGACTGGGGTGCGGGCAATTATGAAGGATATCATCGAAACGTTACAAGCAGGGCAAGGACGAGAGTTTATTAATCTCAGTGCGGGAAATCCGGTGATTTTGCCGGAAGTGGAGCAATTGTGGCGCGACTGCACTGCCGAACTCCTTGCCAGTTCCGACTACGGAGAAGTGGTGTGCCGCTACGGTTCCTCCCAAGGATACCAACCTTTGATCGAAGCCATTCGCGATGACTTCAACCGCCGCTATGGATTGAGTTTGACCGATCGCAACATCCTCATTACCCCCGGAAGCCAATCCATCTACTTCTACGCCGCCAACGCTTTCGGCGGCTACACCGCAAACGGCCAACTCAAACGCATCGTCTTACCCCTGAGTCCCGATTATACCGGCTATGGCGGCGTCAGCTTAGTCAAAGAAGCCTTGGTGTCCTACAAGCCCACCTTAGACATCGATGCCGCCAACCATCAATTCAAATACCGCCCCGATTTCAGCCAGCTAGAAATCGACGAGAACGTCGGCTGCGTTATCTTTTCCCGTCCCTGCAACCCCACCGGAAACGTCCTCAGCGATACGGAAGTCCGCCAAATTGCCGCCCTCGCCGAAACCTACAATATTCCCGTACTGGTAGACTCCGCCTACGCACCGCCCTTTCCCGCCTTGAATTTTACGGAAATGACGCCGATTTTCGGACCGAATATCCTTCACTGTCTCAGCCTGTCGAAAGCGGGATTGCCGGGAGAGCGCATTGGCGTTGCCATCGGACCCGAACCCCTAATTCGGGTGTTGGAATCCTTCCAAACCAATTTGTGCATCCATTCCTCGCGGTACGGACAAGCCATCGCCGCACGAGCCATTGCTTCGGGCGCTCTCGGAGAAATTGCCGCCAACGTGGTGCGCCCCCACTACCAGAAGAAATTCGACGTGGTAGATGCCACCCTTCACGAAGCCATGCCCAAAGACGTACCCTGGTTCCTCCATCGCGGTGAAGGGGCGATTTTTGCCTGGTTGTGGTTCCAAGACTTACCGATGACCGATTGGGAATTGTACCAAGAAATCAAGCGATCGGGTGTTATCGTCGTTCCCGGCGAACCCTTCTTTCCCGGACTTCAAGGAGAGTGGCGACACGCCAAACAGTGCATCCGGGTGAGTCTCACTGCCACTGACGACGAGATCGCAACGGGAATGCGCCACCTGGCACAAACCATCGAACAGGTCTATCAGAAGATGCCCGTTTGTTGAAGTTTGGGGTTGGGAGTTTGGGGTTTGGGGTTTGTCATTGGTCATTTGTCATTTGAGGATTTGCGCTTTCGCATTCACATCACGATCTCCGTGTCCCCGTGTCCCCGTGTCCTCCTTTCCCTGCCTCCTCGGCTCCCCCTGTTAAGCGATCGCGTTTTCCAGTAGCATAATTAAAGGGGAATCTGACTGAAGATTCCCAGCAACATCGTGCTAAGTAGCTATGGTCTCGGTGATTTTGATTCAGGTGTGGGTTTAAACCAACACGACTGGTTTATGCCTAAAAGACGTAAAAAAACATTTCCCTGCGGTCACAAAGGCTACGGTCAAATTTGCCACCGATGCGCTCAAGAAGAGGCGCTCAAGGAGCAGCAAGAGCAAGATCGGGCGCAGAAGCGCATGGAAAAAATTCAGTGGGAAGCATTGTTTGCCGAAGATCCCATCGACCTGACGGCATTACCGCCTCATGTAGTCGTTAAGTCGCGGACGATCGTTGCTGCCTTGAGTGCCGGACAGGATTATCGAGAATTTGGCGGGAAACGCCTGCGCCACAACCGAGATATTATCAGCATTCCCATTACGCGCAACTATCGGATGATTTGCCACGACAACGGTACGACGACGGTTCCCCAAGAGGTCTTATCCCACGAAGATTACAACGTGAAAAAACCCGGTTGTTAAAGTAGGTAATGGGTAACGAACCACTGACAACTTTATGGATGGGTTTTGATCGCCAATTTTCATCGCTCGAAATTGCATCCCTACTTCTAGGGAACATCGATGGAAGTTGGCTCGGATTCTAAAATTTCGATGGGAATTGCACGCACTTGCAGGTTGATCGGTTTTTCCAATTTCTGCGACAGAAAGTCTCGCACTAAATTCACTTGTAGTGGGGAAATAGAACCGAAAGGTGCGGAAATTTCGATTTCGACAAAGAGGGCGTCGCCGCGAAAATCGCGAACACGAATCGATCGAATGTCCCGATCGGCAAATGTCAGCGTCTGACGGCGAATTAAATCTCCGATATTGCGCCGTACATTTTCTTGAACGAGCAAATTTTTCAAGGAAAATCCCAGGGGAATACCTAATAAAAATAATAGAAAAACGGAAATTGAAAGTCCTCGCTGGGCTTTTTGGATATTGCCGTAGCGTTGAAGGAGAAACACCAAAGCACCACTAAAGACGATCGCCGTAAAGTTGGTTAAAAATAACAGCAGCGCCCCGACTGCCAAGCTCTGCTGACCCAACGCGATGCCAATACCGATGGTGCTTAACGGCGGAACCAAAGCAACGGCAATGGCAACCCCCGGCAGCGCATCGGCAATACTGCGGCGCGAGTTGGCAAAGGAACCCGCTGCACCCGCTGCCAGCGCCACTCCTAAATCGATTAACGTGGGGTTGGCACGGGCTAAAATTTCCGATCCCACCGCTCGCAACCCGATGGTATAAGCGATCGCCGCCGAGGTGACAATCGTGAGAATGACCCCCGTCAGTGCGGTCAGAAAAGAGCGGCGCAACAGCCGCCGATTACCTACCACCATGGCGTATGCCATCCCGACCATCGGACCCATCAACGGGGCGATAATCATCGCGCCGATAATGGTAGCAACGCTATTGGCGAGGAGTCCCAACGTCGCAATGGTACTCGAAAGCGTCAGCAACAAACAGAAACTGAACGAGGCGACGGAGATCCGCCACAACCGTCGATTCAATCCGGCAATCGGCATCGGTTTTTCGGCTAACCAGTGCCAGTCGCCGCTATGCGCGTGCCAAAAGTCCAACCAATTTTGCTTTTGGATCGACCAGAGCTTCCACAGACGAGACTGCATAAATACCTCACACGGATGGTTTCGATGCTCCAAAGGAGCCGCTTTGCGATCGCGCTACCTGCATTGCACGATTTGGGGAAACCTCTCTGCCTGCTTGGAGATAGCTGATTTGCGGAATATGAGACTTCATCGTGTAAGGTATTCGATTTCTCAAGGCTGGAGCATCTACCCCAGGAAGGAAAACGCGGGTACGGTTCGAGTAGGACTTACGCAACGCCTTCATCTGTAGGGTGTGAAGCGCGGAGGGTAACGCACCATCACCCCCATGAGTCGCGTGGCTGCGTAAGTCCTGTCGAGGTTAAATCGCGCCAAAACAGACGCCGAGACTGCTGAGCCATTGTCGATAGGCGATCGAAGCGCGATCGCACGGCAGGTGAACTTCGGCACGGAGATCGAGGGGGAGGCGGCGGGGAACTTGGGATTCGACGATGGGGATATCTTGGCGGACGACGGTATCCTGAAATTGGCGCAGTTCGGATTCGGGCAAGTCCCAACCGTAGTTCATGGCAATCCACATCCACCCCAAACACAGTTCTTCCTCCACGGGGGTGACGGCGAAGAAAATGGCGAGGCAACCAGAGGGGGATTGTTTGACGAAGGAAGCAACCAGGGGACGCCAAACGCGGTAGTTGTAGGTGACTTCGCCGCCGTTTCCCGTACCGTCGGGGTCGGGTTGCCAAACGCGCACGTCGCGCAATTCCAGCCCCATTTCGTCGGTGTTGACTTGATAGTCGGAAACGGTAGTATGGTGGCGATCGCCCAAAAATCCATCGTGAATGAAGGGAAAATGGGAGACGTCGAGGAAGTTCTCGATCGCTCGCAAACCGCTACTGCAATACGTGTAGGGATCGCAGAGAAATTTTCGATACGATCGATCGTCCCATTCGGGAAACGGGGGAATTTCCGCAGCTTCTGGGTTCCCCAAACACACCCACCACAACCCGTAACGCGGTTGGGTAGCATAGGCAACCGATCGCATTCTCGCCGGAGGAGACAGGTCGGGATGTGCTGGAATGCGGATGCAGTGTCCCCCGATATCGTACGCTAAGCCGTGATAGGGGCAAATAAGGGTATTGTCCTCGATCTTGCCTCCCGACAGTTTAGCGCCCCGATGCGGACAGCGATCGTCCCACACCCGCAAGTGTCCGTCCGCACCGCACCACGCCACCAAATCCCGTCCCAACAACCGCACCGATTTAACCGTTCCGGCGGGGAAATCTCGATCGGCGCCGATAACGTGCCAGTCATCGAATATAGTATTAGTCATTTGGTGTTGGGGGTTTGGGGTTTGGGGTTTGAGGTTGGTTATGGGTTATTAGTTATTGGTTATTGGTCACTGTTTGCTTCCCTACTTTCTTTCCTATCTCATCATCTCATCTATTCTGTAGTCTTATCCACTTACTCCGGCAACTCCTAGAATGAACGACTTACTTGCGTTTGGAATTGGCGTTCTCGTTCTGATTGGCTATCTCTTTTTATCCGCTTGGACGGAGATGGGGACGAAGTTGCCGGGGAAAAAAGATTCGTCTCAGAAATGAGTCGATCGCTTTGAAGTTGGGGCGATCAGTGTATAAAAGAATCTTTCAGTTGTTTGGCAAATCGACAATTTTCAGAAGTAATCTTCGAGATCGATCGAGTCCAAATTGATAAAATAAAAATACTCTAGAGCGAATCCTATTATGATGGCAACTGCTCCCACCCAACCCACAGAAATCCTTCACTTATCGGGGATTAGTTGGCAAACCTACGAAACCCTCCTTGAAGAGCTCAGCCATCGGCGTTTGCGCCTCACTTACAATCGCGGCAATCTAGAAATTATGGCTCCTTCCCCAGAACACGAACGCTACAAGAGAACGATGGGACGTTTTGTGGAAACTTTGGCAGAGGAGTTAGACCTTCGGATCGAACCCCTGGGTTCGACGACTTTCAAGCGTCCCGAACTCAGCGGTGCAGAACCCGACGAATGTTTCTACATTCGCAATATCGATGCCGTTTTCGGGAAAAAACGACTGGATTTAGCCGAAGATCCCGCACCGGATTTAGTTGTAGAAATTGATGTTACCAGCAGTTCGGAGAATTGCCTCCACGTTTATGCAGATTTGGGAGTAGCTGAAGTCTGGATTTATCGGAATAATGCGTTAACGATTAAGCAACTGCACGATCGATCGTATATCGATGCAGAGCGAAGTCAGTTTTTTCCGAATGTCTCGATTTCAAAAATGGGTGAATTTTTACAGCAAGTGGGAACGATCGATTATTTAGAGCTAATTAGAACGTTTCGGAATTGGGTGAGAAGCCAGATCGAGTAGACTCACATCTTGCACCTCGATCGGTAAGACTCAGAATCACGAGGGGAACTTAAGTTCCAAGCTAATAGCTCAAGTCTTCAAATATAATACTCGAACAGATAAAGAGTCCATTTTAATGGAGTTGAGTTATTAGCCTGGGGTTTAAACCCCAGGCGGGCGATCGTAGCTGGTGCAAGATGTGAGTAGAGAGGCGATCGCGCGTCATATATTGAGAGATAAAATCCGGACGATCGCCTGCTTTGAATGGGTAAATTGTCAAATTTACAAGATTCCGGCATTGCGTAAATGGCGATCAATCCGGGCTTGGTATTTCGCCGGAACTTGTTGCCAAGCTGCCGAAAAACCTGACTGTTTGCCCCGACGCAAATAAGGTTTGTACAAACCATTTGGCTGCATATGCCACAACCGAATCCCTCGCGCCGCATCAATTGGGGTTCCACCCGCACGACGAACTTCGGCAAACAGTTCTGCATAGCGGCGAATCGGGCGAGTAATTTCTTCGGAGGGCGTACTTTCCCAAGGAAACGCCGTATTAGCCACACCGGGCAAGCTTCTCCAAGCATCTCGATTGAATTGGAAAACCCCCCAAGCACTGATGTAAGGTTTTCCACCCCGTTGGGAAGGGGGAAGAACGTTAAAAATATTAGCTGGACGGGCATACATGGCGCCGCTTTCGGTTGTTGCCAAGTGCTTGACAGTTTTGACAAACGTTTCGCCTAAATTGTGCTGTCGGGCGACCCGTTCGATATCGGGCAACGCGGCACCGCTCTGGCTCGCAGTGCGGGCTGTGGCGGGCAGTCCCGGCGGACGTTGCGATCGCCACTTCGGACCGTAGGGATACGCAGTTGCCGTTCCTCCCGACCCGCTCGAACCTGGCGAAGCGATGCCTAAAGCCGCTTTCATTCTCGCCCAAGTATTCGGTCCGATAATGCCATCGGGGGTCAAGCGATTTTGGCGCTGCCATTGATAGACCAACTCCGCGAATGCTTCTTCGTTGGGCGTGAAAGGTCGATCGTGCAGCAGGCGGACGATCTCGTCGTAATGGGCTTGCCACCCCAATCGTCGAGCCCACTCGCGATTGCGGACGACAGCTCGGGCTACGTCAAATGCCGGACTTGCTGAGGGGGGCGAACTGCCGCTACTACTGCCATTACAGGAGGGATAAGCAGAGATACCGCTGCCTTTCCAACGCGCCCTCGAACCCCGAATGTCGTAGTGAACGAAGGTGCGATAAATTCCCAATCCCCCTTGAACCATTTTGCCCTGGCGAATCAAGCTTTCGATCGCGCAGTAAACTTGGCTGGGCGTATAGCCTTTGACTTGAATATCGGCGGCTTTAGCAAGCAGGTGTTGGCTGCGGGTTGCGCCTCTCACTTGTTGGTTGTGGGTGGGGCTGCGATAGCCAGAGGTCACGGTAATTGGCGCGCCCAGGCGATCCCTGAGAACCTGGAGGTTTTGCGCTAACCGGCGGACGTTGGCTCGGTACTGCGAGGGGACGGGCGTGCCTCGAGAGGCAAACTCCTGCAAACTAAAGTTAGCGGTTAAATCTCCTTCAAATTCGGCTCCGGCTTCTCCTTCTGCCAAGAAAGGATTTTCGGCGGGACTCTCGGGTTGAGTTTCTAATTCTTCCCACTCCAATTCTGATTCTCGGGCAGCGAGGAAGGGATTTTCTAGAGGGCTTTCTAACAGTAATTCCAGGTCAGCACCCTCGAACTCTAGGAGTTCTTCGAGTTCTGTATCGAGGTTTCGGAGATCGGGTAACATTTTCCGTACTCTTTCCTTTCCAAAGGTGTGTTCGTATAAGGTTTGGCGGGTTTAGCTTTTAAAAGCGATCGGCACTACTCAAATTCCGACTACCATTGCGACGGGGAGAAATGGGAACGACGGCTTTACGATCGCCCCGATAGGCAATTCCCAAGGTTTCTGCACTGGTGAGCCATTCTTCGGCATCGTTGGCAATTTCTTGCAGCAGTGCTTCAAACTGCGCCTGGGAGCTTTTGAGGACGTGTCCGATCGCCAGCCAGCGGATGATATTGCGCCCGGAAACTGCCATGCGGTGGCGCGGGGAGGCTTCGATTTCTTGGTTGCAGTAGCGGCGCATGATTTCTTCGACGACATCCCAGGCGTTATCTGCCCCAAATAACCGCAGTACGTCCGGTGCGCCCAAAATGCGGAAGGCTTCGTCGAGCAGTTGCAGCACCTCCACGCGAAAAACGCTGATATGACCGTAGGAGGCGTGTTTGAGGTTGTTGCGTAAATCCAATCCCGCCCGTCGCACCGTGGCAACGCTGCCAAAACTGGGGTCGTAGGCGCGATCGCGAATCACGTCGGAAATGCGTTTATCGCGCCAATACTCCGCCACCGCACCGATAAATTGGGTAAACTGACCGTGGAATGGGGTATTGGGTTTGGCGCCGCGCATGGGGGCGGCAGTGGTGTATCCGAGGGCGCGGCGGTAGGTTTGGAAGCGCTCTTTTTTGGTGTAGCGGAGGATGCGGCGGCGATCAAACCGATAGAGTCCGTAGGCGCCCTCCCCGCTCGATAATCGTACGGTTCCCGCTCTAAAGAGTTCCTGTAACTTCTGCATGACGCGGAAGACGCCGATGCGCTCGTGCTGGTAGAGGTAGTAGAGATCGGCGATCGCCAAAATGCGCCCGGAGGCTACGGTTTCGTCGTAGTCTTCGACCCCTTGGGGCAAGCGCGTTGCCTCTAAATTGCCGGCTGCTTCGGCACCGATGCCGACTAAACCCGCCAATCCACCATCGGGAGGGGCTTTGGTTTTGAGGGCATCGGCTTCGGTTTGGGTGCGGATGCTTTCTAGGCGTTCGGTGATGGCGTCGGCAAGGCGGGGGTTTTCGATCAACTCTGGGGCGAGATCTTCGATCAGTTTTTCGTGAAATGCCCCCAGGCGATCGTAAAATTCTCGGTTTTCTCCGGCGGTGGTCATAACAAATCTCCTGGCTGAATGGATGAAGCGATGGGGTTTTTAATCGAACAATCCGGGTTGTGTATCATTTCCGACGCCTCCCCGTAGCGATCGCACAATATCCCTGGAGTCGTCGGCATCGCGATCGCCGATCGTTGGCGGAATCAACTCTCGAGCCAAACGCTTCACTTCATATAACTGGAAGGCTAAATCTCGCAGGGCGCAGATGACCCCCTGACGCTTGAATGCCGCATTCTGGACGGGTGCGTAGGATGCCGCTTGTACCAACACCATCAGGCGATCGGCGGTTTGGGCTAGCACTTTGGCAACGCCTAATTTGCCGCCCATCCGCGCTAAGGTGGGCCCTTCTTTGGTGGCAAAACCCTCGACCCACGACAGTAACTCTTCCACGCTCATCGGCGGGGTCAGTTGCGCGGGATTTGTATAATCGTTGCCGTCGGGTAAGGGGAAAGACCCATCTTCGTTGGCGCGTGCGAGATGGAACTTCAGTTGAACCGCTTGGCGTTCGGCAGGTCCGAGGAACACCAGTTCCATAATGCGGTACGTCTCTTGCACCGATTCGGCAACGACGGCTAAAGCTTGGGAGAGCAACACCAGTTGCGTTCCCACGTAAGCCCCCGCCCCCGAGTTGCCGATAAACGCATTCCAACTGCCTCGCAGGGAAACCAGATAATCTCGAATAATCAAGAAATTGCTGTAATTTTGCTCTTCTTCCACGGTATTAATCCGAGAGCGAGACAGTCCGAAAATGGCTGCCAAGTCTTGGAGTTGTCCGCCGAGTTGTTCGGGAAGTCGCGACTCTTCGGAACTCCCCAGGAGCAGTTGAAACAAACTTTCGACACGCTGAGCGCGGGGCCCGCCCTGAGTTCCCATTTCGTTGACTAACTCGATCGCCTCTGTCCGCACGATCGCCCGAATGGCGTCCATATTCTGCTCGTCTGCCGACGGATCGAGGGCATAAAGCCGATCCAACAACGGGATAATTTGCTCGAGGGCAGCTTTGGCGCGATGATACAAACTGGCTTGCGCTCCGGTCAGCGCCCCGCCCAGTTCGCTTTGTACCGTATAAGCGCCTGGAGTCCACACGTAGGTGGTATTTCCGTTGCTTTCTTGGGGGGTGAAGGCTTGGCTCAAGGATGCCCGGAACGCCGCGATATTGTCCGCACTTAGGGTTCTGCCCAACACCCGCTGGGCTGCACTGTCGAAAATTTGTTGCAGCGATCCGCCCGTACGGTTGGTGGGAGTGCCTGCGGTCGTTCTGCCGAGTTGGGAAATGCGATCGAGGGTGGGTAGAATATCAACGACTTGACCTTTGCAGGCATTGTCCGAAGTTTCAGAACTGGGTTTGCGATCGCCCCGATCCGGTTCTGGGATAATCCAACCGTTTAAGTCTTGGATATAGTAATCCGTCTCGCCAACTCGAAGTTGTTGTCTTGGATTCAACGATTCTGGGTTAAATTTATCAATTACTGTATTCCACAGAATTTGCTGACCTTCTTCTCCCTGGGTATCGCCTAGCAATTGACTGCCGCGATACACCCGAAAGAAAATATCGGGCAACCATTCCAATTCTCGATCTTCTTGCCGAACATCTTCGTCGGTAAATTGAATCTCAAAATAGCCCTGGGAATCCGTTTTGTCGCTGCCGAGGCGATCGTCAAATCTTTCGTCTTTGTCCCAGACTTCAATCCGGAGACTTGCTTCATATTCTGGGATCTGTGTGGTTTGCTCGGAGCCATTTTCATCGGTTTCAGTTATTTCTACGAGCTTGACGACTCGACCGCGAATGCGAAAAGTTATCATCGTTATTTCTCCTTGCACATTTGGCTGGCGGGGTTTCTAGGTTGCGGTTTGTCGCGATCGCCAGCCCAAAATTGAATTCAAAAGGCGATCGCGAATTGCCCTCACCGCTTCGCCAACGCACGATAAAAGTTTTCGGTAATTGCCCTCGGTTCGGCTAACTGCCGTGCCATCGCCCAACGGGATGCCCCAATTAAAAACCGTTCGGGAATAATCCCCGGATCGTTTCCGGCTGCGAGGCGCTTTCCGGCTTCGGCGATCGCCCGTTGGTGCTGCGGTTGAAAGCCGATAACCCGCACCAGGGTTTTGTTTCCCAACTCGGCATAGGGCGTAAAACAAACGGTATCGACGACAATTTGACAAGCCGATCGAAACGTTGCCAGCATCGGGGAGGGAATGTTCCCGGCACGAGGATCGGGGTAGAGGCTCTGCCACAGGCGCAGGTAACGGCGGGCGGTTTTGGGGAAACCCATGCGGCGCAGCAGTTCCGCGTTGATGAAAATGCGGAGATAGGGCGTGGGATGGGGATCGCTGCCTCGGAAGTGTAAGCTAGATTTGGGCGATCGCGCGCAGATATCCATCAACGAACCCAGCATTTCCGGACCGCCGAGGAGTAACCCGGATAAATCCGCCCAAATTTCGCTGTGCCACCGCGTCCACACCTTCGCCACCGATCGATCGATCCCGGCTTTTAGCAAGCGACGGGCGATCGCGTTGGGTAAGGCTTTTCGCATCCCCAAATCCGTTTGCAGGGCGTGGGAAACCTCGTGTAAAATTGCCCCCAGCGTCCAAGGATTGACCAATCGGTGATAGGGCAGTTGAATGAGGGGGAAGGGATTGATCTGTTTTTCCAGTCGGCTTAAGGGAATACCCCGACGGAAGGAAGCGGGGGAAAAACCCGTTTCCATGTAGGTATACGGACCCGGTGCGGGAATGGATTTGGCAACCCCTAACCCCATGTAGATGACCTGATAGCAATCTAAGGCAATGCGATCGGCGCCCATCAGCCAGTTGCCGAAGCGCGTTTGCCGCTGTCCGAATAACTCGAAGTAGAAGTCCCAGATTTTTTCGACGGCGCGAACCCAGGCTTGGGCGGAGTCTTTGCGAGCGAGGAATTGCCGGAGTCGATCGGAATCGGGATTTTCTAAGGCAATTTCCGTGCTGACTCCCATTTGGCGAGAGATTTTCAACAGGTGCGATCGCAATTTGGCGATCGTCTCGTTGGCTGCCTCGATATGGGCGCCCGAAGGACTGGCTTCCCCAGTACCGAACTCGTCGAACCGAAACGGACGCAACGCCGCCCCGTGTCGGGTGACATTGAGCGCTTGTACCCTCAACCAAGCGTCGAGGTTGGGCAGTGCGGTTTCTGCTCTCGATCGCCCAACTGTCCCGGTTGTCAGGGAAAAGGCGATCGGTTCTGCGTCGAAACCGTTGAGTTGGGGATCGAAAAGTCGATACATTGCCGTTTTATCCTTCGTCATAGCCGTCAGCCGTCAGCTCACGCACTTGTCTCGTGAAAAGGTCGAACGCCGATCGAGGCTCTGCGCCTGGGGAGTTCGCCCGGTTATCGCATCGCCATAGTTGGCTTTTTGGCAATCTTGCGAGCTTTCTGAGAGGATTTGACGATCGCCTTGGCGCAAGTTTTGGGACTGCCCAAGACTTTCTGGGTTTGCATCGCCATCACTTTGCCAGCCAACGCGCGGGTGGGTTTCTTCCCTTTGGCTTCTAGCTTTTTCAGGACGTGGTTCGTGCGGCGAACGATTTCCGGACCGGTTTTCACGAGAATGCGCGTTTTGGGCGATTTCCGCATGGCGCGGGTGAATTTCGCCGCACCGTTGACGATCGCCGGCTGCACGCGCGCCATCGCCGAGGATTTGATGGGCATAATCTTAGCCGTGAAGGCGCCAGCGAGGGCTTCGGCTTCGGCTTCGCTACTGACTTTACTGGCAGCATCAGCTAGCACGTCGGCAACGGCGGCTTCGTACTCGGAAACACCCTCGTAGTCGTACTCAAATTCATCCTCGAATTCGCCTTCAAATTCCCCCTCGAGTTCGTACTCGTATTCTCCTTCGCGGGCGAGCATTCCGGCAATATTCCCAGCCGCCGCTCCCACGCCGGGTCCGCCAACGGCTGTGCCGACAACTCGAGCCGCGATCGGGGCGACTTTTTTGGCAATACCACCTAATTTTTTGAAGAAACTGCCGAACCGTTTCAAACCTCTCCGGCGTCGTTTCCGTCGGCGATCGCGCTTGCTTTCATAATCGCCCTCAAATTCGTCTTCAAACTCGTCTTCAAATTCGCCCTCAAATTCGTCTTCAAACTCGTCTTCAAATTCGTCCTCAAATTCGCCCTCAAATTCGTCTTCGTATTCGTCCTCAAACTCGTCTTCAAACTCGTCTTCAAATTCCCGATACATCATTTCCGTGTCCAACATCGCGTAACTCCTTACATGAAGATGTCGTTACTGTCCTAGGTGTAACAACTTCTTGAAAATTTTGACCAGTCGCTATTTCGAGCGAAACTCATTTGAGTTAGCACATTTGAGGTAGCACGTTTAAATGACTGAAATTCAAGCTTATAGCTGTCAGCAATTAGCTTTTAGCCTTCAGTTCTAGAAAACCTTTCCGGTCTGAGATTCCGGGTTTTAGGAGATTGGGCAAAGTGGAGCCACCTGACTAACCGTAGCTATATGTTAATGATAGAAAAGCATCAAAAAGCCCGATTTTTCTGAAAATCGGGCTTTTAAGCACTTTATAGTGGATTATGCGGCGATCGCCCTTCAAGCGGCTAATTTCTGTCCCAATTGCCGAGCTTTTTTTCGGGTTCGATCGGAAAGTTCGACTTCTTGCGGTTTCACCAAACCCATCCAGAGAACGCCAACAGGTTTTGCTCCCAGAATGTTCGCTAAGTTTTTCAAAGCCCCTAACGCTCCGGTCATCCACCGACCCATCCAAGCGGGTGCGGCACTCGACGAAACGAGAACGGCTTTTTTGTGCTTGACTGGGTTTCGAGGCTTAGGTGCGGGAGCCTCCCAGGGCCAATAGCCATAACAAACGCACCGTTCTAGAAATCGTCGCGTCAGTGCATTGATATTCCCACAATTGACGGGTGCGCCCAAAACCAGGGAATCGGCACTTTCGATTTCTTTTAAAATGCTATCCATTTCATCTTCGAGGACGCATTTTCCTCGGTGAGTTCCGGGTTCCTGCATGCAGGCGCGACAATTGGTACAAAATTCGATCGGTCGATCTTGAAGGTAAATTTTTTGAGTTTGAGCGCCGCGATGGGCGGCAGCGGCTAGAATTTCGGTAACGGCTGTGTCGATGTAGCCATTTTTGCGATAGCTACCGACAATTCCTATAACTTTAGGACTTGTATTCACAATTTTGTTCTCCTGCGAACGAAGCATTCGATCGGGTTCTACGTCCTAGTGTGAGTCAAGATTTTGAGGATTTGGTGAGGGAGTTTCGCTTGATCGTTTATATTGAGGAACACGCTGGATTGTTGCTTTCCCAACCGTCCCAAGCATCATACTCTCTATTGTTTTTTGGATATTGGTTATTCGTGCTAACTTTCTGATTTAAAATACTAAATAAATTTTCAGGTGGGTGCGGTACACGTGGAAGGAAGAAGAAGGGTGAATGCCATTTTCCCCTACAATTCGGGTGAATCGAACGTACCTCATCCTATTGAGAAACGCTATATTACCCATCACTCATTACCCATTACCCATTCATGAATTTTCGTATTCTCGGCATCGATCCAGGTTTAGCCACCCTGGGATTTGGGATAATTTCTTGTCGAAATCGAGGGAAGGAGTTAGATGAAGTTCAGGCGATCGATTTTGGTGTTATTCAAACTCCAGCAAAACAAGATATCGGTCAAAGATTACAAACGATTTATGACGATTTACACGCTTTGATTGGCGAGTTTAAGCCCAATCGCATCGCTATCGAAAATTTATTTTTTTATCGCATGGCAAATACCATTTTAGTTGCTCAAGCAAGAGGAGTAATTCTATTAGTTTTAGCCCAGCATAACTTACCGATTCTCGAATTTACACCCGCTCAGGTCAAGCAAGCTTTGACGGGATACGGAAATGCTAGTAAAGAGGACGTACAAATGGCTGTAGCCAGAGAGCTAAATTTAGCAGATCTTCCCAAACCTGACGATGCAGCAGATGCGTTGGCGATCGCCCTAACCGCTTGGTTTCAGAAGGAATAGGGTTATGGATGATTGGCTTGAATTCTGGGAATTTCAATGATAAACTTAGTTCCTCGATCAACTTCCGATATACATTCAAATTTTCCACCGTGTTTTTCAACCACGATTTGACGGCTAATTGATAAACCTAATCCCGTGCCAAGCCCAATGGGTTTCGTGGTAAAGAACGGCTCAAAAATTCGCTCGATCGTGTGACGAGGCATGCCACAACCATTATCGGAAATTGTAATTGAAACTCGATCTTCAGGCAGCATCTGAGTGCGAACTTCAATACAGGGAGAATAGCACTTTCCTCGCGCGATTTGTTCTTCAATAGCATCAATTCCATTACTAATTAAGTTCATAAAAACTTGATTGAGTTGACCTGCATAACATTCTACAAGCGGTAAATCTCCATAGTTTTTAATTGCTTTAATTTCGCACCGTTCGGCTCTTGCCTTTAACCGATACTGCAAGATCAGCAAGGTTCCATCAATACCTTCGTGAATATCGACAGGTTTCATTTCCGCGCGATCGAGGCGAGAAAAGTTCCGCAGTGATAAGACGATATGGCGGATGCGATCGGCGCCTAGCTTCATAGAATCGAGCATTTTCGGCAGATCCTCCAACAGAAAATCGAGGTCGATCTCATCCGCGAGTGTCTCAATTTCTTCATGGGGTTGCGGATAATATTTCTGGTAGCACTCGAGCAGTTTCATCAAGTCTTGAACGTACTCGTGGGTATGTCGAATATTGCCGTAGATAAAATTGACGGGATTGTTAATTTCGTGCGCCACCCCCGCTACCAATTGACCGAGACTGGACATTTTTTCGCTTTGGATCAGTTGGCTTTGTGCCTGTTTCAACTCTTCGAGCGCCAATCGGGCGCGTTCCGCTTCGGCTTGTGCCGTTTCCGTAGCTTGTTGGCTTTGTTCGTAGAGTTCCGCCTGTCCGATGGCGATCGCGGCTTGATTGGCTAGTTGCTCGAGCAGGTCGATTTCCGATGGCTGCCACGTGCGGGGAGATCGGCATTCGTGAACGATTAGCAATCCCCACACTTGCGATTCCCACTCCCGACGGATGGGAACCACCAAACACGCTTTCACCTGCAAGGATTGTAAAAACTGGCGGTAACAGGCATTGGCAACTTCGACTTCGACATTGCCGACAACGCGAATTTGACCGGCTTCAAAGTGACGAATCGCTTGATGCGTGCGATCGACTTCGTTGTCCTCGGCAAAACAACTGTTGGGTTCTTGCACTCCCAAAACCGACGACCAACCTCCCCGTACGTCTTCGACGATGACATCGCCAGGATTCTCGGGGGAACTATCGGGGTGGATTTGGTAGATGACGGCGCGATCGGTATCGAGAACCGATCTGACTGCCCGCACGATGGTCTCCAGCAGCGTTGGCAAGTTCAGGGTACTGCGAATTCGATCGGTAATTTGCTTGCGCAGTTGGCTGAACTCCAACGCCTGTTGCAATTTGGCGGTGCGTTCTTGCACTTGCAATTCCAACGTGGTGTTGAGCGATCGCACTTCTTGGTAAAGCTGGTATTGCTGGATCGCCATGGCAAACTGCTCGCCGAGGGCACGAGCGAGTTCCAATTCCTCCGGAGTCCACGCTGGCGCTCGATTTTGCTGTCGTTCCCGCCAGATTTCAAAAGACCGCCGGGGACGCACTTGCTTTTCGTCTGGGTTAAATTGTCCCGCCCACAATCGCTCCGTGGTGACGCTGGCGCGAAAAATACTCAGGTAGCCGAGATGCTGTTGGCGGTAGGATAAGGACACGATCAACAAACCGCGAATGACGGTCGGTTCAAATGCTGCCATCGAGGCGTCAAATAGGGGATCTTGGAACAAATCGGCGATCGCCCGGACTTGGCAAACCGCTTGAGCATCTCGCGGAAAGTCTTCCCCCCACACCTCCTCGAGTTTGACGGGATCGGTCAATTGGGGTTGCTCGCCGCAGACGAACAATTGCCGCTCTGCCTTCAGATAGAGTCTGCCGCCAATGCCTTGCAGGGCGTCCACCGTGGCTTCTAGTGCCGCTTGCAGTTCCACCGTCGGTTGAGCGTGGAGGAGGGTGGAAATGCGGTTGATAGTGAGTTCCCGTTGGCTTTTAGCGCGTGCTTGGCTGAGAAGGGTGGATTGGGCGATGGCGATGGACACGCGATCGGCAACCATCTGCACCAGATCTAAGTCGTCTGGGGAAATCGGTCGCGGTTCGGAATGGTGGGAGACTAACAACCCCCACAATTGGGGAAGCGGACGCGCCGTCCCCGTCTGCAAATCCGATTCGAGGGAAATCGGGACGACTAACGAAGAGGCTACCCCCATGGCATTTAAATAGTCGAGGTGGCACGGATCGAGGGGGCGATAGTCGATCGGCGGACGAGTGGTGTTTTCCCACTCCCCCAGTCCTCCCATGGAACTCTCTTCGGAAATCAGCGGACTCCAACCGATGGTTCCCGCTTGCCGATCGACGATCGATCGCACCCGCCTCTTGACAAACTGCTCTCGCGCTTCTTCGGGAATATCGTCGGCGGGAAAGTTCAACCCGAGAAGAGAGGGCAAGCGCTGTTTCCAAATCGATTCGGCAATGACTTTGCCGCTGCCGTCGGGGTAAAATCGATAGACCATCACTCGATCAGTTCTTAAGACCGATCTCACTTCGGCGGCGGTGGTACTTAAAATCTCTTTAAGTTCTAACGATTGTCGAATGCGGTTGGCAATCCGGTGCAGTAAAACTTCCCGCTCTAATTGTTTTTGCTGCGTTTGTACGTTATATTCCATCCCGCTTCAACCTTTACTATTCCCGATTTTTAAAGAAAGTTCCCCGTCTATTGGAAGAGTGAGAAGTGTGGAGTTCGGAGGACAGCTGCAAAACTTCCCTCCACCCCTGGGATTCCTCTTTTGGGTCGCAGCGGGGAGTTCGGGCTTTCTTTTCCTTCTTCCGACTCTTCCCGCTCTCTGTTTTTGAAGGATTGACCCGATCAAATGATGACAGCATCATTCAGGATTGTCATATCCGCTTGTCAATCAAGCCGATTTGACGATCGGTGTTTCAACATTATAGGAAATCAATTCCGTTCTCATATGTTAATATTAGTTATTATATCTCGAGTGACGCGGCTGTTTCGGGTCGATCGCCCGATCTTGATCGTCTCTACGCTAATTCGGGAGCAAGGGTTAGGGCGCTACATTTGGCGATCGCTTCCCGATCCCCGTGACGATTTTCTCTTGCACCCCACCGAGAATTGGATTTCCCAAACTGTACGTTGCGTTCTTCCAGCGATCGGTTCGGGAAGAGTTTATCGAATCATGGGATCTCGATCTCACCACCCCGATCGATCGAACTTGCCACAATTGACGTGCAGTTTCAGAGCCGATCCCCATGTATTCTTAGATATTCTTATGGTATCTTAAAAACAACCCACAAGCGATCTTTAGTCGCGATCTCAGGGACGATCCACTCGCCTCATTTGCCGAATTTCATCCCGGACGCTCATCAGAATTTTGCCCAGATGGTTTTGTCCGGTTCTGTCCGCCCCGCACCCCCAGAAATCATCCCTGGGGGAGTCCTCGACAATTTCCTCGTCCCCCGTCCCCAGTAAGACCGCTTGAATCTCCCCATGGGTGAGAAACTTGGTGAAGACGGCTCGGCGCATGACGGTGGTTTTCGCCTCCGACCAATCCTCACGATAAGTCCGACAGCTATCCCGTCCCAATCTTGCCGCCTCTTCCGGCGTCGGTGCCTGCCAAATTTCCCGCATGACCCATTCGTCCGCCGTTCCCTTAAATTTTTGGGCTTGGTAGTAATGCTCCACCGTTTGCCAATCTTTCCCATCCAAATGAATGCCGTGGGGGGAAAAGTTGGAAAAACAACCGTATGGGTTATAGACTTTGTAAAAATAGATGGTCATCAGTCATTGGTCATTTGTCATTTGGTAGTGGTTAGTGGTTAGTGGTTAGTTCTTCCTCGCCAATTCCCGATTACCCATTACCCATTACCCATTAGAATTTCAATCGATCGCCCTCGTCAAATACGAGTTTCGATAAACCGTTGACGATCGCCACCGTACCGATGAGGTTGGCAAGCATTAACATCAATGCCACGACAATTTGATAGGCGACGGCGGTTAAGGGAGAGATGCCGCCCAGGAGTTGACCGCCTGTCAGCGCGGGAAGGGCGACCAATCCTACGGTCATGGTGGCATTTAAGGTGGGGAGAAATCCCGATCGAATGGCGTCCCGGCGATAGCGATCGATCGCTTGTTGGGGAGTTGCCCCCAAACACAGGTGGGTTTCGATTTCCCAGGGATTGTTCTGAAGGCTGCTGACGAACCGTTCTCCGGCGATCGCTCCGCCGTTGAGGGTATTGCCCAGAATCAGCCCCCCAAAGGTGATGGCATAGCGCGGATCGATCCAGGCTTCGGGTTGGCGCAGGACGAATACCTGAGTATAGAGTAACGCGATCGCTGTGCTGGCAAACAGGGCAACCCAGACAACGGGGAATAAGCGGGGAATTTTCCGACTGATGCGGTTGCGGGTCGCGATCGCTGCTAGGGTTAATAACAGCAGCAGGAAACCCACCACCAAAAGCGGCTGTTTCCCGGCAAAGACGAACTCGAGAACGATGCCCAGCATCAACAATTGGATGATCGCCCGTGCTGCTGCCAGTGCCAAACTTCCCGCCAATCCCAAACGCTGCCACGCCGACAACCCGATGGCAAGGGCGATCATTCCCAACGCCAATCCCAAATCGAGAAAATCCAGTTTGATCGGTGTATCCACTCCGGTTAACTGTTACGGTTCTTAAAGTTTTGGTGAAAGTCGTACCACTGGGTAGTGTAATCTAGATCGAGCTTGTATCGAACGCCGTTTATCTCTCTCGTCCATGAGTGCAACCGTCTCTACGCCACCGCGCACCATCCGCATCGGATCTCGCAAAAGCCAACTGGCACTGGTGCAAACCCACTGGGTGCAAGAACAATTGCAAAAGCACTATCCCGATCGCACTTTTGAAGTCCACACCATGTCTACTCAGGGTGACATCATCCTCGATGTCGCTCTAGCCAAAATTGGTGACAAAGGACTGTTTACCAAAGAATTAGAAGTGGGGATGCTGCAAAACGAGACGGATTTTGCCGTACACTCCCTCAAGGATCTACCTACCAATTTGCCGGAAGGGTTGATTCTCGGCTGCATCACCGCACGGGAAAACCCCGCCGACGCCCTGGTTCTCCACGCCAAACACCAAGGCAAAAATCTCGACACGCTCCCGGCAGGGGCGGTGATCGGTACGTCGTCCCTGAGACGGTTGGCTCAACTGCGCCACTACTACCCCCACTTCGAGTTTAAAGATGTGCGCGGCAACCTCAATACCCGACTAACGAAACTGGATGCCGGGGAATACGACGCGCTGATCCTGGCTGTGGCGGGGCTAGAACGCCTGGGAATGGGCGATCGCATTCACCAGGTCATTCCCTCGGAAATCTCGCTACACGCCGTCGGACAGGGCGCTCTGGGCATCGAATGCCGCGCTGACGATGCGGAAGTGTTGGAATTGCTGAAGGCGCTGGAACACCAACCCACCGCTTGGCGTTGTTTGGCGGAACGGTCGTTCCTGCGGAATTTGGAAGGGGGTTGTCAGGTTCCTATTGGCGTGAATACGGTGGTAGAAGGCGATCGATTGACGCTGACGGGTATGGTTGCCCGTTTGGACGGTCAGCGCTTGATTAAAGATACCCTGGAAGGCGCGGCAACGGATGCCGAACAACTGGGCATCGACCTGGCTAACCGCTTGCGGGAACAAGGCGCGACGGAAATTCTCGAAGAAATCTTCCGCGAGATCCAACGCGGATCGTAAATGGGTAATGGGTAATTGAGCGATACACCCTCTGCCTTCTGCTAAATCGCGATCGAGGAATGGGCAATGCGACCTAGATCTCGATCGCTTTTTCATTTTACGCTTAATATTGACGAAAAAATCAATATAAGTTATAATGTTATGTAGAGAGAAAAAAAGCACGAATTAAAACCGAGGGCAATATTCCTTTGGAGTTGCTACGCGATCGCGCGAAACACTTGCAGTACCGTAAAAATTTAGCTTCAGAACTTGTGAGGTTTCCTGTTATGACTCGGAACAATATCGAGGTTGTTTTCAGTTTTGATACCACCGGAAGTATGTATCCCTGCCTCACCCAAGTCCGGCGCAACATCAAACATACCGTGACCCGATTACTGGATGAAATTCCCGGAATTCGGATTGGGATTGTCGCCCATGGTGACTATTGCGATGCTAAATCGAGTTACGTGACCCAACACTTCGATCTGTCCGGAAATGTCGATGCCATTTGCGAATTTGTCACCAACGTACAACCTACGGGTGGTGGAGATGCCCCGGAATGTTACGAACTCGTTTTGCACGAAGTACAGTCTTTTTCTTGGACTCCGGACAGTTCTAAAACCCTGGTTTTAATCGGCGACGATATTCCGCACGCACCCGCACAAACGCCGCAGAAGTTGAACTGGCGGAAGGAAGCCGATAAATTAGTAGAATTAGGCATTTCCATCTACGGCGTGCAAGCGCTGAATCGTTCCCACGCAACTTTATTTTACAAAGAACTTGCCGAACGGGGCAATGGATTTCACTTGCATCTCGACCAGTTTGCTGCGATTACCGATTTGTTTTTAGCGGTTTGTTACCAACAATCTTCTGACGAACAGTTACAAGCATACGAGCGAGAAATTGTCGATCGCGGACGGATGAATCGCGGGTTGAACCGGATGTTTACGACCTTGCTGCAACGGGAAGAAACGGTGACATATGCTGCGGCAGATTTGCGATCGGTCGCACCGGGACGCTTTCAAATTTTAGAGGTCGATCGCGATATTTCGATTAAAGCGTTCGTCCTAGAAAATGGATTGACTTTTAAAACCGGACGCGGTTTTTATGAGTTTACTAAAACGGAAACCATTCAAGGGAAAAAAGAAATTATTTTGATGGATCGATCGACGGGAGATTTGTTTGAAGGCGAAGCGGCGCGAGATTTGTTGGGTTTGCCGATGGGAACGACGGTGCGGATTAAACCCAGCAATCTAGAAAAGTATGCCGTGTTCGTTCAAAGTACGTCTGCGAATCGGAAGTTAATCGGACAGACTCGCTTTTTGTACGAAGTGGCGGATTGGGAACGGTAATGTTTGAAGGCAGAAGGGGAAGTTGGTAGGGTGTGTTGAGGCACGAAACGCACCATTCCCTGCCCGTGATTTTAAGGTAGAAGGGGGAAGAAAGCCTATCGTAGCCAAGATTTGGCTTCTGCATTCTTCAGTCCATTTTAATGGAGTTTGGCTTATTAGCCTGGAACTTGAGTTCCAGGCGGGACGCGAGCTTTACTGATCGTTTTAACTGAGACTCGGACTTGTTGCCACCACCCGCCTGGGGTTTAAACCCCAGGCTAATAGCCCAAGTCTTCTGAAGAAGACTGCGACAGGTATTTCGTTTATTCTTTGATCTCACTTACCGCCAATTTCCGACCAAGATGTAAGGCGCCCAGAAGAAGGGATTGTCGAAGTTGGGATCGGTTAGGAGGGCGTTTTGGGCGAGGTGGAGGGCTTGGGCTTTGGTCGATCGCGGGTTTTGTTGCAGTTGGCGGTAGAATTGTTCCATCAGTTTTACGGTGGAGCGATCGCTGACTTGCCAAAGGGTGGCGAGGGTACTTTTGGCTCCGGCGCGAACGGCTAAGCCTGCCAATCCCAAGGTGGCGCGGTTGTCGCCTTCGGCGGTTTCGCAAGCGCTGAGAACCAGCAAATCCAGGGGTCGATCGCGGGTGCGATCGCGCAAGAGGCGATCGAGTTCGTTGGCTTTGAGGAGTTCTCCGGCGGGTTTGTCGGGATCGATGCCGTGGACGAGGAGGTAGGTTTCGTCGGGATCGGAACTGAAGTTGCCGTGGGTAGCGAGATGGACGATGGAAAAGTCGCGCTTATCGACCCACTGTTCTAAGTTTTGTTCGGTGAATTCTGCATCGATGAGGGGATCGACGGAGGAGACGGCGGCAACTTCGGCTTCAACTTCGGCCAAGGCGCTAAAGGGGGGTAAGTCGCCGACGGTAAGTTGTTGGGTGATGCCTGCCCCTAACACTTGAAAGTTATGGGGAGAGGCGGCGATGTCGAAGAGTTGGGAACTGGGAAAAACGGCGATCGCGTAATCTCGTTGGACGACGTAGCGACCGGAATCGTCTTGCAAGGCAGCGATAGGAATGTTCCGCAATTCGCCATCGAGGACGAAGACAAGGGTTTGAATGCCGGGATGTGAGGGGAGATAAGTGTCAAATAAGGGGGCAAACCATTGGTACACTTTGCGGGATTGAAGAACGCGATCTTCGGGACGGTTGAGTTTGAGGAGACTGGTTCGCAGTCTTCTTAAGGTGGTTTGGGCGTCGGTTTGGTTGATCGCGTAGGTGTAGTAGCCTAAATCGTCGCTGTCGGGGAGTTTGAACAGAACGGCAACGCGATCGCGCAATAAGATGGGATAGACTAAGGCGGCGTCGTCTTGCAAGAGGCGATCGATTCGTCTCATGAGTCGAGCAATAGCATCGCTGGAGTTGTCACCCGGCATGGCTTCCAAGGTTTCCAAACTGCACCGCAGAAAGTTTTCCAATTCCGCCAATTGAATTTCTTCGACGTAGTAAAGGGCTTTTTGGCGGTTGAATTGGGGCGGTTGGGGGTCGTTAGCGGGCAGTAGCAGTTCCACCAACTGCCGATAGAAGGGTTCGACGCGATCGCGAAAGGCAAACTGAATGTCGGCATTTACGGTGAGTAAGTCGCTCCGTACCGATTTCAGAGAGGCGGCGGCGGTTTCGTAAGCGGCGATCGCATCTTCGATTTTCCCCTGGTTTCGCAATAAGCGCCCCAATTGCCACTCCCAACGGTAGCGGATTTCGAGAAATTGCAACCCTTCCACGCGGTGTAAGGCTTGCTGCGTCAACTCGGCGGCGGCGGTGGGGTTTCCGGTGGCTTCGTAGAGTTCGCCCAACTGCCCGAGGGCATAGGATTCGGCGGCGGGATCGGCGATCGATTTGGCAGTTTGGGCGGCGGTTGCTACGATTTCGGCGATTTCGGTGGGGGTAAGATTTTCAGTTGCGGGCGGTTGTTCCTCAGACTCGCCGCAGGAGGGAACGTTAGGAATTTGGAAGCAGGTTAAACTCCAAGCTAAGTTGAGTTGAGCGTAGATGCTTTGGCGACTGGGGGGCAGGCGATCGATCTGTTGCCGAATTGGCTGCCAATTGGCGATACCCGCCGGGTTTCCCGTAGCAACGTCCAAATTGAGGCGGTTGAGTTGGGCTTGCAGGGCGATTTCGGCGTTGGGGGCGGTGGCGGCGCGATCGTAAGCTTGCGTGGCTTCGTCGGCGTAGGAGGCGGCGGTAGAGGGTTTCCCCATCGCTCGAATTTTCTCATATAGGGCGCGTTGGGTGTTGCCCAATTCCAGCCAGACGGCAGGTTCGGCTTCGGCAAGGGCAAATTGTCGCGTCAGTTCCAAGCTGGCTTGCAAGACTTCTACAGATCCCAAGCGTTCGCCATCTCGTTCTAGGAAACCCAATCGCCGCAAGGATTGTCCCAAGGTTCGCAATCCCACAATTCGCAAGGCGGGATCGAAGGTGTCGGCAAAGGCGCAAGTCTGGCTATCTGGGGATTGTAGCAGGGTGTAGACTTGTTGCAGGCGATCGTGGGCTTGGCGATTCAACCCCAACGATTGTAGCGCTTGAGCCTGGTTGAGCCAACTGCGAAGAACGCCCGATCCGCTTCCGGCTTGACAGTAGGCGGTTTCGGCTTGTTTCCAGGTATCGAGGGCGGTGTCGGGGTTGCCCTGCATCCAGTGTAGGCGACCTCGGGCGATCGCGGCTTTTCCCAGGATTTCTAAGTAGGTGGGATCGTCAAGATCGTCCTGTTGTTGTAATAAGTTGAAGCTACGATCGATCGTTTGTTGGGCTTGTTCCCACTGTCCTAAATGTTGGTATGCCAGGGATAAATTACTCAGCGATAACGCTTCTCCTAAGTTGTCTCCGGTGGTGTTAAATTCTCGTTGGGCGTGTTGCCACAGGGCGATCGCTTCGGTGTATCGTTCGTTTTCGTAGCGATCGATGCCTTGTTGCACCCATTCTCGCCCAGTGAGAGTAGGTTCTTGGGTCAAGGCGGGAAATGTGGCAAGGCAAAGGGCGAGGGTAATTCCTAATAGGAACTGCCATCCGCGAAGCCGGATTTTTAAACGGAGAAGGAGAGGTCTAAACACGGATCTGTTTTCTGCTTCGTTGTCTCTAGTTTTACCCTAAATTCGATACAATTATCGTGAGATCGGCATAAATTTTAAAATGGTTCGTACAATTGCAGCCAAAGAAGTTACTCTCGGTCAACTCAAACAGGAATTCGGGCTTCGGCAATCTCCCGATCCCGACTTTTTCTTGGAACGATCGATCGCTCAAGATTCCTTAACAGAGACAGAGCAACATTTATTAGATCGCGTTAAAGCCAATTTTGAAGCGTTAATGGAAGATCCGCCGATACTAGAGAATAGCGTCAAAATGGTGGTGATTTCCCCACTGCTGGATTTAGCGGGATTTTATCGCCCTCCATTTCGCTTGGAAACTGAAACTAGTATAGAGATAACAACAGAAGATGAAGGGTTAGTCATTCGGGGAAGAATTGACGTATTGGTGTTAAAAAATCGCCTATGGTTGTTAGTTATTGAGTCAAAACGCAGCGATTTTTCAGTAACGCGAGCAATTCCCCAAGCTTTAGCGTATATGTTGGGTAATCCCGAGATCGATCGACCGACATTTGGAATGGTGACAAATGGCAATGAATTTCTGTTTTTAAAGGCAACTCGTCAACCCGTAACTCAGTACGCGAATTCGAGGTTATTTTCCCTGGTGAATCCGGATAACGAACTCTATTCAGTTTTGCAAATTTTAAAAGGTTTGGGGCGAGAAGCGATCGAGAATAATTAACGATTACAGAAACGAAGTCCGCTTTCGCAGACTCGATAACCCGCGAAGGCGGTTTTAGTTCCTGTCGTCGCGGTTTCAACCGCCCTATTCCTTCCTGTCAATTCGACCAAAAGTAACCGGATTCGATCGTCGTTTGTTGCTGTTTAGAATCGTACTTTAATAAATAGCTGCGGGCGATCGCTTCTTGTTCTTGCAATTGCTCGTATTCGACTTTACCAATTTCCGTATCGGTGGAAAGTAGAATAACTTGATGGCTGGCGGCGGGGAAATACCGTTCGACTAAATTTTGGCGGTGGGATGAATCTAAGCGTCCTAAAGGTGTATCGATTGCGACGGGAAGCTGTCGTCCGGAAACTCGCGCCAAACCCCACAAAAAGGCGATCGCTAACAGTTGTTTTTCTCCCGCCGAAAGGCGATGTTTGGGGACGGGTTGTCCTTGGGGATCATAGAGAGAAAGGCGGAAGTTGTGCGCATCGATCGCGATGCGATGAACGAGATCGGATTTGTGGAGGAGATAGCGAAAGCATTCGGTAACTTCAATCTCGAGTTTATTTAGCTTTTTGAGAGTTAGCTTTTCTCGGAATAGTTTTAAGGTTTCTTTGACTTTAGCTGATGCTTGGATAATGTGATTGGCATTTTTAGATTCGATGCTTTTTTCGCTGTACTTTGAAAGTTCTTTTTTAGTTTTGGCGATCGCGCGATCGAGTTCGTCTCTGTGTCGTCGTGCGGCTTCGTACTGCGTTTGAACTTTAGCAAAGTTTTTCTGCGTTTCCATAACGGCATTTTTCAGCTTTTCGTACACTTCTGGCGGTGCTGCTGCGTTCAGTTGTCGTTCTTTCGCTTCAACCTCTAATTCGGCTTTTTCTAATTTGTCGCGATGTTGTTTAGCCAGTTCGATTTGTGCGGGAAGATCTTGGGTGAGGATAAATTGGAGGCGATCGAGAATTTCGTCGTCAAGTTCTAAAATTGGGGGTTCGTCGCTAACTTCTAATTGTTGATTTTCTGTTTCTAAAAAAGTTATAATTTTTTCGGTTTTAGAATCGGGTATTTTGAGTTGAGAAAGGTAGTCTAATAAGCGGCGATCGCGCTGTAATATGGCATCGCGAATAATGCGCGATCGAGCGATATTTCGTTCTCGTTCTGCTTGTTCTTTTGATTGCTGTAATAAGGGTTCGATTAAGCCTAAAGGCAACGATGTTTCTGCCAGTTCCCGTAAGTTTTTACGCAGCAGCGATACGTTATCTTTTGCCGTATCGAGTTCGCGATCGAGTTGGTGTCGTTCTCCCGCAATTTTACCACCTTCTAAGATAAATTTATCGGAGGCGCGTTTTTGTTGCTTTTCGGCGCGTTCTCGTTGTTGTTCTAGTTCGGTTAATTTCTCAGTTGCTGCGTCGAGTTCTGCTTGCTGAGTTTTCAGTTTGGCTTCAATTTCTTCGATATTTGCCAGTTGTTGAATGCTGGCAACTTGTTTGCGTTTTCGCTGTAACAAAATTTCTAAATCGGCGGCAAGACGTGCGGGAAGTTCGAGTCCCAACAGGTTTTGAATGGCTTCGTAAACGACAGGTGGTGGTGCTTCTAATTCCGCCAATTCTTTGACTTGTTCCCCATCGAATAAAAATAAACTGGAAATTCCCAAGGGTAATAATTTTTCGATATGTTCGTCCCAAGTATTGGTTAAACCGTCATCTTTCCATTCATCATTGAGGGCACCGTGTGTTAGAATTCCTAAGCTATCTTTCCCATCTTTCGGATTTCTCATCCAAGTTCGCACAATGCGATATTCGACTAAATTACCACTGTCAACGTGTTCGATCGCCAATTCAATGCGGGTATTTTCATAGGGTTTGGCGTGGCGGTTGACGCATTGCGTGAGGAAATCGCCATAACTCAAATTACCCCGCGTGGAACATTGCGCGCGAGACCCGTATAAGGCGAGGCGAATGGCATCCATCAGCGTCGTTTTTCCACCGCCATTCATACCGCCTAATAGGATAATCGGTTGGGTTTGCGGGGTAATTTCTGGGCGCAAATTGATAGTTTGTTTGCCGATGTAGGGACCGAAGTTTTCGAGAACGAGTTCGAGAAATTTCACAATTTCGATGAGGATGGGGGATATATAAACCGCCAAGAGATTAATCTCTTGGCTAATAGGTGAACTCCTCTAAAGAGGACTGAATTCTAGTCGATTAATTTTAGTTGCATAACTGTTTACTTTGGATGCCAGCGAGGGGGTAGATCGTTTTTGTCGGTTATGTTTTCGAGGGAGGCGATCGTAGTTTGATTGTGGTGGTGTTCTTTTTGGGAGTTCACATAGTTGGCGGCTTTGTCTAATTGTTTTGAACCGAGGGAGAAAACACCATAGCCATTTTGCCAACCAAATTTATCGGAAGAAGCTAATAGATGATTTAGATGATAGGCACTGCCTCCTTTGAGCGTTTGCACGAAATCGGCGATCGATAATGTGGGGGGAATGGATGCAATTAAATGAATATGGTCTTCGAGACCTCCAATTGCATGAACGATGGAATTCAGGCGATCGGATTTTCCGAGGATATAGCCATAAAGTTCGGGTTCTCGCGTTGGCGTAATCAGCGGTTGGCGATTTTTAGTTGTCCAGACTAAATGATAGTAGAGTCGCCATAAAGCCATAGAATTTCTCGATTTTATTTGATTATATCTTGTTTAGCTCGAAAGCTTGCCAGGGGTTTAAACCCCTGGCTAATAGATCGACTCCTCGCTCAGAGGACTAGGGAAAATTTAGGGTTTTGACTCGGGTTTTAGTCCCCTTTAGGGGAGTTCCGCTATTAGCCCGGAGATTAATCTCCGGGCGGGTATAAACGTTCAACAGCCGATTGAAGCTAAATAACCATTTCATCATATTCGTTAATTTCGTTAGGTTTCCCTTCCCGCTAAGATGACGTTGGGTTCCCATTCCCGCCAAGGGTTTAAACCCTTGGCTAACAGCTTAACTCCTCTGAAAGAGGACTGGGAAAATTTCGAGTGGTGATGACAATTTTAGTCCCCTTTAGGGGAGTTTTCCTATTAGCCCGGAGATTTATCTCAGGGCGGGTGCTAAATAAGCATTTCATCATGTTGCTTAATTATCATTAGGTTTTCCT
>DVED01000051.1 GCA_015295945.1 Oscillatoriales cyanobacterium M59_W2019_021 | reverse complement strand
GCAGAACCGTTCCCACAAGTTAGCGCTTTCGCGCTGTTGAATGGTGGTTGTCATATCTGGAATGATTGCTATTGAGTTTTCAAGGTTCGCTTGAGTTTGAGGTCGTTTGTTTTCGTCCTCATGTTTTTATATTAACCCACTTGTTTAGTTTTGTAAAGTCCTCTAACTCATTTTTTCAGAAATTAACCTGGGGGCCAGGTCATGGCGCGTCCGCCGAGGAGGTGTAAATGCAGGTGGTATACGGTTTGCCCGCCGTCGGCTCCGGTGTTGATGACGACGCGATAGCCATCTTGCAAGCCTTCTCGTTCGGCAACGTGCTTGACAGTCATTAAGAGATGCCCCAAGAGTGCGGCATCCTCCGCGTCAGCATCGGCGAGCCGGGGAATCGGCTTTTTGGGAATTACGAGGATGTGAACGGGAGCTTGGGGAGAAATATCTCGAAAGGCGATCGCCCGATCGTCCTCATATATAATGTCGGCGGGAATCTCTTTGCGGATAATCTTGCTAAAAATCGTATCGGTTTCGCTCATAGCCTCTGGTTGAGATCGAGATCTCAACTTTACCATTGGCTTTCCCTTTCGCTGGGCAGACAGACACCGGAGGCTGGCGGCTGATGGCTGCATACTGAGGTTAATATAGTGCGATCGCGAACGTAGCAATGAAGGAGCGTCTTACACTATGCCAGCCGAAATGGGGTCGCCAATTAGCGGGAAGTGGGTTCATCTGTTTTATGAGGATGGGTGGATGTTGTGGCGATTTCCATCAAATCCTCTTCCCTAGCTCTTGAGAACTGTTGTTCTGTACTGAGACGGATAGCGATAAAAAATTAGCGAGACGGAGAGACTTGGAGAATGATGAAGACTATTTAACGTTAACTTAACGCAACACCAAATCCGACTGGAGCGTTAGGGTTAAATCGGTTTCGGGATAAATCACCACCACTTCGGCGGTGTCGCGACTGAGGACGGCTCCGGCGGCTCCGCCGACACCCGCACCTAACAGCACTTCCAATAACTGGATATCCCCGAAAATTTCCGAGAGGACGGAGGCGGCAACAGCGCCGATGAGCGCTCCTTTAACGATACCTTCAGAGCGGTTGCCTCGGTGAATTTCTTCGGTTTGGGTCACGGTTTTGGAGACGGCATCCAACGGTAGGGAAGTGCCGGACGGTAAAATCAACTCGTCGGCGACAAATTGAGAGCCGCCGTCAGCCGGTTGCAGTTGACCGATGACTTCGCTGCCTCGGGGAATGAGAACAGTTCCCAAAGAAGAAGTCAAATCGCGATCGACCGTTAAGGTGACTGGAAGGGTTTCGTCGGGTGCGACGATAATTTTGTCGGCTTCTCGATGCCGCACGGAAATTAGGGTTCCCTCGGGAATGACCGTCCGAGATCGATCGCCTTCCCGTTGAAATTGCGCTGCTGCTGTCCCCGGAAACGCCAACGGTGCGATTGCGCTGGCTGACAGTGCCACTGCCATCATTAACGCCGTGCCAGAACGCCAGATAATCATAATTTTGACCCTCATCGTTCTATCTTGCAAAGAATAATAGACGACCAAAAGGGCGATCGAGTTTCATTGGGAGATTTTCTATAAAAATCACACGGTGAAATTTTGGGAAACCGAATGATTTCCCCAACGAACGACGAGGGTAAATGAATCTCCGCGATCGCATTTAAATCGGGGCAGTTGAATGAAGTTATCGCTAGACCCAGAGGTAACTTCTCGCAGCGTTTCTCCCTCGAGAGACTGCAACGATAGCGTTAGATTTTCCAGCAAATACGGGTTACCCGGTTGCGGGTGCAGTTGCACGCGAATGCCCCAACGTTCGCGCCAGCGACTCCCTCTGGAAGTATTGCCCGCTTCGGGAAACAATCCTACTAGTAACACTGCCGATCGATTGCCCGCTTCAATCCCCCAATCGATCGATTTTGCCCCCTGAACGATCGGCTGTCCGTCTACCGACGAACTTCTCAGGGCGACGGCAAAATTTCCCGCATTACTACCCAACAAAGCATCTAAAGTTTGCCATCCCGCTTCAAATAGATTGTCTAACCATTGGCTCAAATTTACGGATCGATCGCCTTGGTTTTGGTGCTGTTGCAGCCAATATTGTCCGAGTCGATCAAGATCTTGTAATTGCGTCAGCGAGACTTCCCTCGTTTGTACGGAGGGGAGAAATCCCAGTAAGGTAGCTTCTCTTAGGGAAGCGTTTAATCTCACCGCAATATAGCTAATTCTCCCTTCCCAAACTTCGGGAGGAATACAAATGGTGGTGGCTTGGGGAAGAACGGGTCGGCATTCGATTTTGCCATACGGCTTGACCGTTAAATCGGCAACATCCATGAGTGTTTGTAAACTGGGATTCCAACTATCACTCGTTTCAAGTTCGGTTTCAAATCCCAAACACTGTAAATAAAAATTGACAGCATAAACCGCCAAAGTATTGAGATAAACTTGTTTTCCTTTTTGGGGCGTTTTCTGGTAGCGGCGAAATCGATCGGCTTGACCGTGCGCTGCTAAGGCTAACGGGACGGAAAATGAGACGGGATCGAAGGTAAAAGTCATAGTTTGGGTGTGTGATGGGGGGTAGGGTGTGTTGAGGAAAGAAACGCACCGTTGGGATGGATTGCTCTAACGCCTATCTCCAAATTTAGCTTTAAAATGCGGGGAAAATTTTTGACAGCATCGCCTAAAAAAACTGCTGAGCGTGGGAACTTTAATCTCGAGTTCTTGGGAGAGTTCTTCCCAGGTTTTGCCTTGGAGAGTGGCAAGGGCGATCGTCCGAAAGTTGGCATCGGGGCGATCGCGAATGTGTTCTTTTTTGAAGATATTTTTTTCGTCTTGTCGAATGAATTCCTCCAGTTCGAGGGCTAAACGATCGTTATTTAATTCTTCTTCGATCGGGGCTTCTAAATCTTCGAGAGAGGGAATCTCTTGAACATTACTGGAACTGAAATCCCAGCGAGATTCAATCACGAGTTTATCGAGACGGAAGTTAACCCAAGTCATGAACTTTCGCGATCGTGCCGGATCGTATTTGTCGATATTTTGACAGACGTAAACGAGAGTTTGGTTGACGGCTTCCTCGTACAGCAGTTCGTAAAATTGAGGGTTGAATTTGCTGCGATGGGGACGACACAACCGATCGCAAAGGCGAATGGCTTCGACCAATTCTCGCAAGGCATATTGTCTCCGTTCTGGGGTGTTGGCGCGTTGTGCGTGTAGGGCGATCTCTTGTAGCCGATCGTCGCTCAACACCGATTTTAGGGCTAAATCGCGTAAGTTTTCGACCCATTCTCTCAGGGAAATCGATTGAGGTCGCGCGCGATCTATCTGTGCTGCGAGTTGCTGTTTTAAGTGTTGCCGTGCCGCTTGATAAATCTCGAGAAAAATACCAGAAAGGGAGAAATTTGCGCTCGGACGACAAATGTGGCGAGTGCGGAGGATCTCGTCCGCAAGTGCGGCAAGTGCCAATTCTCGTTCGTTTGTCTGGGGAACGCTGCGCTGTGCGGCCATGACCGACTGTTCGAGTCGATTGTCCATTATTCTGCCAATACCGTGTCAGATTGCAATTGATTGTTGTGCCGATCGATATCCTCATGCTAACCCCCGCCTGTCAAATTTCAAGGCTCACTCTCGGGAGATTGAGAGGAATTATGCGTTCTGTTACAGAAGTTCACGATCGATCAATCTTGGAGAATCATTTGGAGAGAATTGATGATCGTTCGAGGAAAAACGGTAACTGAAATTACAAAAATCTTGATCGTTCTAGCGGCAGCTACTCAGGTTTTGGGATAAATATCCCCCGCCAAAAACTCGTAAACCTAGGATCGACAAGGATTAAACCAAACCAATCTTTAGAGTTCTGATTAATGGCTGAGTGCTAATGGCTATCTCAACGAGATCGATCAAAGCTTCCGGATCTTGATCAAGCGCTGTCGAAAACTATAACTGCATCGCTTGAAATCCAGACAGCCTCTATCTTTTTGTTAAATGTTTAAGAGAGAGTTGCGATCGATATTTCCTCCCAATGCGATGCGAATCAATCTGTAACCGTGATTTCTCTCACCCACAGAACTGGAAAGATCGGAGACAGTGACAATAGGAGGTAATTTACGATGAAAATTCAATGGAAACAATTAGTGATCCGCAGCGCAATCTGGCTAGCAACTGAAGTTTTATTAACGGTAGCAGGTCTTGATGACCTTGCCGATTACAGTGAATTCGTGTTTGAAAAACACGCGAGCATTGCCATCGTTCGGATAGCAACGATCGTTTAAATAAACTGTAAATCTTGAGTAAAGTGTTTTCATTTTGCAGTTTTTCAAATTGATTGTTGGTCGGTCAGCATTCAGCGATTCTCGTTCCGAGACGCTACGCGAACAGCCGCTACGCTGTCAGCTTCAAATCCATGATCCAGCTTACGATCTGAACCTCCTCAACCTGAAAAACCATCAAGTCTTGTCACTCTCCATGAGTCCAAAGCTGATAGCTAACGGCTGAATGCTTACGTTTGTCTCGATAAACTGCCAAGAACTACGCCGGATAAATCCGCAAGCGTCGATTGGGTTCGTCGCCAAAACTGTCAGATTTCAAGCGATAGTGTTCGACGAGTTCGTGCTGCATTTTCCGGACATTAGGCGATCGCGGCAAAAGTTCGACGGGTTGCCCCTTGGGAATCACAATTTGCTCCACTGCCAACCGAGCCTCTTCCAACGCCTCGATTTCGTCGTCGCTGCCATTTTGGGCAAATAGTTGCAAATCGGCAACGTCGGGAACGCCGGGGTCGTCCATATTCAGCAGTCGCCGCAGCGCTCGGGTAATCTGAGAGATGGTGCTGGATTTGACCAGGTGTAAGGGGATTTGGCGGGCTTTGGAGATATGGCGCAGTTTGGTATGGTTTTTCACCTGCGATCGCAGCGCCAAGATGACATCTGCACTATCCATATCCTTCGTCAGTGCCACGGGTAAGTCTAGAACTTGAATCACCTGTTCGATTTGATGGCGGCTGATGGCGTAGGGATAGACGTGCAGCACGTCCTCATCTCGAGTTTCGGCAACTTCCGCATCGAGGGCTTCGTAGGTAGAAGGCAGGGAAGTTTCTAACAACTCTTGAAATTGCCGTCGCTCCGGGTCTCGCTCCCGCGCCATCGGCACCAACTTCGGCAGGGGTCGCATTTGCCCCGAGGATCGCCACCCGCGTCCCTCGGGCGGTTCGGGGGGAACTGCGGGCGCGGAACCCAATTCGTGAGTGACGGTGACTTTCCCGGTTTCGCTCATGGTGCGAACTTGGGGATTGGGCTGTCGTCCCCGCAACAGGGTATCGACGGTTTCGGCAACCCGTTCGTGAATCACCCAACGATAGCGTTCCAGCATTTCCACGGCGATGGCAAAGGTGGGGGGTGCTTTGCGTTCCAGGACGGTTTTCTGGGTTCCCCGCCGTCGTGCTTCGTCATCGCCCAAAGTCACCGATTGAATGCCGCCGATTAAGTCGGCGAGGGTGGGGTTTTTAATCAAGTTTTCGATGCGGTTGCCGTGGGCGGTTCCCACCAGTTGCACCCCCCGTTCGGCGATCGTCCGGGCGGCGAGGGCTTCCAATTCCGTACCGATTTCGTCGATGACGATCACTTCGGGCATATGGTTTTCTACCGCTTCGATCATCACTTGGTGCTGCAATTCCGGTCGTGCCACTTGCATCCGCCGCGCCCGACCGATCGCCGGATGGGGAATGTCCCCGTCTCCGGCAATTTCGTTAGAAGTATCGATAATCACCACCCGTTTTTGCAAGTCGTCGGCGAGGACGCGGGCAACCTCCCGCAGGGCAGTGGTTTTACCCACGCCGGGACGACCGAGCATGAGGATGGATTGCCCGGTTTCGACTAAATCGCGAATTAAGCCGATGGTGCCGTAGACGGCGCGTCCCACGCGGCAGGTCAAGCCGACGATTTCGCCTTGGCGGTTGCGGATGGCGCTGATGCGGTGCAGGGTGCGTTCGATTCCGGCGCGATTGTCCCCGCTAAACTGTCCGACGCGATCGATGCAGTATTGCAGGTCTTCGCGGGTAATCGGTCGATCGGACAAGTATTCCGCCGTGCCGGGAAATCGGGCTTCGGGCAGCCGACCGAGATCCATGACGATTTCGATGGTACTCTCTCGCTGGGAATGCTGCTGGACTTGTCGTTGCAGATCGTCGGGCAAGATGTCCAGCAAGCGATTGAGGTCGTCGGGATGGACGTTTTTCGGGGGGGAATTGGCGGTTTCACCGGGATTGGGAGTAATGGTTCTCTGGGAAGCAACGGGTTCGGGAACAGAGGGGGTTGCGTTGGAATTCACCATAAAGGGGAGATGTGAAAACTAGATGCGAAAACGGTGAAGAAGGCTTCAGGGCAGAGGGCAGCGTTCGTCCTCATCGCCCCAAGCACTGCAAGAACTTAGAGCGATCGCTCCGAGTGTACCGGGAGGCGGGCGTCGTCGGGTTTGAGTGGCGACACCAAAGAACGCGCCCGATCGACGGCTGCTGCCAGCAAATCGGGTGCGTCTTCTAAGTTTGGGGAAGCGGAGGGAGTTACGGGAGACATAAGTCGAGCGCGATCGGTATACGATCGCTCGAGTCGATCTAAGATCGGGGACAGCAATTTGCGGGCGTAGCTGCCGTAGGCAACCCCCGCCACGGAACGTCCCGGTTGAGTTTCCCCCACCGGAAGCAAACCGAGTTCTCGGAGTTTGGGAACGGTGCGATCGTTCGTACCGCCCGCCAACTGGACGTAACCGGGCAATCCGGCTGCCAGAACTTTTTGACCGAGGGCGATCGCCGCTTTGGTGGCTCCGGCACCGATATCGCCGCTCATGGGGCGACCGTCGGTTTGCCAGATCCGGGTGTGCGGAGGCGGGGACATCCACTCGGCGATCGATCTCAGGTAGTCGATTAAATCGGGATGGTCGGGGCAACTGACGGCAACCCCTTGCAGGCGATCGACCCAGGGGGCGATCGCGCTCCACAGCCGCTGAAAATCCTCCCCATGTCCCACTTGGGTGTGGATTTCTACGGCATCGATTCCCGCCTCCAGAATAACCGGAGCGAGGGTTGTAGGAGTGCTGACGTAGGAGCGAGTGACGATCGCGCCTATGGGACAAATGGGCAAACAGCGACCGCAGCCGTAACACCGTCGATCGACGACCCCGGAAAATGGAGGAGCGAGGGGGGTCAGGGGATTGGGGGCGTCGAAGACGATGGCGTTTGCCGGACAAATCCGCTCGCAGGGTCGCGGACAGTCGGCGGGACATCGGGTGGGATCGAATTCGGCTTTGCGAAAATGGGGATCTTCGGCGTCGTTGAGGCTGACCATCAGCCAGGGACGGCGATCGGTCGCAGAGACTCGGCTAGCAGCTTCCATTCCCTCTTGCGCAGCCGCGATCGCCGCCGGATCGGCAGCTACGTCGATGCAGTCCGCACCGGCAAGGGTGTAAGCCAGGGTGAGATTGCGTACGGCAGGAAGGTCTTGAAAACTAGCTCCGCAGATCAGCTTGAACCAGTTCCCCTTCCTTAAGGAATGTAAAGGACGACTCAGTTTACTCACCCCTATATGCTAATGCTTTCCCAGGAAAATGGGGAGGGTCGGTTTTGGCGATCAAACTTTCAGGACTTACGCAGCTACGCTAGCGTAAGTCCTGATTTATTGAGTCCGCGTAGGCGGACGAGCGATTCTGTCGCCGCGATTTCCAATCGCCGGGTCTTACCGAAGGACGAAGCATTTGGACTGTAGAGTCTGGGTTTTCCGAAGATTTATTGCCTGCTTTTCCCATGTCTTTGTCATGCGGAATCTAATCGCTGTCATCCTCCACAATTTCACCTAAATATTGTCGAACGAATTCTTTTGCTGCCTCGCGATCGATCGGTTTGAGTGCAATCGTAATCGCTGCAATATTTTCCGCACTCGGATCTAATCCGTGAAACCAACGACCCACATTGGCACGACTGATTCCCATTGCCACAGCCAGCTTATTTTGACTAATGCCGTAATTTTCTAAGACTCCCTTCAATGCCTGACTTGCCTTTCCCATTTCTCGATCGTGCGAAATCTAATCAATATCGTCATCTACAATTTCCCCTAAATATTGTCGGACAAATTCTCGTGCAGCTTCGCGATCAATTTCTTTCAAAGCTTTAGTAATTTCTACGAGGGTGTCTGATGTTGGTTCTCTCTTCCCGTGAACCCATTTAAACACTGCCGATCGATCGATTCCCAACGCCACAGCCAGCTTATTCTGACTGATGCCATAAGCTTCTAAGACTGCTTTCAGAGCCTGACTTGCTTTTCCCATGCCCTCAATCCTGTCAGAGGGAGAAAATTTCGTAAATGTTGTCTATTCAGACTACATTTGTGATTGTGGTCTACATAGACCACAAAACGAAGTTAACTTCGATGGCTGAAGAATTTCTCACCGAATCCCCCACCGAGATCCTACCCAACCCCACTGAACCCCCGACCAGAGAGCATCGGGAACCCGTTCGCGTCATCCTGGTGGGTTCCCGCCTCGGCATCCTCGCCGTCGTCCACTGGCTGATTCGTCTCGGTTTCACCCAAATGGCAGACTGGAGTAACTGGCAAAGCGTCCCCAACAGCCGCAAATGGATGCGAG
>DVED01000123.1 GCA_015295945.1 Oscillatoriales cyanobacterium M59_W2019_021 | reverse complement strand
GGGTAGGAGTTCAGGAGCAAAGAGAGCCGGGGAAGCCGGGGAAGCGGGGGGAGAGAATTACAAAGTTCACTCTCTCTCGCTTCGCAACTAGCGACTCGCTACTAGCAACTAGCAAACCCCAAACCCCAAACTCCTAACCCCAAATGACCAATGACCCATAACTATAAAGCCGCGAGAATATCCTGCTGGACAGCTTCTGGGGGTTGGTTGCCGTTAATTCTCAGCAATTTTTCTCGAGGCTCGTAATAGTCCATCATGGGAATGGTGCGTTCGTGGAAGAGTTCGATGCGACGGCGGATGATGTCGAGGCGATCGTCAGAGCGCGATCGCCCTAAAGACCGATCGATTAACACAGGTTCCGGCACATCCAACCAAATCGCCCAATTCAGGCGCCCTCTCAAATCGTCTAACAAGAAATCCAATTCTTCCGCCTGGAACGCCGTGCGGGGATAGCCGTCGAGCAGCCAACCGTTAGCGGTATCCGGCTGCACCAGTCGTTCCCGAATCAGTTCGATGGCGATCGCATCGGGAACCAGTTCTCCCCGTTCGACGTAAGGCGCTGATTTGACTCCCAATTCGCTATTTTGGGCGATCGCCGCTCGAAAAATATCTCCGGTGGAAATCCACGGAATCCCCAGTTTGTTGCAAAGCTGCTTGCCTTGAGTGCCCTTACCCGATCCGGGTCCCCCCAGAATGACCAGTCTCACAAATTTGCTCCTCGATCGTGTTTGACGGTTAGCATTTAGGTCTCATTGTAGGCGGGCTAGAGCAATTCTCGAACATAATGGGTCATTGGTCATTTGGGGTTAGGAGTTTGGGGTTTGGGGTTTGTTAGTGGTTAGTGGTTAGTTGTGATTGGTCACTGGTCACTGGTCACTGTTTCCCCCAGTTTCCCCGACTCCTCTGCCTCAAATGACTAAAACTGACAAATTGACGCAGGTTCGAGGGGGCAAACCGGGCGATCGCCATTTTCGGCAACGGGATTGTGGGTTAAAATCGCTCGCACGAGTGTCGTCATCGGTGCAAGAGGACTGATGTCGGTAATTTGGTTATTTTCCAAATCCGCCCAATTGAGCTTCGGCATTTCCGGCAGAGGGGAAATATCAGCAATTTGATTGTTGCGAATGAATAACTCGGTGAGATTGACCAGCGATGCCAGGGGTCGAATATCGCGAACTTGATTGTCGTTGAGATACAGTTCGTTGAGTTGTGTCATGGAACGAACGGCATCGATGTTTTCGATCTGGTTGAAATCGAGATGCAGTTCGTATATTTGAGTCATGGAAGAGAGTGGATCGATATCAGCGATCGCATTCTGGCTCAGCGATAGGGTTTTCATCTCCACCATTGCATGCAACGGTCGCACATCCCGGATTTGGTTGTTGTTGGCAAACAATACGGTCATTTTCTCGAGGTCGCGCAAGGGACTGAGATCGATAACTTGATTGTTATTTAAAAACAGGGTCGTTAGGGATGTTAGCGACTGAAGCGGCTGCAAGTTAGAAACTTGGTTGTTATCTAAATTGAGCTTAATTAAATTGGGTGCATTTAGGGGACTGAGATCGGCAATTTGATTGTTGCTAGCATACAAATGGGTGAGATGGGTAAAATCGGCGATCGCGCTCAAGTCGGAAATTTGATTGTTACTGATATCCAGACGAGTCATCTGGGTCAAGCTCAAGCTTTCAATAGGACTGAGATCGACCAATTCTTTCGCGCTGAGATTCAGTTCCGTCATCCCTAATAAGATGTCGTTGGCTTGTTGGCAATCTTCGGTATCAGCTTGTTGCAATAGTGCGTCGATCGTCCGTTGGGTATCCGGAGCGAAATCAGTTTTGGCAGCACACCATTCAGTAAAACTACGGATTGACGATGGCGCTGCTGCAACTGGCAAATTCTGCGTTTTCAGGGCAAATCCACACAGGAGCAAAGTTGCAGCCAGACTGGTTTTCCCCAACCGACAGACGATAGTAGGGTAGGCGTTTAACATGGCGATCGAATTTTCAACTCTTCACAACACTACTTCTAGTTTACGGATCGATCCGGCATCGTCGGGATTTTCGGGTCGAGGGAGGAGATCGATCGTTGTTATCCGTAAAATTACGGAGCATTACACTTTTTCCATTTCGACGATGAGATTCAAACTCAAATTAGGGTTGATATTGAAGCTATGAATTACTACGATTGATCGCTCGATCTCAACCCCAAACAACCCTTTACTGTTGATGAAAGACTGGGCGATACAATGCGAAAAAAACGGCAACATCAAAAAAGCGATCGCTGCTTACCAATATGCCCTGAAACTTCAACTCAACAACTCGGAACTCCGCCAATGGGTAGAACAACTAACCGCGAAAAATCTATCTCCCGATGACATACCAAATCGTTCAACCTATCCCAGGGGTAGACCCAGGGACGACTGAAAGCTGTAAGATAGTCCCCAGTATTTTTCTACGCTCGGGAAAGTTTGAGCTTCCATGTCCGTCAAAAACCTCGTCTTTCTAGCTTTACTGCTGTTCATTCCCGTCTCGGCGGCAGCCCACTTCCTAGAGTGGGGATCTCTGACCGTATTTGTGACCGCCTGTTTGGCGATTATCCCCCTCGCCGCTTGGATGGGAACGGCAACGGAAGAAATTGCCGTCGTTCTCGGTCCAACCCTAGGAGGCTTGCTCAATGCAACTTTCGGCAACGCCACCGAACTCATTATTGCCCTAATCGCCCTCAATGCTGGATTTCTCAGCGTCGTCAAAGCCAGCATTACCGGATCGATTATCAGTAACTTGCTCCTGGTGATGGGTTTTTCCATGCTGTTAGGTGGTATCCGCTACAAAGAGCAGAATTTTCAGTCCGTCATCGCTCGCTTAAACGCCTCAGCCATGAACTTAGCGGTGATTGCGATGCTCCTCCCCACCGCCGTAGTTGCCACCTCTCCTGGCATCGAAGAAGACACAATCCAGAAGCTTTCGACGGCGGTTGCCGTGGTCTTGATCCTGGTCTACGGACTGACCTTGCTGTTTTCCATGAAAACTCATGCCTATCTGTGCAAGGTGGGTGAAGCTGAAAACGAGGAAGAAAGCGGCGAACCCGGTCACCAGCCCAACGTTTTGCTGTGGACGGGGGTTTTGCTGGCTGCCACCTTAGCAGTTGCCTACGAATCTGAACTACTAGTCGGTTCTTTGGAAGAAGCAACCTCCTATCTGGGTTTAACCGCACTCTTTACCGGGGTAATTGTCGTCCCCATTATCGGCAACGCGGCAGAACACGCCACGGCAGTCACCGTAGCGATGAAAGACAAGATGGATTTGTCGATGTCCGTGGCGATGGGTTCCAGCTTGCAAATTGCCCTGTTTGTGGCTCCCGTGTTGGTGATTGCCGGGTGGTTTTTCCACCAACCGATGGATCTCAATTTCAATCCCTTTGAACTGGTAGCGGTGGGTGTCGCGGTGTTGCTGGCAAATTCAGTGAGTGCCGACGGGCGATCGGATTGGCTCGAAGGTGCGTTACTCTTAGCCACGTACATCGTGTTAGGCTTCGCCTTCTACTACCATCCCGTCGTCGAAGGCATCGGTTGAGAGATCGTTATGTAACGAAAACTTTAAGCTCCTCTAAGGTGGGCTATGGCAGCGAGTCGTGAGTTTTTGACCTCGTTTTCATTGCAATGTGCCGTTGCCCACCGCCTTTGGGGGAAAGCTCGTTCATAATAAAGTTCATCAGAAAAAGGAAAAGCCAACTCAAACAGTGCTTGGCATTCCTCAACACATATCCCCCACTTCACCTTTGACGATCCAGTGTTGCCGGAATGGATCGAGACAATACTGCCAGCTCGGGGTAACAGCTCGATCTTTTCTCTCCATACCCGATCGCCCGAACGAACGCTATTTATAAGTAAAGCTTATCATTTTGATAACCAAATTTGTTGTTACAAACCTTTACAAACACGTTCGGACTCCGTTATAGTGAAAACATCATACAAACTCAAGCGAACCTTGAAAACTCAATAGCAATCATTCCAGATATGACAACCACCATTCAACAGCGCGAAAGCGCTAACTTGTGGGAACGGTTCTGC
>DVED01000002.1 GCA_015295945.1 Oscillatoriales cyanobacterium M59_W2019_021 | reverse complement strand
TACAATAGAACACAATTGCTTTGTCGATCGATCGCCTGCCTAAACATTAATCGCCAGTTTTGCTTCCCGACGCAATCGTGCAGCAATCCGAAATAATTCGCGTCCGGTATTGAGATGTCGATCGTCGTAGTTGAGAGAAAAAGATTCCAACTCTTCGATACCGTCGCCGAGTTGATTCAAACAGTAGTACAGATCGGCGGCAACCCCTGCCAAAGTTGGGGGATTGGGGAGCGATCGAAAGACTTGTTGCGCCTGTTGCAAAAAGGTGCGACATTCGCGCAGATAATCGCAAAACGCTTCCATCAACTCGTCGTCAAAGGGATCGGCGGCTAAATCGTCGAGGCGATCGTTGAGGGGACGCAAAATCCGCAGCAGGGAGCGATCGATAGGGGCGTAGACTTGGCGCAACCAGCGTTCGATTTGTTCGTCGGCACGGGCGCCCGTGGGGCGTTGGGAACGGGAACGGCGAGGGGTGGAAGGCGTTGGCGGTTGGGAATGGAGATCGCGCTGTCGGTCGTAGGAGGTACGGGATTCGCGATCGCCCAATACTTCGTATGCGGCGTTAATGCGGGCAATTTGCTCGTGTCCGAAGAGATCGGGGCGGCAATCCGGGTGATGCTCCTTGACCAAACGGCGATAGGCTTGTTTAATTTCCGCTTGGGTTGCCGTCACCTTAACCTTGAGGGTTTCGTAATGATCGGACTGCTGCATCGTCCTTTCCCCGATCTCTCGACAAGACTGTAGTGTTTTTATTTGAATTGTGAAATATCTGTAGGGGCGGAGCGAAGCGGAGGGAATCCCCCTGTGGTTGCCCCGCCCCAACCGGGGTAGGCACGGGGGCGCTACCCCTACCTATCTTCACCTTTCATTTGAAAATACGATATTGTTGCCATTATCGCACGATCGACAGGTGGCAGCGAGCGCGGCGCTATAGCGATTTGATGACGGAACGGCGGCAACTTGCCCAACGTCCAAAACCTTTATCCTATAGGGATTTGAGCGAAAAAATCCGGAGCGGGAGCCGCCGAGAAAAGGTTCGAGTGACGAAGATCGTCTTTGCGGTTAGGGTTTGATCGTTAAAATAGAATATAGGTGTCGGTACAGGAAAAACCTGAAGTCCGAATTTTAGGTAGCATCCTTCAGCGCGATCGTTCTAAGTCTAACATATCGGGAGTCTCGATAAAATGCCCAATCAATCCGAATTCTTGTATCCTCGCAGTTCGTACCGAGGAAACTTTACACCAGAACAAATGGTGTTTAATTCCAATTTGCAGGAGTTCGCTCAAAAGGTGACTTATATCTGTAACTTGGAAACCAACGGCAAACTCTCTCCCGATACTGCCTACAAAGAGATCAAGCTCCTTTGGAAGCAACTCAAGCGCTCGAAAAAAGAACTCAATATCAGCGATGAAGCAACTTGAGTGACCAGACGGCAAGGGGAAGAGGGGTGAATACCCCTCTTTGTTTAGCAGCCTTCGTGCTACCCGTTCGAGGAATGCCTGCGGTCGCACGAGTCCCACTCTAAAATTGAGAAGGAAGCGCGACGCTCGGACTAGTGCTTGGCGAACCCATCACGGACTGCCATGTTTAAAAATTACTCTCACCTGCTCCTTCACAATCCTCCCCAACTCAATTACGGGCTGGCGGTGTCCGACCTGGATGGAGACGGCATTTTCGAGCTATTCGTTGCGGGTTTCGGCAGTCCCAACCTGGTGTTGAAGTGGAACGGGACGGGTTTTAGCAATATTGCCGATGCGACGATTGCCGACGCCCAACGACGGGCGATCGGCGTAGCGGCGGGGGATCTCGACGGCGACGGACGAGAAGAACTCTACGTCCTCAACACCGATACGTTTTCCGGTCGCAAGCAATTTACCGATCGCCTGTTTCGCTACCACCAAGGGCAATGGATCGATCTATTTTCCCAACCGCAGCACCAGAAGTTTCTCAACTTCACCTCCGGTCGATCGGTCGTCTGTCTCGATCGCGACGGTAGCGGGCGTTACGGCTTCTTCGTTGCCAGCCACGGCGGAGCAATGCGCTTGTACGAACTCGATGCCAAGGGTAACCTGTGCGATGTCGCCCCCCAAGCGGGATTGAGCTTGGCAGCCGGGGGACGGGGACTGGTGGCATTGCCATTGGTAACGCCCCGCATGGACATTTTTGTCACCAACGAAAATGGCGCGAATTTCTTATTTCGCAATCGCGGCGACGGGACGTTCGAGGAAGTAGCGGCGGCTGCCGGAGTCAGCGATCCGGCAGAAAGTGGTCGGGGGATTGCCGTTCTCGATGCCGATGGCGACGGCCAGTTCGATTTGGTGTACGGCAATAGTGAGGGAAGGCATCGGCTGTTTTTGCAGGGGGCAACCGGACATTTCCGCGATGTGGCGCCCGAGGAGATGGCTCGACCCTCCCAAATCCGGACGGCGATCGCGGCGGATTTCGATAACGACGGGGTCGAGGAGCTATTTTTCAACAATTTAGGGGAACCCAATCGCTTGTTTGCCCTGCGGGAAGGCAGTTGGCGGCAAATCGACATCGGCGATGCCTGGGAACCGGACGATTTGGGGACGGGGGCAGCAGTGGGGGATTTTGACGGGGACGGTCGGTTGGAGTTGGCGATCGCCCACGGCGAATCGGACGCGGCGCCGTTGTCGTTGTATCGCACCGCACCTAACGAGAATAAGTGGCTGCGAGTTCTGCCGCTGACTCGATTCGGCGCTCCCGCACGGGGGGCGATTTGCATTTTGGTATCGGAAGGACGGCGGCAAATTCGGGCGATCGATGCGGGTAGCGGCTATCTCTGTCAGATGGAACCCGTCGCCCACTTTGGTTTGGGGCAACGATCGCGGATCGATCGCCTGGAAGTGATTTGGTTGGACGGTGCAAAGGCAACTATCGAAAATCCCAGTGCCAACCAACTGATTACCGTCACCCATCCGCGATCGGAATTTGGGAAGAAAGAGCGGGATTAGGACTTCGCCATAAAATCTCGAGAATGCTGGAAAACATCTAGCAAACTGACGGCTCATCAACAAGACGATCGGGTTTGTTACCTCAGCCTCGCCCGAAACTTCGGTCATCAAATTGCAATTACCGCAGGTCTTCATTTTGCCAGAGGTCAAGCTACGATCGTTCTGGATGGAGATTTGCAAGACCCACCCGAGTTAATTCCAGAAATGGTGGAAATTTGGCGGCAAGGTTATCAAGTTGTATACGCTCGCCGAATTCAGCGCCGTCTTAACCCGTCGGGCTTTTTTCGCCTTCTCGATTTTGGGTAGTTTCCACTCCATCGACTTCGGCAGAGTTGGCAACCTTCGTGGCTTTAATCGGTTCGGAATCGTTTAAGATGCCGTTGAGAAACTGCTTGTCCAATCCCGGCGTGGCAAATTGCGGTAGGATTTCCCGGATGAAAGCATCGGCAGCTTTGGAGCGGTAGCGATTGGGATTGTAGATGACCGAGAGGATGCGAACGATCGCCACTTCCTCCATTTTCGCCCGGTGCAACACCTTCATTTCCAACTCTTTCTCGATCGCTGAAATTGAAACAAATGCCGCCCCTAAACCAGATTGGACGGCATTTTTAATCGCTTCAATGGAGTTGAGTTCCATTTCGATTTTTAATCGGCGCGGGTCGATATCGCAGCGCGTCAAGACTCGATCGATCACCTTGCGAATCGTCGATTGCGAATCGAGAGCGATAAACGGCAATTGGTAGAGATCGTCCTTCTGCACCGACGGCGCTTCGGCAAACGGGTGATCGATGGGTAAAATCAGCGCGAGTTCGTCTTCGGCATAGGGTAAAATCCGCAGGGAATCTTGCAGTTCCGAGGGAATTTCTCCGCCAACGATCGCCAAATCTACCTGACCGTTAGCCACGCTCCAAGAGGTGCGGCGGGTCGAATGCACGTGGAGTTGCACGGCAACATCGGGATAGCGCTGGCGGAACAGACCGATAGTGCGCGGCAGGAGGTAAGTTCCTGTGGTCTGCGACGCGCCGACGATCAGCGTTCCCCCTTGCAGGTTTTGCAGATCTTCGATCGCCCGGCAGGTTTCTTGACACAGTGTTAAAATTTTTTCACCGTAGGTCAGCAGTAGGTGTCCGGCTTCGGTCAACTGAGCGCGTCGTCCCCCGCGATCGAACAGCGGCACGTCCAACTGTCGCTCTAAATTTTGCACTTGCAAGCTCACGGCAGGTTGGGAGACGTAGAGACTATCAGCCGCTCGCTTAAAACTCCCCTCTGCGGCGATCGCCTTGAGGATGCGTAACTGATCTAAGGTAAATGGAAGGTCAGACATAGAATTCCATGGGAACAGAGCAAGGAGCGTACCGGGCGACCGACTCAGGTGGGGAATTAATTTAGACCCGAAGTTTCGAGAGCCATCGGGCTTGACGACAGTGACAACCGCCTCCTCACGGTCGGTCGAGTCCCGCAAATTTCTCGGTCTCCCATCCAGGAACTGAGTATTTTCTCGACCTTAATTATCTCATCCTAATGAAATTATGACTTAAACCGATCGCGACTCTCGTTGAATTCTTTGAGTCGATCGACTCCAATTCGGAATTCAGCCCTCGATTGCTCTTGTAGGGGCGATCCCCTTTTGGTAGAATCTATAGGCAGTCGATAGTAACAAATACTTTACCGACAAGCCAGAGTCTTCTCAAGTTGGCAGTGAGTAGACTGCTTTAGTGGCAAGAATTGTGTCTCAGTGCGGTGGGGGAGTCGCCCAGCACCCCGATCGAGACAGCCAGATCCTCAGCCTGGGGTATAATTTCCAGGCTGTTCGATCTAGCTGACTAGGGACTTGGCAGTTAGTAAACCATACTTTCGTAAACAGGAACTTATGAGCAACCAACCAAATCGCGTGGTTTTAATTGGCGTCGCCGGAGATTCGGGATGCGGTAAATCAACATTCTTGCGACGACTGGCAGACTTATTCGGCAAAGACATGATGACCGTCATCTGCCTGGATGACTATCACTGCCTCGATCGCAAACAACGGAAAGTTCAAGGCGTAACGGCACTCGATCCCAGAGCGAATAATTTCGACCTGATGTACGAGCAAATCAAAGCCCTCAAAGAAGGTCGCGGTATTGACAAACCGATATACAACCACGAAACGGGCGAACTCGATCCTCCAGAGCGGATCGAACCCAATAATATTGTGGTCATCGAGGGATTGCACCCCATGTACGACGAGCGCGTGCGATCGCTCCTCGACTTTAGCGTCTATCTCGACATCAGCGACGAAGTGAAAATTGCCTGGAAAATCCAGCGCGATATGGCAGAACGCGGACACACCTACGAAGATGTCCTCGCTTCGATCAACGCTCGCCGTCCCGATTTTGAAGCTTATATCGACCCGCAGAAGCAACACGCCGACGTGGTCATTCAAATCTTGCCGACCAATCTCATTAAAGAAGATAAAGAGCGAAAAGTCCTGCGCGTGCGCATGATCCAACGCTATGGCATCGAAGGCTTCGATCCGGTATACCTGTTTGACGAAGGTTCCACCATTCACTGGACGCCTTGCGGTCGCAAACTCACCTGTTCCTACCCCGGCATCAAACTCTACTACGGTCCGGATGTCTACTACGGCAACGAAGTTTCCATCCTGGAAGTAGACGGTCAATTTGAAAACCTCGAAGAAATGATTTACGTCGAAGGTCATCTGAGCAACACAGCGACGAAATACTATGGGGAATTAACCCATATGTTGTTGCAACATAAAGACTATCCCGGTTCTAACAACGGTTCCGGTTTGTTCCAACTGCTCGTTGGTTTGAAGATGCGTCAAGCTTACGAACGCTTGACGGCAACTGAAGCTAAAGTTCCCGTAGAAGTCTAAGCGATCGGTCGAATCTGGCGATCGTGAGTGCGAAAAGAAGGCGTGCGATGCGATCGCGCGTCTCTTTTTTTCTGAGGAGTTCAGAAGTTGCAGGAGTTACAGGAGTAAGTGCTTCGCACTCTTCTCGCCTACAGGAGAATAGAAAGCAGGGGGAGAAGATTGTGAGGAGGTGAGGGGAAGTTAACGAGTAACCAATAACCAATAACACCCCAACCCCAAACTCCAAACTCCAAACTCCAAAACGTACGCAATTTGATAAACTAAAACCAGACTCTCATCAAACACACTTTTCAAATTCTGTGACCGTTAGTTTGCCGATTTCCCAACCCCAGCATTCCGAGTTCCCTTTGCAACAGCGCGGATGGCCCGGATTGATTCGCGCCTATCGAGACTATCTTCCGGTCACCGATACCACTCCGGTGGTGACGCTGCACGAAGGCAACACGCCTCTGATTTTGGTGCCTTCCATTGCTGAACAAATTGGCAAAAAGGTGAGCGTCTTCGTTAAATACGACGGTCTCAACCCCACGGGAAGTTTTAAGGATCGGGGGATGACCATGGCAATTTCCAAAGCCAAGGAAGAAGGGGCAAAGGCGGTCATCTGTGCCAGTACGGGAAATACTTCGGCATCGGCGGCTGCCTATGCCAGACGGGGCGGGATGCGGGCGTTCGTGTTGATTCCCGACGGGTACGTGGCGTTGGGCAAACTAGCGCAGGCGTTGGTGTACGGGGCAGAAGTGCTATCGATTCAAGGCAACTTCGATCGCGCCTTGGAAATCGTCCGGGAAATTGGCGAAAACTATCCGGTGACGATCGTGAACTCCGTCAATCCCTACCGCTTGCAAGGGCAGAAAACCGGCGCGTTTGAAGTGGTAGACCAGTTGGGGAACGCTCCCGATTGGCTGTGCATTCCGGTGGGCAATGCCGGGAATATTACCGCGTACTGGATGGGATTTTGCGAGTATCACCAGCATGGAAAATGCGATCGCCTTCCGGTGATGAAAGGGTTTCAGGCAGCGGGTGCGGCGCCTTTGGTCAGCGGTCAACCCGTTCCCCATCCGGAAACCCTGGCGACGGCAATTCGCATTGGCAACCCTGCCAGTTGGGATTTGGCAGTGGCAGCTGCTGAAGCCAGTCAGGGTTCGTTTGCGGCGGTGACGGATGAGGAAATTCTCCATGCTTATCGCCTGTTGGGTCAAGAGGGGATTTTCTGCGAACCGGCGAGTGCTGCTTCGGTGGCGGGTTTGTTGAAGTCTAAAGATGACGTGCCGGAAGGGGCAACGGTGGTGTGCATCCTCACCGGGAACGGTTTGAAAGACCCGGATACGGCGATCGCTCACAGCCATAATCCCGCCAAACAGGGCATTACTGCCGACTTAAAAGCCGTTGCCGCCGCCATGGGTTTTTAGATGAAGACGATCGCCCGATCTCGATCATGTTACCGGAGTTCGATCTAACCGTCGGGCAAATTTTACATCCCGAGGAAGCTGCCTGAAATCGGGTTGGGAACTGGCTGGCGACCGGCGCGGTCAATTTCGATCGCAGAAGCACGATCGGAGAACTCTTGCCACAATAGAAGTATTCGAGAGTAACGGGCGTCCCGGCAACATGGCGCGCCCTTCGTGCCGATGTTCGAGTCGCAATGTTGGAGATTGTATTGATGGCTGTCGCGAGTCTAAACGATCGAGAAGGAATGAAGTCTGCTCAGAGAAACTGGAAGACTTTTTCCCCATTCCCTTGGTTGGGCAAAATTTTGGGCGTTGTAGTCGCATGTTCGGGATTGGGTTTCACCCACCCTCCCCACCTCACCGTTTCCGCACCCAACCCCGCCACCTTTACAACCTTTGCAGAATGGTGCTTCAACCGCAATAACCTGCCAGCAGACACACAACATACCGTCAATGTGCTGTTACAAAAAGCGGAAACTCAAGACTGCTATGCGGCGCAAGATTGGCTGTCCCAACAAACGGAACTACTGCTGTTTCGCCGCCGGATTTCGGATTTGAGACCGCTGGCATCGCTGACAAATTTAGAGGAATTGTGGCTGTATACCAATCATATTCGCGATGTTACGCCCCTTGCCAACCTCACCCATTTGACCAAACTTTGGCTCTACGACAATCAAATCGAGGATATCAGTCCCCTCGCCAGCCTCACGAACTTAACCCTGCTCAGCTTGGACGACAACCAAATTCGCGATCCGACGCCCCTGACCCATTTAACGAACCTGCAAGTTCTCAACCTTCAAGCCAACCAAATCGTCGATATTCGTCCTTTAGAGGTTCTGAAAAGTTTGACGGTTTTAAACGTCAAAGAAAATCCGATCGAGAAGGAACGCTGTCCGTTAAAACCTCGAAGAATCTGTCATTTTTAAACCGTTAGCATTCAGTTACCAAGGACTGCCGATCATCGTAAAACCCGACCAATAATACGGATGGGACAAGTCTCGCTGGGAAATATTCGCAAAGTCCGGCGGGAGTGGCAAGCGAAGGTGAGGACCGACCAGTTGACCGTCTTCCAACGAGATCTCCCCGCGTAACAGGGCGATTTGCGCTTGCCGCAGCGCTTCGGCTTTAATCGTCACCGATTCCTGTTGCAATTGTCGGTAAAACTCGGTCATCAATCCCAGGGTTCCTTCGTCGCTGACGTACCACAAACTCGCCAATACGGACTTCACCCCCGCTTGCACGGCAAGACCGGCAAACCCCAATTCGGCGGCGTTATTGTCGCCGACTGCCGTGCGGCAAGCGCTCAACACGAGCAACTCCACCGGGGGATCGCGCCAATCCAATTGGTTGAGTTGTTCCAAACTCAGTTGGCTATCCCAGAGTTGGATGTAAGAATTTCCCGCCGTGCCGGACTGAAACTCGGCATGGGTGGCTAAATGAATGATGCTGAAGGGATACGTTCCGCGCTGTGCCTTGAGATTGTCGAGGGTAAAGGCGGAATTGAGGAAGGCTTTTCCGGGCCAAAGACCGGAAATCGAGGTTCCGGGCGTTAGTGCCGCATCTTTGACAATACTCGATAGCTCCACCGGAACGGCAGGTAACGGCGGTTGGTTTTCAAATTGGCTGGCCCCCATTGCCAAAACTCGCGCTTGGCGCAGGGATTGATAGCTGGTGTCCGTCAGATTAATACTGGGAATGAGGGCGAGGCTGTATTTTTCGACGAGAAACTGTTTCCCGTCAGACAAAGCCGCCATCGGCAGCGATCGCAATCCCGAGTCCATGGAAAAGAGCAGGGTATCGGCGCCCACGCGCTCTAAATCTTCTTCTATAGGCGCGATCAGCCAATCGTACAGTTTCTCAGAGGACGCGACGTAACTATTGAGATCTCGCTGGCGGCGACTCACGAGAGCGGTGCGAAAATCGCGAATTAGGGGAACGAGCCGATCGCGCGAAGCAGCCGGAACGCTGCGGTAAATGGGATCTCCCGACGGCGTCAGCACGATTAAATCCAGTTGTTCGGGACGAGAGAGGATGTAAATGAGGACGGATGTTTGACCGGTTTGTCGTTCGATCTCGCGCAACCGATCTTGGAATTGCGAGAGCGATTGCGGACTGGTATTAGAATTTTGTCCTAAGTATTTGCTGACTTCTTGGGTATACAGAAAATCGATCGCCCCGATCGCTTCGCTGACGTTGCTGGAGTCAATTTTTTGTTCGACTTGCGCGCGTACGGTTTGCAGATCGGGCGAGTTGGTCGATAAATTCGTCGAAGGAGTTGGATTAGCAGCAATGGGTGTCGGCTCTTCTGGGGATGCCGACGGTGCGGGATCGTTTTCTGGAGATCGATCGCTATCGGGAGAAGCTTGGCGATCTCCGTTCGGAACCGTCGGTTCCTCCGCGAGCGACGAACTCGGATCGTCAGGGAGCGCATTGCCATCTGTCGTATCGAGAACGTCTCCACTGCCATTGTCCAAACTCTCCTCCGCCGACGGCGGAGCCAGCGGTTCCTGAATGGGGGTGGGTTCGGGTGTGGGTTGCGGCAGCGGATCGGGAAGGGGTGTGGGTTCCGGTTCCGGCTCCGGTTCCGGTTCCGGTGCGGGCGCGGGTGCGGGTTCCGGTTCGGGAATGGGTTCCGGCTCCGGCTCGGGAATGGGTTCTGGGGCAGGTTCCGGCTCCGGTTCGGGAATGGGTTCCGGCTCGGGAATGGGTTCTGGGGCAGGCTCGGGTTCCGGCTCCGGCTCGGGAATGGGTGCGGGTTCCGGTTCCGGTTCGGGAATGGGTTCCGGCTCCGGCTCGGGTTCCGGCTCCGGTTCGGGTCTGGGTTCCGGTTCCGGTTCCGGCTCGGGTTCCGGTTCCGGTTCGGGTCTGGGTTCCGGTTCCGGTTCTTCGTCAGACAGTTCTCCGGGCGTAATGCTGATGTTCCCTAGGGCAAACGTTGCCTCTAGATCGTCGGGAATGGCAACGATCGTGCCGAATGTCAAGACGTTGGTCCCGTCGGTCATTGCTCCCTGGGTTCCGTTGACCGCAGGATCGCCGATATAAAACGGGGAGATGCCACCGTGTCGGAGCGAAATGATGCCACCGCTTTCTCCTCCCGCACTGGAAAGACTGGCATTCGTTCCATCCATGGCTAGGAAGATATTCGTCGCTCGAATGTTGCCTTCCGTCTCGATCGAGATATTTCCTCCAGTTGTTGCCCCTTCAGTATCGATAAAACCCAAGGAGATCCCGTTGGGGGCAAATAAGGAGAGATTGCCACCGGCTGCCGTTTGACTGCGGGTTCGCAGGTTCCCCACCTCGATCGCCCCATCGGCCGTCACGATCGAGACCGCACCGCCACCGAGGACAGCCGAGGTCTCGATCTCCCCTCCGAAAATACCGCTGGTTGCCGAGAGGGAAATCGCGCCTCCTGTCTCCGTCGAGCCGATCGCCTGTAAGTTGCCCGTCTCAATCGTTCCCGCGTTGGCTGTGAGGGCGATCGCGCCAGCATCCGCATCCGGACTTGACGTATCGATATTACCCAGAATTAAATTCGCACCGGAGATGGCAATTGATCGACCCTGAGTGTCGATCGATCGATCGGTCGCCATGGCAAAATTTCCGATCCCGTCATTATCGGTATCGGCTTTGAAGGAAATCGAGCCTTCACTGGGCACGAACGTCAGATCGACCCCTTCGGCAACCGTAATATTATTCGTGGCTTCGACAATTACTGCTGCGGTTTGATTTTCTAAAACATCGGCATTGAGAGTGATTTCAGAAGTTTGAAAATCGTCTTGCAGAATATCGGGAAGTTCCTCTTCTGGGTTAGGAGTGGGATCTTCCGGTGCGGGGGTAGGATCTTCCGGGGCGGGGGTGGGATCGTTGCCGCGCACGATCGTAATATTGGCGGGATCGATCAGTAAGGTTCCCGGACGACCGTTGGTGGCGCTCACATCCACTTGACCGTCAAAGATTAAGTTGTGCAGTCCCGAAACTTCAACCAATCCGCCATCTTGACCCGTACCGGGCAGCAACCCCCCCCGAGCGCTGATGCGACCGAAAAAACCCGTCGTATTCGACGACCAAATGGCAACTCGCCCGCCATTGCCCCGCCCCAGAGCATCCGCCGCGATCTGACTTTGGCGATCGATCAGGGTTCGTGCTGCGGACGGCAGCGTTCCCTGTCCGTGGAAGTCGCCTCCGATAAAAATATTGCCTCCCCCCGTCACCCCCGAGGCATCGATGCTCGCCTCCAAAACGGCTACTCGCTCCCCTAACAGTTGCACCTTTGGCGTGCTCCCGATCGCGATGTCTCGACGCGCGCTATCGACCGTTCCGCTCGCGATCAGGGTTCCCGACAGCGGATCGACCTGCAACCCCGAGTCCACTAAGCTCACCGAGCCATCCGGGTTAACGACTAAGCGACTGGTTTGTCCCCTTGCCGATCCTCCGGTCAATAATTGGGGCAGGGATAGGGGGGTAATTCCTTCAACGGTATCTTCTGGTGCGATCGGCTCTAAACTGAGAACGTTACCCGCCGCACTCAGTCTCACCAAGTTTTCTCCCGGAACCGCCATCAGCGTTATCGAGCCACCCGGCGCTTCCAGGGTTCCGGTGTTAGCAACGACGCCACCCACCAATCCCAGATGCCGTCCGGGACTGACGGCTAAGTTCCCTTCGTTAACGATCGCCCCGGTATCGCCATCAAACCGCAAGGCGTTAGGCGCTCCCAGAAGATCTGCCCAAGAATTTTCTCCCGATCCCGAGAACCATCGATCGCCGGTAAAGCCGATCCCCGTAGCGGTGGTAGCCGTGAAATCGGCGGGAACGTTGAGCGTCGCGTTCGGTCCGAAGAAAACCCCCGCAGAATTCATCAGATAGAGGTTTGCCGAACTTCCCGTTACTTGCAGCATCCCATCGATGAAAGACGCATTGCCACCGACAACGCGACTGAAAATATTTTGAATCTGGGGATCGCTGATGAAGTTAGCGATTTCTCCGGTATTGAGTCCGAATTCCTGAAAGCTGTGGAACAGGTTGGTTCCATCCCCCGAGGTTTGACCGCCGGTAATATCGAAGCGATTTTCGGTGGGAGCCACTTGGGTTCCGGTACCGTCGTTGGCTGGGACGATCGACTGAGCGAAGACCGCAGAATGAGGAGCAACTGCCCCGAGCGCACCGGCGATCGGAAACGCAAACAGCCAGGGAGTAACGCTGGGTGTAGATGCCATAGTTTTGCCGATAGGTCTATCTGGGTCTACGTAATACTACGCAAGCAATCGACTCTAAGTTCCCCTCGATTGCAAATCGTATCGGGAAATACGATAAATTAGATTGGGTCTAGCAATCCAAGTCAGCCTATAACCGCACTCCTCTGGCTTTCCCTTAGCCGTTCATCGGGATTGCTAGTGCCTCACACCACAATATGTAACTGCATCCCCATGAAAGAACTTTTAAATCATACCGTCTTCACTCCAAAAATCATACGGATCTTAGCGTTAATTTTGGCTTTAGGCGGTCTCGTTGCCTGTGGAAATACGACCTCGTCTACCGATTCGACTTCTGCTCCTTCCGAATCGACGGCAACGCCGCCGCCTGCCTCTCCCGAACCAACCGCCAATTCTGCGGCTTCGGACGAAAAAAACACGCAAACTGCTCAAATTTACTGGCTGAAAGATACGGGAACGAAATTGGAACTGGCTCCGGTTGAGGTGTCGGTGAAAGCGGATGCTAACAATCCAGATGTAGTTTTGAAGGGAGCTTTCGAGCAACTTCTCTCGCCATCGAGCAGTGCCGAAGTTGTCAATGCGATCCCGACGGGAACGCAGCTTAAAAGTGTGGCGGTGAAGGGGGATGGCATTTATGTCGATTTGTCTTCCGAGTTTGCGGAAGGGGGTGGCAGTGCCGGGATCGTCGGCAGGTTGGCACAAGTGTTGTACACGGCAACCAGTCTCGACTCGACGGCTCCGGTTTGGATTCGCGTAGATGGCAAACCCCTAACAACCATTGGGGGAGAAGGGATCGAAATTCCGCAGCCCCTCACGCGGGAAAACTTCCAGGAACAGTTTGAACTGTAATCTTGGGGGTTTGGAGTTTGGGGTTTGTTAGTGGTTAGTGGTTAGTTGTTTCTCTCTCCCAGCTCGAGATAGCTCAAGAACGCTTCCCCAGCTTTCTGCGCTTCAATCGGAGTCGAGATGGGTTTCCATGATTTCTACCGTTGTGGCTGAAGTAGCTGCGCCATCGTTGAGCGTGGATGGTTTTTGGGATAAACCGAAGGCTCGGAAATGGCGAGCTTGTTGTTCGATGCGGGCGGCGAGGCGATCGCACACTAAGGTACACAGATCGAAAATCAGCTCGTCTTCCACCCGGTAAAATGCCGAAGTTCCTTCGCTGCGGCGGCTGAGGATACCCGCTTGCAGCATCACTTTTAGGTGTTTGGAGACATTCGCTTGGCTGGTTTCGGTTGCCTCTACCAACTCTTGCACGCATCGTTCTCGATCGCGTAGCAAATTGAGCAGTCGCAAGCGCATCGGCTCGCTGAGAATACTAAAGTATTCTGCAACTTGCTGAGTGACTTCCTGTGGTATTGGCTGTGCTGGTTTCATCAAAATCAACCCAAAAGTTAGCGATCCCCAAATTTTAACAGTCTACATTCATCTAGGAGAATACATAAAGATTTAGCAATATAACTTCTATTGTAATCGAAGGAGTTCGGGAGGAAAGGCAGAAGGCAGAGGGCAGAAGGAGCTTTCTTGAGCAGGGGAAGCCGGGGGAGCTTTTTTGAGCAGGGGAAGAAGAACAGCAACTAGCAATTACAAACCCCAAACCCCAAACTCCCAACCCCAAACTAAGGTTTCACCCGCATCAGGGGTTGACCGAATTCTACAGCTTGACCGTTTTCAACCAAAATTTCGACGATTTCCCCGGAGAGTTCGGCTTCTAGCTCGTTCATCACTTTAAAGGCTTCGATAATGCAGACCGTCTGACCGTTTTTGATGCGATCGCCCACTTCCACAAAGGGCGGTTCTCCGGGAGCGACGGATCGATAAAACGTTCCCACCATGGGCGAAGCGATCGTTTCGTACTTGGCTTCGATCGCCGGTGGGGCAACACTGGGAGCAGAAACCTCCGCACTCGCTGCTGGAGTTGTGGCGGCGTCCCTCGGTGCGGGTGGGGCAACAGGGAGGGAAGCGGCGGTGTAGGCAGCGATCCCCTCGTTTCCATCGGGGTGCGGGGCAACTGCTGGCGATGCTGCCAAACCCGACGGCGATTTGCGCACGGTCAGTTCCCACTCTCCACTTTTCAGTGTCAGTTCTGCGATGTCCGTTTGACCGATCGCGGTTAACAGTTCGCGGAGTTCGTTGAAGTCCAGTTGCACGGTTTTGTCCCCTGTTCGTTGTCTGTTGTTCTTTGTCCTCGATCCTGGGGTTGTCAGCCTTGAGAATACGATCTGTCCTCCGGGTCAGTGCGGACTTCCGACTGAAGCGAGAAGCGATCGATCGCCCCCGCCACCGATAGCGAGATCCCTCGCCAGGAGCATCGCGCGAGACAAAGCTTTGAGCGACGGACGATCGGCGATCGATGTGGGACACCCGGTTGGAACTGGGCGGCTGCGATCGACGCGAACTGCCGATCTCCGATTGACGTTCGCAGAGCGACTCTCATCCGAGATCGCTCTTACTCGCGTCCGAGATAGCTATCGTTGCGGGTATCGATTTTGATCCGCTCTCCAATGGAGATGAACAATGGAACCATCACTTGAGCGCCAGTTTCGACGATCGCGGGTTTGGTTCCTCCGGTGGCGGTATCGCCTTTGACGCCCGGATCGGTATCCGTGACTTCTAAAACCACAGAGTTGGGAAGTTCCACTTCCAATACCTGTTCGCCCCAGCGAACCACATTGGCTTCCATGCCTTCTTTGAGGTATTTGACACGATCGCCAATTTGATCGGCACTCAAGCGGGATTCCTCGTAAGTCTCCATATCCATGAAGACATACTGGTCTCCTTCCTTATAGGTGTGTTGCATCGCGGATTTTTCCAGGGTGGCTTGAGGCACGGTTTCCCCAGCCCGGAACGTTCGCTCGACGACACTACCCGTCTGCACGTTTTTCAATTTTGTTCGGACGAAAGCCGAACCTTTACCGGGTTTGACGTGGAGAAATTCCACCACCCGCCATACGGCTCCGTCTAATTCGATGGTGACACCAGTTCTAAAATCGTTAGAAGAGATCATGAATCTTGCGAGCGTCGCAGAACAATCGGCAATTTATTTTACCGCTTTGGTGGTTCGTTTCTGTCATTTGGGGTTTGGGGTTTGTTGCTTCTCTCCCCCGGCCTCCCCTGCTCCCCCTGCTCAAGAAAGTTCCTTCTACCGTTGGCGATCGACCAACGAATCGAAATACCGTTGGAGTAAGGGAGACAGCAGGCTGTGGAAGCGCACGAGAATCGACATTTCTAGTCCGGGGGCAATTTCAAAGGATCGACGGCGGATACCGCGCACGATCGCCTCAGCCACGTTTTCCGGTTGCCACATCTGTGCCGTTGCGGTGATGGCTTGGGTTTCCGGCGGTTTGGTGAGGTTTTCCGCCGCGAGTTGGGGGGTATCGGTATCGGGAGGATAGACGATGGAGATACCGATGCCCATTTGCCGCAATTCACCGCGCAAGGATTCGGCTAAGCCGCGTAGGGCAAATTTACTGGGACAGTAGGGCGTATAGCCGTAAATGCCGATCGAACCCGCACCGGAGGAAATTAAGACGACATGACCGCTGCCGCGCTTCGCCATGACGGGGACGATACTTTTCAGGCAGTAGAGGGTTCCGAAGTAGTTGACTGCCATGGTTTGCTCGAAAATTTCCACGGGCAGATCTTGGAAGTAACCGGGATGGGCGATTCCGGCAGAGGCGACGAACAGATCCGGGTCGCCCAGTTGCTCAATTGCCTCTGAGATCGCCCGTTCGAGGCTGGGGCGATCGCTCACGTCGGCTTCGAGGGCGATCGCTCGTTGCTGGGGAGAGCATCTCGCGGTTTCGATTTCGGCGAGCGCCGTGTCGAGTTTGTCCCGGTTGCGAGCGAGAATCGTCACATTTGCCCCTTGGGAGAAGAGTAAGCGAGCCGTGGCTTTGCCGATGCCGCTCGATCCTCCCGTAATGAAGGCGTGTTGCTGGTGAAAAAGCGATCGTTTGTCAGTCATAAAGGATTGCACTTCCGCATTTCGAGATCGGAGATCGAAGTCCATAGAAGACTTTTGGTCTGTTTATTTTAAAAAAGTATTGTTGGCTACGTTACCGTGCATTTTTAGTTGAATGGAAGTCGTTATTTTTGCCGGGACGAACTTCCATATTGTCGGGATCTCTTCCCTTGCCCGATCGGCTTCTTCTGTCCGAATTGACATTCCGATCTCAGTTGTAGGGGCGATCGGGCAGGAACGCATGTCTAGCATTGAGGGAGGATGGGTATTGTTCGTCTTGGCAATTGATATCATAATTAGGAAAATAACGATCGCCCATTTGAGAGTAAGTAGCTTCCATGTCTGTTTTGGGGTCTCCCCACGATTCGCAACAGTTTTTTAACCCGATGATGCGCGAAAACTGCCAATGACGAATTTCACAGTTATGAATCAAAAAACACCATTAACGCGATCGACTCCTTGGCAAAATTTAGTCAAACGACAAGCGATCGCGCTTAAGCAGTTAAAAGCACAACTCAGTAGAGAGCGACGGCGGCGAAAACAGGCAGAAGCCCGATGGCACAAGTGTCAGCGTCGGGAGAGAACGATATCCTACCCGAACTCGAGAGCGAGTGGGGGTACAACTGCTGGGGCAGTGGGGTGCGATTGCCTAGGCATAGCCCTGCCAGGCTCGGACACCCAGCTCAGAGATATTTTAAACCGTGCCAATGCGGCGATCGTCAGTTTTCGCCTGTTCGCCGATGGAGATTGGGCTTACGAATATTCGTCAGCCGGATGCGATCGGGTGTTTGGATATACCGCCGCCGAAATGCTCGCCGATCCCCATCTTTGGCTCTCGCGAGTGCTTCCCGAAGACCGAGACACCAAAATCGTACCGTTGTTCGAGGCTTTCTTTCGCGAGGAAAGCGTGACGGTGGAATATCGGTTCCGCCACAAAGACGACAGTCTCCGCTGGATTAGCGCCACCTATACGTCCCGGCGGGATGAAGCTGCCGATTGCTGGAGCGTAACCCTGGTTGCGACCGATATCAGCAGTCTCAAGCGGACGGAGGCGAGTCTGCGCCAGTACGAACGGATTCTCTCGGCAACGCCGGATGGCATTGCTTTGGTCGATCGCCACTACCGCTATCTGTTGATCAACCGCACCTATATGACCTGGCATTTCAAACGGCGCGAGGAAATTGTGGGGCGTTCTATGCACGAGTTGCTGGGGGATGACACCTTCGAGAATATCGTCAAACCCCATTTCCAACGCTGCCTCCGAGGGGAAATCGTCCAGTACGAAGCGTGGTTTGACTATCGTACCCAACCGCGATTCGTCAGTGTCACCTATGCCCCGTATATGGAAACCAACGGGACGATTTCTGGGGTGGTTCTCAGTTTGCACGATCTGACACAACTCAAGCGTGCGGAGGAAGCCTTACAGCAAAGCGAAGAACGCTTCCGGCTGTTGGTGAATGCGTCTCCGGTGGGTATTTTGCAAACAGACGTGCAGGGCAATTGCACCTTCGTCAACCCCCAGTGGTTGAAAATGGCGGGTTTGTCGCCTGAAGAAGCCCGGGGTCGAGGGTGGAGTCGGGCGCTGCATCCCGAAGATCGTGATCGGATCTTGCGGGAGTGGAACGAGACGGTGCGCGCGGGGGGCGAGTTTTCGGGGGAATATCGCTTCCGCACGCCAGAGGGTCGGGTAATGTGGATGCAGGGCAATGCCGTCGCCGCGCGAGATGCCCAGGGCAATACCACGGGCTATTTGGGAACCATTGCCGATATTACCGATCGCAAGTCGCTGGAACTGGCACTGTCTACAGCCCTGGAGAGGGCATCCCAGGCAGAATCCAAACTCAATGACGTTCTCAATACCGCTCCGGTGGCGATCGTCTGTTACCGATTGGATAGCGCTCTCCACATCGAGTACGAATACTGTTCCGGTGCCTGCGAGCGAGTTTACGGCTACACGCCTAAAGAACTGACCGCCGATTCCAACTTGTGTTTGTCTCGGGTGCATCCGGAGGATCTCGAAAGCATTGTCTTGCCCAACTTGGAGGCGATCTTCGCCGGGAATCGCGCGTCTTTCGAGTTTCGGTTTCGCCATCGAGATGGGAACTGGCGCTGGCTATCGGAGACCCTGGCATCTCGCCAAGAAGGCGAACGGTGGATCGTCACTGCCGCCATCGCCGATATTACCGATCGCAAACACGCGGAAGCCGAACGCAATACGTTACTCGAGGCGATCGAACACAGTCAAACTTGTTTGAGGACGATCGTCGAAGCGGTCTTGGATGGGTTGCTCGTTCGAGATCGCGAGGGGAACATTCAGTTTATCAATCCGGCGGCGATCGATCTCTTAGGCTTACCCCCCGACGAATGGCAATCCTACGACCTGGGAATGTTTTTGATTTCCGGCGACTCTACCGAAGTAGACATTGCCACCGCCACGGGCGACATCAGGACTCTCGAAGTACGCAGCGTCGATATTCATTGGCAAGATCGACCGGCAAAACTGATTGTACTGCGGGATATCACCACCCGCCAAGCTGCCGAAGCCGCCTTACACAAGAGCGAAGCTCAATTGCGACAAAAAGCCGAAGAACTCCAAATTGCCCTCGACGAACTCAAAAGCACGCAAACCCAACTCGTGCAGTGGGAAAAAATGTCGAGTTTGGGAGAACTCGTTGCCGGAGTCGCTCATGAAATTAACAATCCCGTGAGTTTTATTTACGGCAACATCGAACATTTGAATAACTATGTGAACGATCTTTTTTTACTGATTCAAAATTACCAAGACAACTCTCCCCAACCCAGTCCGAAAATTCGCGAATTAGAAGCCGAAATTGAATTGGATTTTATCCGGGACGATCTGCCTAAGCTGATTAAGTCCATGCAGGTGGGAACCGAGCGCATTCGGGCGATCGTTCTGAGTTTGCGCAACTTTTCCCGGATCGATCGCGCCGAACTTCTCCATGCCAACCTGCACGAAGGGATTGATAATACCCTCCTCATTCTCAACCATCGCTTGAAAGCCAGACCGGATCGTCCGGCGATCGACGTGATTCGCCACTACGGCAACCTTCCCAACATCTTCTGTTATGCTGGAGAACTCAATCAAGTTTTTATGAATATTCTCAGTAACGCGATCGATGCCTTAGAAGATAAAATAGAAAGGGGTCAACCCTCGAAGTCAGAAAGCGAAAATCTCAAAATTTATATCAAAACAAAAATAAAAAAAAATCGAGTTCAAATCAAAATATCCGATAACGGATTGGGAATTCCCCCCCACGTAAAAGCCAAAATTTTCGATCCCTTTTTTACCACCAAATCCGTCGGAAAAGGAACGGGACTGGGATTGTCGATTAGCTATCAAATTATCGTGGAGAAGCACGGCGGAATGTTAGACTGTATTTCTCATCCCGATCGGGGAACGGAATTTATCATTTCCCTACCCCTTCATTCGTAGTTTGGGGTTTGGGGTTTGTTAGTGGTGAACCATTGCGGTCTTGGGGAGCAAATGGTGAACCCGCAGGGTTAGTTGTTAGTGGTTAGTTGTTTCTCTCCCCCTGCCTCCCTTGCTCAAGAAAGCTCCCCCTGCTCCCCCTGCTCCCTCTGCTCCCTTCCTCCTTCTGAACTCCTGTAGGCGCAGCCAGTGCGAAGCACTTACTCCTGTAACTCCTGAATTCTTTGAATTATGCGACTCCATTTGCAGACCTGGCTCGAAGTTGAAGCGTATCTCCAGCAATCGACGGGAATCATTCTACCCATCGGTTCGACGGAACAACACGGTCCGACGGGGTTAATCGGGACGGATGCCATTTGTGCCGAAGCCATTGCTCTGGGGGTGGGGGAAGCCACCGGAGCGATGGTTGCACCGACGATTCATGTGGGCATGGCACTGCATCATCTGGCGTTTCCCGGTTCGATGAGTTTGCGTCCCAGCACCTTGATTCGAGTGATTGACGATTGCGTCACCAGTTTGGCGAAAGCCGGATTTACGCGATTTTTCTTTATTAACGGTCACGGCGGCAATATTGCCACTCTCAAAGCCGCATTTGCCCAAACTTACGATCGTCTTGCCGATTTAAATTTACCATCTGCCGATCGGGTGCGCTGCCAAGTGGGGAATTGGTTTATGTGCGGTTCGGTTTACAAACTGGCGAAGGAACTCTACGGCAACGAGGAAGGATCGCACGCCACCCCCAGCGAAGTTGCCGTGACGCAATACATCTACCCCGACGCCATCAAACAAGCACCGCTCGACCCAAAGGTGGCTTCGGGACACCCCATCTACAGTGCGGCGGATTTTCGCCAACACTACCCCGACGGTCGCATGGGGTCGAATCCCGCCTTGGCGACGCCGGAACACGGCAAACAGTTCTACGAGTTGGCGGTGAAGGAACTGAGTAACGGGTATTTGGAGTTTCTCAATCGGGCGTGATTTGAAATATAGCAGTCGCCATACGAGTTAGGACAAATTTGGGTAGGGGCGTAGCATTGGCTCGGGTATTCTTGTCCGCTAACCGACACCGTTTATGCCAATGCTACGCCCAGTCTTCGCTGTTGCTATAGATTTAAATTGGCTACACAAGGGGAACGCGGAGAAAGGGAGACGCGGTGATATAGCTGTAGCGTTGTTTTCGAGATTTCATATGAGATCGTAAAGATAGGTCATGGATATAACTTTATGAATGCGATCGCCCTAGATTTTCACTGGATATCGGTCATTTCCGCTATCCTCCTCGTCGTCCAAGTTCCCGCCGTTGGTCTCCTCCTCTCCCGCCTCGCCAAGGGACCGACCCGCCATCCCCCCATCGAACCGCAGGCGGCAACCCCAGACTTGCTCGGAAAGGTTAGCATTGTCGTCCCCACCCTCAACGAAGCCGATCGCCTCACTCCGTGTTTGCAGGGGTTGAGTCGCCAAAGTTACGAGGTACGAGAAATTCTCGTCGTCGATAGTGATTCCCAGGATGGAACCCCCGATCTCGTCAAAGCGGCAGGGGCGAAAGATCCCCGATTTCGCCTGAAAAACGACGATCCCCTGCCTCCCGGTTGGGTGGGCAGACCTTGGGCGCTGCATAATGGTTTCCTGGCTAGCAGCGATCGCAGTCGCTGGATTTTGGGCATCGATGCCGATACCCAACCCGCACCGGGTTTAGTCGCCGGGTTGGTGCGCACGGCGGAAGCGGAAGGCTACGATGTGGTGTCGCTGTCGCCGCGATTTATCCTTAAATATCCGGGGGAATTGCTACTGCAACCCGCTTTGTTGCTGACTTTGGTGTACCGCTTCGGTCCGACGGGAACGCCCAGTGGGGAAACCCGCGTGATGGCGAACGGTCAGTGCTTTCTGGCGCGGCGATCGGTCTTAGAAAAGTTAGAAGGATATGTCAGTGCCAAAGGTTCGTTTTGCGATGATGTTACCCTGGCGCGATACGCGGCAAGTCGGGGATTTAAGGTGGGATTTCTCGATGGGGCAAAGGTGCTGAAGGTGCGGATGTACGAAGGGGCGAGAGAAACTTGGGAGGAATGGGGGCGATCGCTCGATCTCAAGGATGCGGCAACGCCGGGGCAAACCTGGCGCGATGTTGGCTTTCTGTTTGCCGTCCAAGCTTTGCCCCTACCTCTATTTTTAACGGGTATTCTGCTATTTCTGTTTGGAGTGAGTAACGATTCCTTACTGCTTCGCGGGCTATTGGGATTAAATGGATTTTTAGTGCTGATTCGATTTGCCTTGTGCGGGGCGATCGTTTCCTCTTACGATCTCTCTCAAGCTCGCGTTCCCGGGTTGTTTTGGCTATCTCCGATTGCCGATCCCCTGGCAGCGTTCCGCATCTTCCTCTCGGCACGGCGAATGCCGAAGCAATGGCGGGGCAGGGTTTATTTAAACTGAATTTTCTAGATCTATAAACTTTACTTAAACCCATCCATGAAAGATAGAGGGTGGATGCAGTGCGCTTCATTGATTTGTCCGATAACACCGATCGAGTCCGTAAAAATCCTGAAAGATCGATCGCGCGAGATTCCCGTCCTAACCAAAATTAGGTTTCTCCAGACCAATCGATGTCGCTTCGTGCTGTCGAGATTACCCCAACGCTCGTTTACCACCCAACTCATGAGTTACGTCACCAATGTTCCCGGTGC
>DVED01000156.1 GCA_015295945.1 Oscillatoriales cyanobacterium M59_W2019_021 | reverse complement strand
TGAAGTAATGCGCTCGTCGTTCGTATGAAATGGAAACGCTGGTTAGTTGGAGATCTGTCCTGGCAGAGAATGCTGAAATCGATTCTATTTGTTTATGTCTGCGTGGGACTCTATGCGTATTTCGGATCGGATCGGATGATTTTTCTCCCCCCACCTGCCAGTTATCGAGATACGCCGGAAATTCTCAAGTTAACCACAGTTGACGGCGATCGCATTTCCGCCATTTACCTTCCCAACCCAACCGCCACTCATACCCTACTCTACGCTCACGGAAACGCCGAAGATTTAGGGCAAATTTTACCCATCCTGCAAACTCTCCGCGAAATCGGATTTTCCGTCTTTGCCTACGACTATCGAGGATACGGAACCAGCGAAGGCACGCCGTCGGAACGGAACGCCTACGAAGATATCGATGCGGCGTATCGATATCTCACCGAAAAATTAGGGATTTCTCCCAGCCAAATTATCGCCTACGGTCGATCGGTTGGCGGCGGTTCGGCGATCGATTTAGCCTCCCGCAAACCCCTCGGTGGCTTGGTCGTGGAAAGTTCGTTCGTCACTGCCTTTCGGGTGATGACTCGCATTCCGATTTTCCCCTTCGATAAATTTGCCAACCTCGGCAAAATTCGCCGGGTCAACTGTCCGGTTTTAGTGATGCACGGAACAGCCGATGAAGTCATACCCTTCTGGCACGGAAAGCAACTGTTTGACGCCGTACGAGCTCCCAAACAGGCGTTATGGGTAGAAAATGCCGGACATAACAATTTGGCAGAAGTGGCGGGTGATCGCTACGTTACCGCCTTGCAAGGGTTCAGGGATACGTTGCGATCGACACCGTAAATTCCAATCGATCGCTATCGTTCGATCGGTTCCGTTGCCACTTGTTCCAATCCCACTTGTGCCAACAAATCTTTCCACTCGCTAGCCAGGGTCGAATGTTGCGGTTGGTCGAGTTGAGCCGACACCAAAACTTCCAGGGTATCGTACCAAATCCCCGCTTTGGCATATTCCGTCGCCCGTTCGATGGGAGATAGAGAAACCATCCGAGCTTCGTCGAAGGTGGATTCAACCCGCTTCACCCAACCGATAACGTTATAGTTATCCGGGCGTAAAATGCCGTCCGGGTTCATAGGAGCGAACATCCAGAGGTAGTTTTTGCCAATTTCGAGTTCTGGCGCATCTTCTGGCAGGGAAATGGCGATCGTTCCCCCTTCACCGGAAATCTCTAAGGTGGTGTGGTAAACGGCATTTCCCTCTTCGTCTTGGAGGCTGAAAAATGCTTGATCGGAAGCGGTGGGGGGAACGTATACATAGAATGTGGGGCGAGCCGAAATCGTGCGTCCGGTCTGGGTCGTCGGCAGTAGTGCCGTTAGCAGAGGAGTCTCGTTGCCGCGAACGCCGCCGCTTTGGCTGTTGCGAGGAGCGGCATCGTCGGGCAGTTGAAACTCGACTTCCCCGCGAATGCCGCCGCTTTCACTATTGCGGGGAGCGGCATCGTCGGGAACGGAAAATCGAACGTCGCCCCGCACGCCACCGCCAATGCTAGATCTCGGAGCCGATTCTCCCGGTGCGCTAAACTGAACGTCACCCCGGACGCCACCGCCAATGCTAGATCTCGGAGCAGCGCTGTCATCGGGAGCGGCAAATTGGATGCTACCCCGCACGCCGCCGCCGATGCTAGATTGCGGAGCGGAATCGTCCGGAGACTCGAAGCGCAGTGCCGAGATTGAGGGGTTTGGCGGGTGACGATCGCCGATCGCTGCCCGAGCCGATTGGTAAAACCCAGAGGCGATCGCCACGGTTCCCGTGAGGGTGGCAGACAGAAGAGTTTGAGAAAGTTTCAAGTGAGCCGAACGCATAATTGAATCTCTACCTCATCATGAAGTATTGTCGGTTTCTAAAATCTCGAAAAAGAGGGGTAAATATTAGTTGAAGCGATGCACCTATTTGACAATTATGGTTTTCATATGCTAGCTCATGCTAGCGTTTTCCGAACGCTTTACAACATCTTTACGATTTCCCCACGCAACTTTACCAACAATTTACAACTGTTTTCAGTTTAAAGCCAATTTCCGATGAGGACAAATGCCGACCAGAAGTAGGGGTGTTTGTAGGAGGGATTTTGCAAGACGGCAATCTGCGCTTGGCGGAGGGCTTCGGCTTTGCTGGGGAGATCGTCTTGGCGAGCGATTTGGCGGTAGAACTCGCCCATCAAATCGGCAGTTGCCCGATCGTTAACCGACCAGAGGCTGGCGATCGTGCTGCGAGCGCCCGATCGCAAGGCAAAACCCGCCAATCCCAAGGTGGCTTTCTTATCTCCGGCTGCCGTCTGGCAGGCACTCATCACCAACAGTTCGATCGGCTGAGAAAGTCCCAAACGACTACCCTCGAATAACTGATTGAAATCCTTGACGCCGATGCGATCGTTCCAAGTCAGCAGAAACGTGTCATCGGGATTGGAACTAAACTGTCCGTGGGTTGCCATGTGGATGATTTCAAACGATTCCCGTTCGACTTCCGCTGCAAAATTGAGATTGGTAAATCGATCGTCGAGCAACACTTCCGAGTCGAGTTCGGTGGCAATTTCTTGCATTTCTTCCTCAACTCCCGGCAGTGCCGAAAAACCCTGGCGAGCTTCCGTCAACCCCACCGCTAGGGTTTTCAATCGTTCTCGTTGGAGTCCTTCGGGAAACAGTTGCAATCCCGGACTGAGGGCGATGGCGTATTTTTCCACCAAATATCGATCGCCGTCAAAGAGGGCAGCCATGGGTATATTGCGCAGAAAGCCATCGAGAACGAACACCAAAGTTTGGATATCTTGGCTTTCTAAATCGGCTTCGGCGGGTTGCAGCAACCAATCGTAAACTTGCTGGGAAACTCGCAGGCGATCGGCGTTGGGATAGCCGGGATACAGAGACGAGTAAAATTGTTGCAACACCCGTTCGACTTCGGCGGCAGGCAGGGGCGTTGCATAATGGCGGAGGCTGCCATCGGGCAGCGAGAGAATCGTCTCCAGGCGATCGCCCAAAATAATCGGATAGAACACCGCCGAATGAGGGTCGATCTCGTCGATTTGCACGGGTTTGGTCGTCAGGCAAGCATCCCCGAAAAAGTTATCTAACTCTGCCAATTGTAAGGCTTCCAAGACTTCCCGCGCTTGCTTGAGATCGGCTGGCGTGGCGTCCGGTTGCAGCAGCAAACTCACCAGTTCCCGATAGGTGGATTCCACGCTTTCTCGGAACTCGAATTGCACGTCGGGATTGACGGCAACGAGATCGCCGCGCAAGGATTGCAACGCCTCGAACGCATCCCGGTAGGCTGCCACCGCAGCCTGAAGTTGACCCTCTCGTTCGAGAATGCGTCCCAGTTGACTGGCTGCACGGGCGAAAATCTCGTCAGCATCGATGCGTTGGGCGATTTGCAGCGCCTTTTCGGTCAAATTTCGAGCGTCTTTCCCGTTGGGGTTGCGTTCGTACAGCTTGCCCATTTGCAAGAGGGCGTAGGCTTCGGCACGCTCGTCGCCGATCGATCGCGCATCGGCAACGGCTGCTGCCAACACTCGGGCGATCTCGCCCTCATCAACCGCACCCGGCATTCGGGCGGACAACTTCATCAACCGATCAGCGAAATTTACCCGAGCGTAGATCCCCTGACGCCCCACGGGCAACTGGGTCAAATCGGCGCGAATTTCGGGAACGATCGCCACCGCTTCGTCCCAATTTTCGGCAGCGAGGTAAAGGGTAACGGCATTCAACTGGGCTTGAACTTTGGTCAGGGGTCGCATGGCTAACTTTGCCGCTTCCCGATAGTAGGAAATCGCCACGTCGTTTTGCTGAAAATCTTTCGCCAAATTCCCCAGGCTCAACAGCGTGGCGCTGGTTACCTCCAAGTCATCAAGGCGATCGCTAATGCCCCAACTTTGTTCGAGAATGTCTTTAGCGCGGACTAAATCGCCGACGGTTTGCAAAACGATGCCCAAACTTTGCAAGCTATTGGCTTTGACGAGGGTATCGGGTTGGACTTGAAGCTGGGCGTTGAGTTCTTCGAGGAGAGTCGCGGCTTTGCGGTACTGTCCTAGGCTCTGCCACGTTTGTGCCAAATTGAGTCGAGCGCCGAATCGTCCCGTTTCATCTCCGGCGCGATCGTAGTAGAACTGCGCTTGCTGCCAGCTTTCGAGGGCGGCATCTGCGTTTCCTTGGCTCAGGTTGAGTTTTCCCCGCGTATTCCAGGCTTGGGCGAGGAGTCCCGCCATCCTGCCGTCCTGAAACTCGAGGGGCTGCAATAAGTTCAAGCTAGTCTCGATCGCCGTTTGTGCCGATTGGGTGTCTCCTAAATTTTGATACGCCAGGGATAGATAGTTGAGGGCTTGAGCTTGGGGCAGGGTTTCCCGGGCGGCTGCATGCAGTTGCGCGGCTCGTTCCCACAGGCGAACCGCTTCGGCGAATTGACTGTTTTGGTAGCGTTGCTGTCCTTCCTGCAACAGCAGCGACGGATCTTCAGTTCCGGCAAATCGATCGGTTTCCCCGAGGGTGGCGGCAGGAACCTCGCTCGTTGGGGTGCGGGCGAGCGACGGCATACCGAAGGTGATGATCGCCAAAGTCAGGAGAAAACTGAGAAGGTAGAGCGATCGCTTTCCCCATTGGCGACGCAACCTACGGGCGAAAGGATTGAGGATCGATAATATTCCGATGTCAGGAGTCGATCGCGCAGTGACTCCGGAGGAGTATCGCTCGCGCCTCCAGAAACTGTGGCAAGGGTCTGAAGGTTGTTTGCCTCGGGGTTGTGGGCTTGACTCGCTCTTCGCCTTTCGCATCACCGCCAGTTTTCCTCCAATAACGTAGCCATCATAGTCACTGAACTTCTTCTGTAAGAATGTTAGCGAACGGTCAGTCGATCGAAAAACAACACACTAACCACTAGATTTTCCCCTCTGCCACTTTCTTCTCTTCTAGATACCAACCCGGAGATAACCGGATGCTAGTCTTTAAATAATGTTATGACCGATAAGATTTGATGAATTCTCGTGATAAGTTCGGAAAAAACCCATTCAAATTAGTATCGAACTTTATCTCGTACCGCTATGTCGTTACAACCCCCTCCCCCTCCCTCCATCTCCCCCCGCCAGATGAATGTATTGCGAATTGTTGCGTCCATGGCATGGTCGGACGGACAACTGGCGCAAGAAGAAGTGGACGTCATGCTGACTCGCTTCAGCGAGATTTTCGCCAAAACGCCCCAACAACAACAGCAACTGCAACAGGAACTACAAGACTATCTCATCCAAAATATTCCCCTCGAAGATCTCGTTCCCAAGTTAGAAACCGATGCCGAACGCCAATTAGTTCTCAAGCTCGGTTATGAAGTCATTGCATCTAGCGCCCGAACCCCAGAAGAACCCAACATCAATCCAGACGAAGCCGAAGCGTATCAAAAACTGGTGAATTTATTGGCATTACCCGAAGAGGTGGTGCGAGACATCGAAACTCAAGTTAAAGAAAATGCGGTGAAGGAAGGAATTGTCGAGCAGTTAGCCACCGAACTCGATGCGTTTCTCAAAGGTTGAGAATGTCAGGTTGATAACGGGCTGCCATTGAGCAATCGATCGCATTCTATAGAGTTTCTAGAATAGATGCAGTACCAACAATCCCCCGAACTCCACGTCATTCGATCGACTTGTTTTGAAAAATTACTCCACTTGGGGAAACCGCAAGACGGCAATGCCTCCCCAATAGGGTCATGGCTTCTTGGAATATAAGGGAACTTTAAGAAAAAAACATATTTCACTCACTCGAGAAACGCTATAAATCAAATTGAGAGAGGAAACTGCCATGAAGCGCAGACGAGGGTTTCTCCTTGCGTGGTTTGCTGTCGTGCTGCTCCTTGGGTTGCTGATCGGTTGCACGTTTTCCGATGCAACGCGATCGATACCACCTCAATTTTCACAACCTGCTTTGACAACCATGAAATTAGAAAGTACGGCTTTTACCCCCAATCAATTAATTCCGTCCACCTATACTTGCGAGGGTAAAGATATTTCACCGCCGTTAAGTTGGTCGGAACCTCCAGAGGGAACGAAAAGTTTCGCGTTAATTGTTGACGATCCCGACGCTCCGGGTCGGACATTCGTGCATTGGGTGCTTTACAACTTGCCGCCCACCACTCGACAACTTCCCGAAGGATTGTCCCACCAACCCGAATTAAGTTTGGGGGGAATACAGGGGAAAAACGATTTTGATCGCTACGGTTATGGCGGCCCTTGTCCTCCAAGTGGCACTCACCGCTACTACTTTAAGCTCTACGCTCTCGATACGGAGTTGGATCTCGCTTTAGGGGTCACCAAACCTCAACTTCTCAAAGAAATCGAGGGACACGTATTAGCCGAAGCCGAATTGATCGGACACTACAGTCGAAAACGGTAGGGTTAGTTATTGGTCATTTGGGGTTTGGCGGTGGTTATTGGTTATTCGGAAAATCCTTTTGCCTTAAAATTACCCTATGGCAGTTTCCAATCTTTCACGACTTTGGTAACGCTATCGCGAGTCACTTCTGCCCCAAATCCCCACGCCATCAACACGAAATGTGCCAAGCCTTCCGTTCGATAGCTGGAAATCCCGATGCCTAAAATGACGCTGATAACGATCGACATTAACGGGAATAGAGGGTTATTTTTCACTCGAATTGTGAGAGGAACGGTCAATTCTCCTTCGGGATAAGACAGTAAAATCGTACCGTTATATTCACCGCTGGGAATTTTAGAAAAGTCGAATTTCAGGGGAATGGCGAGGGGTTAGTTGGGTGGGAGAGAAGCTTGGGAAAGGGTTGATCGAATTGCCGTAGCGGGAAAGACGGCTGCACCATCCGATCGATTTAAATCCAAGGGGTAAATTTATAAGTTACCTATCGCTTTATCGCTTCTCAGCAGCAAATTTCGCGATATCGCTTCGCACCGCCACCCCGGCACACCGAGTTCCCAATACCGTAAAATTTGAGGGAACGGGTGTTACTTTCACCTGTGCTATCGCACTTGAAATGGGGATGAGGAGGCTAGAAAGAGCGATCGAGAACAGTGAAACCTGAAAGGTTCGGTGCGTCACTATTTGGTCAATCCTGCGAATCAATGGATAGATTTAGCATATCTTCAATTCAATAATTTAGTAAGCCGTTGACGCATTGTCACCCATCTTTCAACCCAATCTACACGTCTTCGGATTCGGGTAAAAACGTATCGTCAAGAACATCCACTAACTGGTAAGAACACTGAATTGGAAATGTTTCTAAGGCTAAACCCGTTTCTGCTTTGGCTTGTTTAACTGCTTCAACATAACACTCTGAAAAAATTGTTTCGAGGTAGGGTTTGAGGCTGGGAGAGTCTTTTAACGCTTTGCGAATGCTGCGGCGATGTTCGAGAATACTCCCTTCCCAACTGCCACTTCTGGATTCGGGTTGGTATTGCCATTTAAGCAAGTGCAAGAGAACGACAATGAGATTGCTTTCCAAGCTTCTCCGCTCGCTTTTTCCCATATCTTCAATTTCTTCAATTAAGTGTTCCCAATCGATATGGGTGTAGTCCCGATCTCGCAACTTTTCGATGGTTGTTTCTAGCCATTGAAGATAATCTTTCTCGTATAAAGTTAGGCGATCGATATGAATTGAAGTCATGGTAATAGGTAATGGGTGAAAACCAACTAGCAACTAGCAACTAGCAACTAGCCATTAGCCAAACCCCTAAACAGGCGCGAGTAATCCCGTCAGCATTTGGGCAGGCGGTTGGGGATGGGGCCAAGCGAAGGCGTGGCGGAACGAGGCTTGTTGGCAGGCTTGGAGTTGTTGAAAACTGATGATATCTTGAGTAAGCAGATTTTCGTACTCGAAGGGCAACCGGACGTTGTGCAATCCGGCGTTGTCGGTGCAGATGGCAATATCGACTCCGGCATCGAAGCACCGATCGAACACGATCTTGAGTGGGTTCATACTCTCTAACGTTCCGGTTTTAAAGTAAGTTGTCGGACACACTTCCAAACACTGCCCCCGCCGTGCCACTTCCGGTAGCAATTCGGGATAGTGCAGGGGAATTTGAATGCCGTGTCCGATGCGCATCAAATAGGGCAATAATTCCGGATAGCAGCCGTCGGTAGTTTCGTAGAGATGACCCGTAGTTTTGATGCCGCGCGATCGGGCGTTGTCGTACAATCGGATAAACTCGTCAAGGCGATCGGCGTAGTGCACGTCCCCCCCGGCTAAATCGATGGCGCATACGTAGTCCGGATACGCCGCCGCCAAATCCACGATCGCCCGATTCACCTCATCCGGCAACCGAGAGTGCATGCACAAAATTTGCCGGGTAACGATGGGATATTCCTTCACCTGAGACGCACGACCGACAATCTCCACAATTTCTGACATTTGGTCGATGCGTTCCCACTGCGACAGGGTTTCATCCGTCCGCAAATACGGCGTATACCGCAGTTCCAAATACGCCAAATTTTCAAAAATATACGCCCCGCGAATCAAGCGATAGATAAAATAGGGCAGCGTGTCCGGGGTCTGCGTGTTTTCTACCAGGGTATGCAGTTCTAGATACTCGTCCAAGGTGTTGCGAGGTCGGGTGTAAAAATCCTCGAACTCCGGGTACTCAGGAAACCGATCGGCTAAATCCTGGGAATTTCGGTGAAAATATCGCCAGAGAATCCGAGGGACGATCGCGCCTCCCAGATGGCGGTGCAATTCAGCATATAACGGCACGACTCCACCCCTTTTCGATCTCGAAATTACAATTCTTCATAAATTCTACAACCAAATATAGAAAGCGGCTTTGAACCCTGGCACTCCCCCGCCCCCGATCGGGTTCTCAGTTGACAGAAGCGACGCGCACTGAAGATAATTTAAGTTTGTGTAAACTTTAAGAACTTGGGATAAGACCCTTGGCTAACGTTGTCGTAATCGGCGCCCAATGGGGCGATGAAGGAAAAGGAAAAATCACGGATTTGCTCAGTAAGTCGGCAGACGTGGTCGTGCGCTACCAAGGGGGCGTTAACGCTGGGCATACCGTCGTCGTCAAAGATCGAACGTTTAAGCTGCACCTGATTCCGTCGGGCATTTTGTACCCGGAAACCGAATGTATTATCGGGTCGGGAACGGTCATCGACCCGCAGGTGTTAATTGGGGAACTCGACCAACTAGAAACCTTGGGGGTCTCTGCCAACAACCTGTTTATCTCCCAAACGGCACACGTGACCATGCCCTATCACCGCATGCTAGATAACGCATCGGAAGAACGCCGGGGAACTCACAAAATTGGCACCACCAAGCGGGGCATCGGTCCGACCTATTCCGACAAATCCGAACGGATGGGGATTCGGATTTTGGATTTGATGGAAGCGGACGGATTGCGAGAACTCCTGGAATGGACGATTCCCTACAAAAACGAGATTTTGCAGAAGTTCTATGGTTTAGATCCCCTCGATCCCCATGCGGTGATTGAGGAATATTTGGGTTATGCCGATCGCCTGCGACCCCACGTCGTCGATTCTTCCCTGAAAATTTACGACGCCATCCAAAAACGCCGCAACATCCTGTTTGAAGGGGCGCAGGGAACGTTATTGGATTTAGATCACGGGACGTACCCGTATGTTACTTCGTCCAATCCCATTGCCGGAGGTGCTTGCGTCGGTGCGGGAGTCGGTCCGACGGCGATCGATCGCGTGATCGGCGTGGCGAAAGCCTATACCACTCGAGTTGGGGAAGGTCCTTTTCCCACGGAAATTTGCGGCGGCATCGGGGAAGTTTTGTGCGATCGCGGGGCGGAATTCGGCACCACCACCGGACGCCAGCGCCGTTGCGGTTGGTTCGATGCCGTGATCGGTCGCTATGCCGTGCGCATCAACGGCATGGACTGTTTGGCGATTACCAAACTCGACGTCTTGGACGAACTCGAAGAAATTAAAGTCTGCGTTGCCTACGAAATCGACGGCACGCGCTGCCACGATTTCCCCAGTAGCGCCCGCCAATTCGCCCGCTGCCAGCCGATTTACGAAACCCTCCCCGGTTGGAAACAATCTACGGAAGACTGCCGGACGCTGGAAGATTTGCCGCCACAAGCGTTGAATTACCTGAAGTTCCTCGCCGAACTGATGGACGTTCCCATTGCCTTGGTGTCCCTAGGTGCCAGCCGCGACCAGACCATTATCGTTGAAGATCCCATCCACGGACCCAAACGCGCTTTGTTGGACGCCAACGGGACGCCCGTACAGGTGTAAAGGGCGGGTCAATCCATCGAGTTGCCTGCACCCCCTACTTGCATCCGGTATGTTTGACAAAATTTTGGTTGCTCTCGATCGCTCTCCCCTTGCCGATGCCGTCTTCGATCGGGCGTTGGACATTGCCAAAGCGAAGTCGGCAGAGTTAATGCTACTCCACGTCCTATCCGGAGAGGAAGATGGCTCGCCGTTGCCCATTCCTCCCGGTATGGAACGCTTGCATTGGTCGCCCGGTAGCGAACTGACGTTGGAGAGTTGGCGCCAGCAATGGGCGACCTTTGAGGGCGAATGCTGGGAAGATTTGCGATCGCGGACGGCTCGTGCCAATACAGCCGGGGTCGTGGCTCAGTTTCAGCAAGTGGCGGGGAGCGCGGGTCGCACCATCTGCGAAGTGGCGCGGACTTGGGGAGCCGACGCGATCGTGTTGGGAACTCGAGGGCGTTCCGGAGTTCTCGAACTCTTGTTGGGCAGCACCAGCAATTACGTCGTCCATCGCGCCCCTTGTACGGTACTGGCGGTAAAATCTCCCTCTGCTACGCCATCGCTACCCAAATAAGTGTCGCCAAATCCTGATCGCGCTTCAACCCCCCTCGATTTGGCGCTTTTTATTGAGAATAGGGTCATTAAGTTAACGAGTTTACAGGGGTTTCCAGTTGTGGTATTCTTGTTTGGGGGCGCAGCTATGACTACTTATCGTACAAAAAACAAGATTTTACCCCTCAATGGCGGTTCAATCGTAATGCTGGCTACAAATCCAGGGCGCAAACTCGGCTCCCCTACATAACGGCTCTGTCGCTATCTTTTTCTAGAAACGTAATATTTTCATAGACCCAAGATAGAGGAAAACGAAGATCGAGACTTTTTAACTCCACTTCCACTTCATCGTTCCCTAAATCCTCCGATGTGAAGTCATGAAATAATTCCCAATTTCCCCGATCGTTGAGGCGATAGCATTCTAAGCTCATGTTATCTGGGTCGATAATTAAATATTCGCGCAGCGTCGGAATTCGGCGGTATTGCGTGAATTTTTTGCCCTGATCGAAAGCTTCGGTACTCAGAGAGAGAACTTCTGCAATTAAACAAGGATAGCAAATAAACTGACGAGCCAACCGATCGCCATCGTCGCACGTCACCGACACATCTGGATAGTGAAACGGACCGGCTTCTGCGACTCTAACTTTGGCATCGCTGCTGAGAACTTTACAGCCTTTCCCACGTAAATGAGAGTTGATAAGGGAAACCAGATTAACTGCAACTTGGTTGTGGGGAACTGTCCCCCCCGACATGGCAAATACTTCGCCATCGATATATTCATAGCGAATGGGTTGTTCCGCTTCCCACCTCAAGTAGGCTTGGGGAGTCATCAGCCGAAAATCGGGATGGGCAATCATATTCCTTCACCCTGTTGAGAGACACCAAAGTTGGCTAACCTCCGAACCGATCGCTGTAGCGTTCTTCCGCCCAAGGTTCGCCGCGACTGTGATAGCCATTGCGTTCCCAAAATCCCAATTCTTCCTGCGCTAAAAACTCCAAACCGTTAATCCACTTGGCACTTTTCCAAGCGTACAAATGGGGAACGATCGATCGCATCGGACCGCCGTGTTCGGCACTTAGCGGTTCGCCATCGAGTTCGTAAGCCAAGAAGTTTTCTTCCCTCAAGAAATCCGCTAAAGGGAGATTAGTCGTATAGCCGCCGTAACAGTGTTCCATAACGTGAACGGCAGCCGGATCGAGTTCCACCAATTGCATAAAATCGACGATCTTAATTCCCCGCCATTTCACGTCCAATTTCGACCAGCGGGTGACGCAGTGAAAATCCGCCGTAAACTCGTGTTGGGGCAGCGCCATCAAGTCCGACCAGGTAAATTTCGCTTCCTTTGCCAATCCCCACACGCGAAATTCCCAATCGTCCGTTGACACTGTTGGGGTATCGCCGTAGGTGAGAACTGGGAACCCTTTGGTGAGATACTGACCCGGCGGAACGCGATCGCCCAAGTCTTCATCCGGCTTCTGAAAGAATTTACCCAACATTGTCGATCGTCTGTTTAGCGAACTTGGGGAAATTATACCAAACCGGGGCGATCTCCAAGCACCAACGATTCATCCACCCACCTGGCAAAACTGCATAGGTGGGCATCTCTCAGAAGTATGTATAAACAGAGGAACAACATCAACATCACACATTGCCCCTCAGTTGCTGGCTACGCACTGGGGGGATTTTTTTATAAGGCAGAAGGCAGAAGGAAACAGCTTGACGGGTTAAGGTTTGTATCGCTCCTCCTCCCCCTGCTCATCTCCACCGGAAACTATCCCGTACCGACGTTTTTTTAGCTTCTGCCGAACACCATCGCCCGATCGCCCTCGGCATCGAGAGTCACGCCGCTGAGATTCACCGCATAGGTATGCCAATCGGGTTTCCCCAAACATCCCACCCGGAATAGAACCCGATTGGGATCGATTTCGCTCCATCCCAGTAAAATAGCGTGGGTGTGATAGAGGCGATTGGGGGCGAGGGTCATGGCAGTGGACTGGCGGCGATCCCAAATGACAGCATAATCGCTGGCTTCGGAAGCGCCGAACAATCCTTCAAAGTGGCGGATCAGCAAACGATCGCCATTTTGCGACCAAGAGACGGGGATCGAAAGGGCGATCGTCCCTTCGAGTTCCGCCTCCTCCACTCCGGCATCGGTGGCGGCTGCCATGGGAGAGGTGGCATGAATTTGCTGGGCGTTTCCAGTGCGGCAATTTTCCACGAACAGTTGAGAACTGGCGCGACTGCGATAGAGCGTGGGGTCTGCACGCAAGGCGATGCGACTGTAAGCGCGGTACTCGCCATCGGCAGATCCTAACGGAGGAGTTTGATAGTGGCGCACGCCACCCCCTTGCTGCTGGCAAATGGTAGCGTGGGTGGTCATCACCCAGTTCCAAGGAAGGGGATGGGGACTGCCCAAGGGATCGCTAGAGGGAAGGATCGGAGACATGGGACAATGAGAAGGTCAAGATAATATGGGTCGCATGACGATCGAGCATGACTAGATGGTTGATCGCTTTCACTATATTGCCACTCCCTCACGAAAATCGCTGTTCTGCAAATTCAGTTGAAAAAGCAGAAGGTGGTCTTTAAAAGAGGATTCAAATTCTTCCTGAAAACGGTCTAGCGAACGGATTTTGCAGCCAGGATAGGTATTTTCAGTTGTCAGATAAATCCCTTTTGTCTTCTTTTAGTCATATTCACGAACCCCTCATCGATGAAAATTGTCTTTTTTGGTACGCCTCAATTTGCCGTCCCCACTCTAGAACGGTTGCTCGATCGATCTCAATTCCAGGTGGTGGCGGTGGTGACGCAGCCAGACAAACGGCGCGGACGCGGATCGAATGCAATTCCCTCTCCGGTGAAATCCGTGGCAGTAGAGCGAGGAATTCCGGTGTGGCAACCCCCCCGCGTCAAGAAAGATGCGGACACCTTAGAGAAGCTGCGATCGTCCGCTGCGGATGCGTTTGTGGTGGTTGCCTACGGACAGATTTTATCGCCGGAAATTTTGGCGATGCCAAAGTTGGGTTGCATTAACGGACACGGTTCGATTTTACCGAAATATCGCGGTGCGGCACCAATTCAGTGGTGTTTGCACGATGGGGAAACCCGCACGGGAATGACGACAATGTTGATGGATGCGGGGATGGATACGGGAGCGATGCTCCTCAAAGAAGAAGTCGTGATCGATCTCTTAGACAATGCCTGGGATTTGGCGGCAAAATTGGCAGAGTTGGGGGCGGATTTGATGGTAGAAACGCTGTTGAAATTGGAGTCTGGAGAGCTTCAACCGATTCCTCAAGAGGGCGAGTTAGCCACCTACGCACCCTTGATTCAAAAAGAAGATTATCAATTAGATTGGTCGCAATCGGCGATCTCCCTACACGATAAAATTCGCGGCTTTTATCCCAACTGCACGACTCAGTTTCGCGGACAATCCCTCAAAGTTCGGGCAACGATTCCTCTAAACGAGACGGTTTGGGAGCGATTACCCGCAGAATTTGCCCCGTTGCAATCTCATTGGGAACGGTTGCAAGCTGCTGCTGGAAAACCGGGGGAAATTGTCGGGATTGCCAAGAAATTCGGGGCGATCGTCCAAACGGGAGAAGGATTGTTGCTATTGCGAGAAGTTCAGTTAGCGGGGAAAAAAGTACAGTCGGGTTGGGATTTTGCCAATGGAACTCGGTTGGAAGTGGGCGAATCGCTCTCTTAACGTTATTTGGGGCTTGGGGTTGGTAATTACCTTAAATTTTAGCCCGTAGACTCAGCCTCTCAACTGGAAGTTCCCAGGCTTTGAATCCTTTCGCCAGACTGGAGCGTTATTTCTGCCGCGTTGCACTAGCTATTCCCCAGGATTGAAACTCCGCTTGCGGGTTTCCAGCCAGCGAGGCAAGGTAATGGCTCCGGCAATCAGAAAGAGCGCCAAAACGCTAAATTGAGCCACCCATGCAGCGATCTGCTCCAGAGGAACCAGTTGTCCGAGAAAGAACGCCAAACTCACCATAATCCCCGCCCAAATCAAGGCTCCAGCGCTATTGCACAGCAAGAATTTACCGTAAGGCATCTCCGCGATTCCGGCGAGAGGGCCGGCAAAAATGCGCAACAGAGCAATAAAGCGTCCTAAAAAAACGGCTCGTGCCGCATTGTTTTTGAACTCCGTTTTCACCTCTTGCAGTTGCGCTTCGGAGATGCGGAACAGACGACCGATCTTTACCAGCAGCGACCATCCACCCCATTTTCCGAGCCAATAACCGAAGTTGTCTCCTAAAATGGCTCCACCCACCGCGCAACCGAAGACCAGTCCGTAGTCCAGTTCGCCACTCCCGGCAAGAAAGCCTCCCACTAAGGTAATGGTTTCCCCTGGGAGGGGAACCCCTGCATTTTCTAAGGAGATACCCAGAAAAATTGCCCAGTATCCATACTGACGGGCAATTTCCTGGATGACTTCCAGGGATATAACTTCAGACATTTAAGTTTGGCTCTGTAACAAATCTTTGACTTCTTATATTGTGGCGGAATTTCGCGCGTCTTGCCAATTTTGATGAGAATTCATGGGGCGATCGCTCCCAACGATCGCCAACGTGCTACTATTTGAAAGCAGTACGTTAAATTTTTGGAGGCAAAGGGTTATGGGTCGAGGTGGCAAGCGTCCGGGTGCTGGCAGACCCCCTGGGACTGGGAAGTACGGCGAACCCACGAAAGCCGTGCGCTTGCCGATGAGTTTAGCCGAGCAAGTTACCGAAATTTTGGAACGGTGGCACGCTCGCGGTAAATCGCCTCAAGTGGAACTGGAAATCAAGCGCATTTGTCAGCCCTTGCAACAGTCTTCACCTCGCTGGCCGATGTACCTAGAAGCCGTCGCTGCCGGGTCGCCGACCCCCGCCACCGACTACGTAGATGAAGAACTCGATCTCTACGACCATCTTACCCAACATCCCGATCGCACGTTCTGCGTTCGCGTCAACGGCGATTCGATGATCGGAGCCGGAATTCACCCCCACGATTTGCTCGTTGTCGATGCGGCATTGGAACCGAGAAATGGTAACGTGGCGATCGCCGTTGTTAACGGGGAAGTCACTGTTAAGCGGCTCAAATGGAAGGGCGATCGGTTGTTCCTCATTCCGGAAAATCCCAACTATCAACCCTTGGAAATTGTCGAAGAAATGAGTTTTCAAGTGCTAGGGGTAGTTACAAACGTGATTCACTCGCTGTAATTGGGGAATGGGATTTTAAGGCAGAAGGTAGAGGAGACAGTGCGGTCTTGGGGAGACCCCAAGTGGATGAACTGGCGTGCGGGTTTAGCTGAAATTTTTGCTATCGTTGATATTTAGAAATCAAAACCCGCCCTCGATATATACCCCGTTCAAGAGAGAACCGCTAGACCACCCTTAACAACTAACAACTAACAACTCATGACTTATGGTTTAGCCATTCACGCTGTCAGTCCCGAATTGGGTTTGGCGATCGGGAATGGGGAGGGAGACTTGCGTTCGGCAACTTGGTTGTTGGGGCGATCGCTCTCTACCCATTTGCATTCCTATCTCGTTGAATTTCTCCCACCGCAAACCTGGTCGGATTTAGGGTTTATTGCCGTTGCCAAGGGTCCGGGAAGTTTTACCAGCACCCGTTTGGGAATGGTGACGGCACGGACGTTGGGGGCCCAATTAGATATTCCAGTGTTTGCCATTTCCACGTTAGCGGCGATCGCCCATTTTGAGGCAGCCGAAAATGTAGAAAATAGCCGGGATATTGCCGTGCAAATGTCGGCAGCACAGGGTAAATTATTTACCGCAATTTATCGCATTTCACCGTCGGATGGAGGGGCGATTGTCGTTCAAACTGATGCCGTTCAAACGCCGGAATCTTGGCAACAAACTTTGGATTCTCGGGAAAATACTTACCATTTAATTCGGGCAGAGAGTGACTTAGGAAAATATGTTATAAGTGTGTTTGAGTTGGCATATTTAGATTGGAAACAGGGAAAGAAACCTCATTGGTCGGAAGCAAAACCTTTTTACGGTCAGCAGCCTGTTTAATGGGTAATGGGTAATTAGTTGTTGGTCATATATTAGAGATTAGAAGAGTCCGTCATGTCTAATCCATTTCCGGGAATGAATCTCAATCTCGAACAATCTGAATATTGGTCGGATTTTCACAATCAATTGGTGGCAGAGATCGATCTGTTAACTTCTCAATCGACGTTCCTGCGCTACAATACAAGCAGAATTGCCGATCGCTAAGACACCGATTTCCATAACCATGACCCTAACAGAACTCCTTCCAGCTATCCGGAAACTTTCTCTACCAGATCGACTTCAGCTATTTCGCCTTTTAGCCGAAGAGTTTGATCTGCAAGAAGATATTGCCCCTCTAAAACCTTTTAAGGTATATTATCTATCTACTCCTTACAATTCTTTCGGTGCGGGTACAATTTTGATGCAAGTTCTGAATGAAAATTCTTCCATGTTACATCAGCGCTTAATCAGCTACTCCTGACACATTTGAGAGTAATGGGAATCGAATCCAAAGCCGAGGCAATCGTCAATCAATTTCGGGCAATTTCGGGAGGAGGGTGGCGATGACTAACCCTCTCCCTCTCCCCAACGACGACGAAACTATCCATTCCGCCGCCGATCGCGAGAGTTGCTACAAGATGGAACGCAAGTATGGATGGAGATTGAAGCGAATCGACGAATACCCGGATGCTCCCATCCTGAAAGTCGATTGCGTGTTCTACGGCGATGCCCCTTTCCCGGATTACATGGAGAAAACCGACAATGACTAAACCCAAAACTCACAAATACATCATTTACCGCGCTCACTGGAGTGAAGACAAAGGATGGCGGACGTTTTCCGGTTCGCGCTCCCTGACGGGCATCCTGCAAGAGCATTTCGATTCGTCCGGTAGACCCATCCCCGAAGTGGGGGAACGACTGACTGAGGGCAAAAAGGATGAGGATGGCACGCATTATTCCCGGTGGGGCGATTGGGTGGTCGATCGCGTCGAATCCTACCTGCCGGATTTGCCAGTCGGTCAAGAATTCACCGAAGTGGTCATCTGTTGGTGCAAGTACAGTCCCGTCGAGCCTGTCTGGGTTCCTCAAGGTAAGTCGATCGTCTCGGTGGAATCTTTCGGGGGCGATGTCGAGGCGTTCGAGGAGTGGAAGGCGACAGCAACGGACAAAGACCGCTATCGGGTTGTGGAGATTCCCGAGGGGGTGAAGCGATGACTGGAAATCCCCGAAAACTCCCTTGAAGACTGGCTTTTCGTACAAAACGTCTAAGCCGTAGGTGGGGTCGAGGTGACGAGACCCAACGCATTCAAAAACTCGATTCGAGGATCGATCGAACGGACAACCACCCCCTAACTCGAGAAATTGTAAAGAAATATCACAAATGCAGAAATCGGGGTTCTGCCCAAACGATACCCTGATATAACCTATCTAAGCTTTAGCAAGGTATATCATGAATCCCATCCGATCGATCGCCCTATTCGGATTCCTTTCTCTGTGGAGTGGTATCGCTTTACCGACATCCGCACGCACTCCGCAAGTGTTCATCGCGCAAGTTAGTGCTGAAGATTTTTTTAACCGAGGATTAGAAAAATTCGATGCAGGAGATTTAGAGGGAGCGATCGCCGATTTTAATGAAGCGATTCGCCTCGAGCCTAACAGGCTAGAAATTTATCTTTATCGAGGAATGTCTCTTGAAAATTCAGGAGATTTTCAAGGTGCACTTGCCGATTACACTGAAGCCATTCGTCTCGCTCCTAACTTTGCAGTAATTTATCTTTCTCGAGGTAATATTCGCGACAATTTAGGAGATATAGAGGGAGCAATCGCTGATTATACCGAAGCGATTCGTCTCAATCCTAACTTTGCACCAGCTTATAATAATCGAGGGATTACTCGTTGGAATTCGGGAGATAAATCTGGAGGTCAATCCGATCTGCAACAAGCAGCAAATTTGTTTGAGCAACAAGGAAACGAGGATGGGGTACAAGGTGTAATCAATACAATCGAAAGACTTCAGCAACTCGACTAATTGGGAGATGTCTAACCCCCAAATTTTAACCCCAACAACTGAGCAACGATCGGCAAAACCTTTTCCCCCCGTTCCCAATCCATCTCTTCAGAATTCACCGCTTTTGTCGCACCCCGGCGAATTTTTTCTCCGAGTTGGCGGCGTTCGGCGGGGGGGAAGGTGGCGAAAGTACGCCTTAACAGGGGGAGAACCGTGAGGAAAGTGTCGTCGTCGATCGATCTGACCCAAGTATCGATCGCACCAAAAAGGCGATCGTCGTGAAGCAAAATTAACCCGCTTCCTTGCAAAAATCCTTCTACCCAAGCTGCCGCTTCCAGGGGTTCGCTGGCGAGGGATAACGCCAAACCCATACGTCGCGATGCTTCTGGCGGATCGAAGCACTGACGATCGAGCAACAACCGACAACTGCCACCCGCTAGCAACCCGTTAATCCCAGGCGTTTCCACTAATTTGTGTAAGGTTTCTTGCCAACTTTCCCCGTGTTGGGGATTCTGCAATAACGACAATGCGCGATCGAACGCCACCATCTTCCCCAACAGATCCGCCGCCACTTCCTCATTCACAAAATAACAAACTTGGGGAAAACCGATACAACTGCGAACCACCAACCCATCGACGACGTGACGAACCGATGTGGTATCCGTTTGCCGGACGTTGCCGTAGCGTAAAATGTTTGCCAGGGGAGGTAACGCCGCCATCAAATGCGCCACATCCGACGTTAAGGCGGCAATTTCGTCGATGCGATCCATTAAAGGTGCGATCGCATCGGGTAACTCTGCCAGTAACGATCGATCGAGCAATGCTGTTAAATCCGGCAATGCCGACGCCGCCTCCACCCGATGCCGAGTATACGCCGTTGCCGCCGCCAGGAGGGTATTTCCCCAAGGTGCTGCTTCCAAAATCGCCACGGCAAATTCCGGTTTCCAGCGCAATTGCCACGTTTCTTTAAACGTTCCCAAACCGCGAACGGGTTGACGTTTTCCCCAGGGAATTCCCAGCAAACTCAAGCGATGCAAAAAGTGCGATCGATCCTTATCCTTTTCCTTTCGCAAATCCAACATTACCAACCTTTCCGTCGGTTCCGGTTTCAGGCGCAACCGTTTTTGCCAGCGTTGGATATCCTCATCCAGGGGAACTTTGGGAGTCGATGCGGGAACCGATCCCAGGCGATCGCCGACTATCAATTGGTCGCGAATCAGGCGCATCGGCACATCGGAACCGAAACACATCACGGTTTGCGTAGCTTCGTTGAGTTCCTCCAATCCCGGCAACGATCGATCGCGCAACGCCGCCAGTGCCTCCGCCAACCGCACCGCTTCAATAACCTGCGCCGACGACGCATCCCACCCTTCCTCTCGCAACAACTGCGCCACCCGCGACATCCAGCGAATCGCAATATCAGCTTCATGGATTAGAGGATTTTTTCCCTCAATTCCATCCCCATCTCCCCATCTCCCCATTCCCCCTTCCCACAAATGGCGATACCATCCCGGCGATGCCACCCCCGCACCGTACCCGCTTCCCGCCGCCAACCTGCCGTAAGTCCACGGTATCCACGTTGCCTTTACCCGCACTTTCGACAACCCCGCCAAAATCGCTTTATCCTGACTGGCACTCGGCATCTGTGACAGTGCCGGTGCGTGCCAAGCACCGCAAACCACCGCAATGCGATCGAACCCTTCCTTCTGCGCCTGCCGGATACTCTGCCGCAGATACGCTTCCCGTCGCGCGTCGAGAGGGTCAATTTCCTCCCCCTCCTCTGCCAACGCCTGCCGCAACGCCGCCATCGCCTCCAAAATCGCCGCGAACAAATCCGCACTCTCCCGCCGCTGTTCCACCATATGTTCCCACCAGCGTTCGCCGTCGCTATATCCCGCTGCCGCCGCCAACTCTCCCAAAGGATCGCGGCGTAGGGGGGAAGGGGTTACCGTACCTTCCAGTTCCTCCTCCCGGCACAACCGATACGCCTGGGGTAAGTCGGCAAATCGCACGGGAATCTGGCGCGCCAACCCGTAACGCATCGCCTGCCACTCCGGGGAAAATTCGGCGAAGGGATAGTACACTGCATCGACGAGGGAGGCGCTATCGCCGGGAACGTAAACCAATAGGGCGATCGGCGGTTTCATCTCCGGATGCGCCGCTAGCGGTAAAATGTCGTTAGCATCCGGCGGACCTTCGATTAAGATAATATCCGGTTGAAACTGTTGGAGCGATCGCACTAAACTCCGTGCCGAACCCACACCGTGATGTCGAATGCCAAAGATAGAAACCGTCATGTGGGGAAAGACTTCAGGCGTTGGCGAAGAGATGGGGTTGCCTATCCGTTCAGTTTTGTGGTCACCCGTACCAACTTTTGAGCGATACTGTGTACGGCAGCCATCTGTCCGGCATCGACCAACTGTCCTCCTTCGTCAAAAGCTTGGATAGCGCCGGGAATCGCTTTCTGGTCGGGAATGACCAACACGCCGATGCCTTCGAGGATGGCGCGAACGTGAACTAAACCCCGCATCCCCCCCAATCCGCCGGGTGAAGTTGCCAGCAATGCCGCGACTTTGCCTTGGAAACAGGTCAGTGCTAGGGGAGGTTCGCCGGGTTGCGATCGCGAGGCCCAGTCGATCGCATTTTTGAGCAGGGGAGTAATAGAACCATTGTACTCCGGACAAGAAATCAGGAATCCCTGATGGCTTTTCAGCAGTGCTTTAAACTGGAAAACGGTATCGGGCAATCCTTCTTGGGTTTCTAAATCTTGGTTGTACAAAGGCATTGGGTAATCAAGCAGATCGATGTAGGTAACCTCTGCTCCCGCTGCTTTGGCGCCCTCGGCAGCAATTTTGACCAGCTTTTTATTGAAAGATTCAATTCGGGTGCTACCTGCAAAAGCCAGAATTTTGATGGGTTGAGACATAGGGTTTCCTTCAATGAATGTAGCAATCGAAGAGACACTCCTATAGACTTAACATAGATCTCAAATTATACCATAAAATCTTTAAAAAATTCTATTTTTTCTAGGGTTTTCTACCTTCTAATGTTATCTCTTCTTACAATCGCCGTTGAATGCTGGTAGAGGTGGGATTCGGTTTCGGTGTCGTGGATTTCGGACGTTGGCGGAGTTGTTCGGTTTCGGCAATTAACTGCTCGATATCGCCTTCCTCCAATCGTCTGACGTAGTTAATTTTCACTTCGTCGAGAAATTCGCACATCAAAATCTGAAGTTCCTGGAGGTTAACGCCTTTTTGAATCTCCTCAATCAAGGCATCCCCGAAGCTTTGAACTAACTGACTTGTCAATTGCGCCCCTTGGGGATCTTCGATCGACGCCGCCAGCAAGTCATAGGTATTTTTCAGAATGTTATCGACCATTTGTTCTGTTAAATTTTTAGAAAAACTTCCTACTCCCGGAATTCGATCTAATTCTCGATACATCGGAATTGCAGCTAAACCTTTTCTAACCGAATATTGCAAAACTTCTTCAATATCGGGTTTTATTTTGGGTAAAACTTGATAAATACTCAGCTTGACAATACGACTGGAAATGGCTTCTAACTCGTTAACATCATTTAAGTCAATATACCGCTTGTTCGCGCTATTGGCTAACCATTTCGGCAAATCGTTGCGGATGGCAACTTGCAGCTGGTCGATCGTATTAATAATCACAATTTCGGTCAAAGCCCCGGCAAAATTAGCAATAATGCTGCGATTGATTTGCCTCCAAATGGGGCTGAGATCGACGAGATTAGCCTGTCCCAAACGAATCGATACGGGTAGAATTCGCAGTAAACCCCAAGATGGATTCATCAACGGGAATGGCAGCGAAAATGGTAAAATGAGAAAGACATCATACCAGCGCCACAACATGGCATCGGGTATCCACTTTACCCCGATAAATCGACGCGAAATCAATCGAGTTCTCGTGATAAAATCAACAAAAAAAATAATATTAAAAATAATATCAATTTGCCAAAATTCATTGACAAACTCTCCAGTTTCTGAATATTTTCTAAAGTAGTTGCTTTCGATATAAGGTCTAATCTGATAATCGAAGAAATTAATCTCGCGCTGCCAATTATTTTGAGTTAAATATTGAGGACTCCAAAACTGGTTAAAGGCTTGCTTGGAAGACTCATTTCCCATGCGATCGCGCAGTCGATTTTTAATTCGTTCCAGCGTTCCCGTTTTATTGGCGATCGCAAACGGATTTTCATCAATCATCTGCGTACTCATCTGACGCAGTTCCATCAAAATTGGCTCGACTTGGGGCGAATCGATGCCCGTTTTTTCGACTTGTGCTTTTAGACGATCGACCGTTTGCAAGTATTTTTGAGTTTCCCGGTGGGGTTCGATTCCCTTCTTTTTATCGTAATACTGATGCCAACTTTCGGGAAATTGAAAACACGCCGCCAAAAAACAAAAGCGGCGGACGTATAAATCGCGATACGGAACGTAGCTCAGATCGAAAAACACCAATACCAAATTGATAGAGGCGATCGTCGCCATCACTCTTTCAAACCACAGAATACGGCGGGGAATTTTACGGTTTTTTAGGGAAGATAGCACGATCGATAGTATGGGTGATTGGTTGTTGGTCATTGGTCGTTTGTCATGGGTCATTGATCATTTGGGGATTTTAGATTTTAGATTTGGGATTGAGATCTATGACCCATAACTGCTCGCTGTCTTCTTCCCCTGCTCAAGAAAGCTCCCCCTGCTCGGGATTTGTGGTAGGGAATGGTGCGTTTCGTGCCTCAACACACCCTACCCAACTAACCCCTAACAATTAACTATTCCTCAATTTCATCCGAACTTGAGACATAAGGCTGCCCAAATTCTACCGCGTCTTCTTGAGAATGAGGCAGAGATTCCGGGCGGCGACGGCGGGTGCGAGGGGGTTGGCGGTTCCAGGTTTTCCACGCCGCTTTCACCCCGGCCAAAACGCTGCGAGTGTTGGTGCGAACGGCTTGAGTTTGTTGCTTCACCCGCGTCATTCCTTGATTGACTTGCTGCACCACTTCCCCGGCATTTCTCACCCCATCCCCCATCTCTTCTGTCAGTTCGGTAATTTCCAGTCCGGTGAGGCGAATGGCTTCCAGGGTGGGGGGTAATTCTCGCGACAGGGTATCGGCTAATTTTTCCACACTACGGGCTGCCCGCTGTAACTCGCGCACGGCAGGAATCAAAGCGGCTAATACCATCACCAAGCTGAGGGCTACCAAGCCAACGGAAAGACCCAGCCAAAAAATGGGATCGGTCACGGTGTGCTACCTAGCTCGATCGCTACTGGTGAGGCGCACTTCGGCATCCGGTGCGATCTCCTGCGTCGAGAGGAATTCGCGCTCTTGTTGAGATGCCTCGATTCCGGCAGCAACTGCCTCTTTGAGCCTCGACAACGTTCCTTCCCAATTGCGCGCAGCCGATTCCGAGAGGCGATCGGTTTGCAGTTGGATGCTCGTCGATAAATCCTCCACCAACTCGGGTAAAGCCTGAGCTGATTTCTTTAAAATTTGCCGCGTTTCCTTACCCGTTCTCGGCGCGCCGAGCAAACCGCCGACCAAGCCGATCGCCGTTCCAAGTAGCATACCACCGAGAAAGACGCCTGTACGATCCTTTGACATGGGAATTAAAATCGATTCGATCGGTTAACGCAATTGTACTCAGGAATGTCGCCCGCAAACGGCAGACAATGCCATCTGCTTACATTTCCACTCTAACGCGAGACCGGAGAAATCCATCATGCTACATGGCGATTCGCGAGGAGTCGGGGGGAGAGATGGCTGGGATGGCTCAAGTTTCATCGCCAAACTCGATCGATTTAAGACTGGGTAGGAGTACGCTAAAATTGCCAGCAGAGTTGTTTCCCCGTTGGACGCTATTATTTCAGATTTATGATGTCCCAAGACTCTCGATCGACCCTTCATTCGCTCGCCAGCAACCCCCCGACTTCCGATAAATTCAGCAATTTAGTCGATCGGGCGATCGACACCTTAGATCGCTTGCTCGATAGCGATGCCCTTTCCGCCTCAGAACGGGCGCAAGTTGCCCTGAAAATTCTAGAAATGGCGGGAGCATCATCTCCCGTTGCCGCAAAGCCAGCGATTGCCTCCCCCAGCAACGGTCGGTCGAGCGATGTCGCCTCAACCGCACTCGATCGCAGTCCCACCCGGTTTTTACCCGCTCACTACGTTCAAATCGATAATTTTTTATCCCCGGACGAAAATCGAGAAGCGCTCGAAATCGCTCTCAACAATCAACAACAGTTTATCACCTCAACCACGACCACCAATGCTGAGAATTATCGCAAGTCTTGGGTGTTATATGCTACCTTATTTCCTTCGTTTTACGAGCTTCTCAAGAAAAAAATCATCAAAACCGTTCCTTCGATTCTGGCTCAGTTAAAAATGTCGGAATTTTTAATTTCTAAAGTGGAAATGCAGCTTACTGCTCACAACGACGGCTGCTACTATAAAGTTCACAACGATTCCGGCAGCGCGACGACCGCCACCCGAGAACTCACGTATGTCTATTACTTCTGTCAAGAACCGCCACCCTTTTCAGAAGGTCAATTGAGGTTATACGATACCGAATTAAAAGAAGGCGTTGCCAATTCCTACAGCACCTACAAAGACATCGAACCGCGCAACAATCGCATCGTCTTTTTTAACAGCCGTTGCAAACACGAAGTTTTGCCCGTTCGCTGCCCCTCACAAAAATTTGAAGACAGTCGTTTTACCCTCAACGGTTGGATTCGGAGAGTGGAAGTGTGAGCGATCGGCGAGTCGTGGCATTGGGTTCGATCGAACGAGAAACGCCGCGAGCATTCAGCCGTCAGCGAACAGCCACTGCGCGGCACGCAAACTCCGCCAACAGAGCGACGACGCCTTTCATGTCGCACAGCGAACGCCTACAGCTTTGGCAGCTCGAAGAGAGGCAAGATTTTAGGGTTTTTGGTCTTGAGAACGTTCAGGGCGTAAGCTGGATTGTGAGTTTTAGGCTGACGGCTGATAGCTGAATGCTTGCGAAACGCCCTTTAAAATTAAGCTTTGTAACATATTTTCCTCCGCTTCTCGTCTTGAAAGACAATGAAAATAGACTGTAAAATTCCCATCAACAGTCCGATCTTCAAGCCTGTTTGAGTTAGCAACCCCAACCAGCCTCACCAACTGAATAACCGGAGGTTTTCCAGCCATGATCGGCTCGGCACTGCATTCCGTCCCGATGGATTTGGGGGACGCGCAGGAAAATGGTTCTTCCCGCAAACGGGTGGCGATTGCCGCACGAGGGATCGAGATGGTCTTTAACTCTAAAACCCATCCCTTTCGCGTTTTGCAGGCGATCGACCTCACCGTTTTCGAGGGAGAATTGCAAATGGTCGTCGGTCCGTCGGGTGCGGGGAAAACCACGTTACTGTTGATTTTATCGGGATTGCTGACCCCCACGCGCGGCAAAGTCTATCTATTTGGCAAAGAGATCGTCGGCATGGATCGAGAAGAACGCACCCAATTCCGCCGTCACCATCTCGGCATCCTCTTTGAAGAAGGCAATCTCTTTCGATCGCTCACCGCCTTGGAAAACGTCGAACTCGGTTTCGCCCTCAAAGGATTTCGCCCATCGAGCGCTCGACGGCAAGCGCGGCACTTATTAGAATCAGTGGGGCTGGGCGATCGCGCCAACCACCTCCCCCGCTACCTCTCCGGCGGCGAACAGCAGCGGGTGGCAATGGCTCGCGCCTTAGCCGGCAATCCCCCCTTAATCGTCGCCGACGAACCCACCTCGGCATTGGATTCCCAAAACGGTCGCGTGGTAGTCTCCTTACTGCGAGATTTGGTGAAGCAACAGGGCTGCACAGCCATCCTCACCACCCACGATCCGCGAATTTTGGGTTTTGCCGATCGCATTGTCGAGGTAGAAGATGGGGTTTTAATCCAGGCGGAATCGCAGACCCCAATTGACAAACTCAATCGATCGTTCCGCACGAGTTAGCCTTATATATAGCAACCGCCACTCGGGTTAGGACGTGGGGCGGGAGAAGCATTTGCATAAACTTTGCGGGTTGGCGGACAAGATTGCCCTGGCAAATGCTTCTCCCCTACAGACATTCGTCCTAATGACAGTGGCGACTGCTATAGCTGTTAGCAGATAGCTGTCAGCAATTAGCTTTTAGCCTTCAGTTCTAAAGTTCACACAGCGTTAACTGAACCGTATTGCCCTGACTGACCGTCGCTATAACACCTTGCCGTTGTCGTACAACCACCGACCGGATTTTTCATCCCAAATCAAATCGATTTCCAGAGTTTGAGGACTCACATTCCCCGCTTTCATGTGGTACTTCAAACGAGTGAGGACGCGAGCGGAAGAGCCTTCAACATTCAGTGGCGTCACTTCTTCGACCTCAACGAAGTTAACCGAATCCCACCAGCGAAAATAGTCGGCATAGCCATTGGGATGCAACTGCGAATCTCGTTGTAAGGGTTCTGAGAGCATATCCCAAGCCGATCGATATTCGCCGTTGTCGATGGTGGCAAAATAATCGCGGACGGCTTGTTCGGGGGAGGGACGATCGCTTTCCTCGGATTTAGAGGATTTTTCTTCCTCTTCGCGCACCACATCCTTAGCATACACTCGCTGGAGTGGCGTTTTGGGATCGGTACTGGCTAAAGCACAGTAAGCATCGCGATTTTGGCGACCGTAGGTTTCCAGCATCCGCACGCAACTGTCGAGATCCGAGAATGTCTCTGCATAAACTTGGGTGTATTTCTGGCGCGATAAGTTGGGATAATCGGGCATCCAAAATGCACCCGCACCCGCGTATCCCACACTTTTGAGGCGATCGAGTTGTTCCTTAGCATTCCCCGGATTTTTAAACGCAGAATCGGCGAGGAAATAGAAAGATTCGACGGGGGTAGGGGTGGGTTCCGCAGTTGGTGTAGGGGTGGGTTCTGGCGTGGGTTCTGGCGTGGGTTCCGGTGTCGGTTCCGGCGTCGGTTCCGGTGTGGGAATGTCGGGAATGGGTTCCGGAGTTGGCGGAGCTTGCACGACGGGGGGAGTGGGTTGCGGCGATCTCGATTGGTTGACCGCTAAGGCAATCCCGATGGCAGTAGCGGCTCCGATAGCAAACACCGCGATCGTTCCGGCAATGACCTTGCCATTCCCCGACTTTGGCGGGGCGACGGGTTGGGTCTGGGCAACCGTCGGTTGTGAGGATGGTGGGGCTGGATATCCGGGATAGCCTGGGGAAACCGGAACGGTGGGTTGATACGAATTGGGTGCGGGTGAATACGGTGCTGGGTTCGCATAGGGAGAAACGGCTTGACCCCGCAGTGCGGCTTGCATCTGTGCCACGGAGGTATAGCGATCGCGCGGATGGGGTTCCACGGCTTTATCCAACACCACCGACAGCCGGGGATCGACCCCCAAGGCTTGAGGTTGCCACAATAGCGCCCCCGTTTGCGGGTCAGTGGGGATTTCTTGGGGCATTTTCCCCGTCAGGGCGTAAATTGCCGTCAGTCCCAAACTATATAAATCGCTGGAATAAGTCGGTCGTCCGGCAGCCTGTTCGCTGGACATAAAACCGGGGGTGCCGATGACGATGCTTTTGGTGACGTTGCCTCCCGTTGTCATTGCCGTTGCCATGGTTTCTCGGACAGCGCCGAAGTCGATTAAAACGGGAAATCCGTCGGATTGCCGCAGAATGATATTATCGGGTTTGATATCCCGGTGGACGATGCGCTTGCTGTGGACGTACTCGAGAACGGGTAGAAGGCGATCAAGCAATGCCGCTACTTCGCGATCGCGCATCGGTCCTTGGGTGGCAATCCGATTTCCCAGCGTCAACCCCTCGATCCATTCCTGAACTAGATAAAATTGACCGCCTTCAGAAAAGTAGGCAAACAAGTTGGGAATTTGAGAATGCCCTTCCCCCAACTCCTCCAAAATTGCCGCTTCCCGTGCGAACCGTTCTCGAATCAGTTGCATGACCTGCGAATCGCTACTCTCAGAGGGCTTGAGTTGCTTGATGACGCAGTACCGACCCGAGGGCATATGGGTATCTTGTGCCAAAAAGGTTTCCCCAAATCCACCCCGTCCGAGGGTACGAATGACGCGATAGCGAGAATTTAGCAACGTTGGGTTCATTGTTCCAGAAGGAGTTCAGGAGTAAGTGCTGCGTGCTGGCTACGCCTACAGGAGGAAGAAAGCAGTCTTGAGCTTTCTTGAGCAGGGGAGGCAGGGGGAGAAGATGTTTGCCAATGACCAATGACAAATGACTAATAACCACTAACCACGATAGCGCAAGCTGGTTAAATGTCTGGCAAATGGGTAAAAATTCGGATTGTTGGCGGGGGCGCTGGCGTGGTAGGGTTGGCGATCGCTGAGCTAACAGTTATAGCTGTCGCCCAGAGGGTTGCGGCATTCGCTCTCGAACTCGAAGACCCAAAAACTCCAGCCCGACGGGAAGAGCGCGGATCTAGAGTTTTAGCTGACTGCTGATAGCTGATGGCTATACATCAAAGAGGTGTCCGTTGTCCGATTCTACCGTTCGCGTCGTCGCTCGTGTTGTTGCCTTGCCGGACAAGGTAGAAGACCTGAAAGCCGTATTGCTGGCGCTCATCGAACCCACGCGCCAAGAAGCGGGTTGCGTCCAATACGAACTTTTGCATAATTCCTCCGATCCTACCGATTTTACCTTTGTGGAAACCTGGGCATCGGATGCAGATCTCGATCGCCATCTAACTTCTCCTCACCTTCAAGAGGCGTTTGAACGGGTGGAAGGGTTGTTAGCTGCGATGCCAGATATCCGCCGTTACCGCTTGTTGGCTTAGGTGCGATCGATTTGTCCGGTGGCGATCGATCTGCGGTTGAATTCAGCTACTAGACCGACCCATTCCCACAGCCAGGAAATAGCGCTGCTACAATCCAGAAATGGGTTCGACGGACTTGGGTTCGATCGACACAAATTCACACAGAAGCAGACATGGGTATTCGACGAATTATCGAGATTTTGCGGAACGGTCAACCGGACGAGGCGGCGGAAGTGCGCGGTTGGGTGCGAACGGTTCGGGCGTTGAAGGATTTCGCGTTTCTGGAAGTTAACGACGGTTCGTCCCTGGCGAACTTGCAAGTGGTGATCGATGGAGACGTCCCCAACTATGCCGACACCGTGAAGCAACTGAGTACGGGGGCGTCGGTGACGGTGGCGGGAACCCTGGTGGAGTCTCCGGCGAAGGGACAGCGCATCGAATTGAAGGCCCAGACGGTGACAGTCGTAGGCGAGTCGGATGCGGCGACGTACCCGTTGCAGAAGAAGCGCCATTCGTTTGAATTTTTGCGAACTTTGGGACATTTGCGATCGCGCACGAATACCCTAGGAGCGGTATTCCGCGTCCGTAATGCCGCCAGCACCGCCATTCACCAGTTCTTCCAAGAACGGGGGTTTCTGTGGGTTCACACGCCGATTCTCACCGCCAGCGACTGCGAAGGGGCGGGGGAAATGCTGGCAGTTACCAGTTTGAATCTGAAAGATATTCCCCTCACCGATGCCAAAGAAGTCGATTATTCTCAGGACTTTTTCGGCAAACCCGCTTATTTAACCGTAAGCGGGCAACTGGAAGCGGAAGTGATGGCGATGGCGTTTAGCAACGTCTATACCTTCGGTCCGACGTTCCGGGCGGAAAACTCGAACACTTCGCGCCACCTCGCCGAATTTTGGATGATCGAGCCGGAAATGGCATTCTGCGATCTCCAAGGGGATATGGATTTAGCGGAAGCCTTTTTGAAGTCGATTTTCCAATTCGTGCTGGAAAACTGCCCGGAAGATTTGGAGTTTTTTAACCAGCGAATCGATAAAGAGGTGTTAGCGCGAGCCGAGAATATTATTAACAACGAATTCGCTCGCATTCCCTATACCGAGGCGATCGAATGGTTGCAAAAAGCCGATCGAAAATTTGAATATCCGGTAGAATGGGGCTTGGATTTGCAGTCGGAACACGAGCGCTATTTAGCCGAGGAATTATTCAAAAAGCCCGTGATCGTGACCGATTATCCGGTGGAAATCAAAGCATTTTATATGCGCCTCAATGAGGACGAGAAAACCGTAGCGGCGATGGACGTTCTCGCACCCGGCGTCGGCGAAATTATCGGCGGTTCCCAACGGGAAGAACGCCTCGATGTACTGGAACGGCGCATTCAAGAACAGGGTTTAAATGTCGAAGATTACTGGTGGTATTTGGATTTACGGCGCTACGGAACCGTCCCCCATGCCGGATTCGGATTGGGATTCGAGCGGTTGGTACAGTTTATGACGGGAATGGGTAACATTCGCGATGTCATTCCTTTCCCCCGCGCGCCGTTGAGTATCGAATTTTAAGATACAACTCGATCGAGGGTGGGTTGCAAGTACGGAAACACCGATCCGGCAAGCAACCCAACCTTCAGCTAACCCCTCGCGCCATTGAATTGACGTGGGAAGAGACTGTTCTGTCTAGATCGGTATTTTTACCGACCCTGACTCCCACACATTTAGGTAGGTATGTTGTCCAGTGTGATGTGGATCTCTATTCGGTGTTAATAAAGATCTCCAGTTAGTATTGATGAAGATCGCACACCGAGTCCGAAATTGTCACAGCCTTAATTAAAATTGTCGGTTTTAATAAGCATTAACACTGAAACGGTTTTTTAGATAAGGCTTATTTAGGAGCTTCCCCTCATGGTCGCACTTGGCAACTCTCACGAATACGCGAACCTTTCTGAAGATTTTCTGGGCGTTAGCTTGATCGCTGCCCCTCGTCTCTCGTCATCCCAGACTCTCATTTTTTCTTATTTCGAGGAAATCGTTCGAGCGTGGTCTCCTGAAAAAGTACTGATCGAATTTAAAAATTTATTCGTCCATCACGTCAATCCGATCGCCTTAGAAGCATTTCAGGTTTTACAAAATCTCGTTCGCGACAATCGAGAGCAAGATTTTCGGTGCATTCTCAAGCGATCATGCTACATCTTATTCAAGAATTGGGCGAGTAACGGATGCTTGGATTGGGTGGGCAAAATGCTCCAATTGATGACCGATCCGAGTTTGACTCAAAAAACCTTTTCTCCATCGCTCAAGCGCGTCAAAATGTGGGTGCGATCGTTTGCCCAAAGTCAAGATTATCGAGACTTACAACAATTAGTCCAAGACTATTCACGCTACCAAAACTCGGCACAATCCCAAAGCCATTGGAGCGATCGCTACGTCGTTTATCAATGGATCGCTCGCTCGACGAATTTGAGCAATCCTCCCGAGCAACGCGAACTCGCCAATCTCGTCGCCCAACGGATGAAAGATCGCTTTAAATACGATTTGGCAATGTATACCGCTCGCGCCCAATCGGCAGGTTACGATCGCCAAACGTACCCCAATCCTACGATTTTTGGCGATGACGCCTTGCGATTGATCAAATTATTAGTTGCCCGACGTCGCGATGGCGGTTACGAACAGATCGGTCGGCGGTTTATCGAGCAAACGAATAAGAGTACCTACTTCAACTTTAAACAGCAGTTTCAGACCTATTTATTTAATTCTTGCAAGTCCCAGAATGACATCACAACTTTGCAAAAAATGCTCGCTCGGAAACTTAATTTATTGTATCCGTCGAAGCAAAACGAACAGATTAACTCTGCCCTAACCTTGGTCACTTGCAACCGGGCGATCGAATGGTTGACTACGGAAAACCATCAAGAACCCTCCGCCATTTTTCAGATGTTGGTCTCTCGCGGCAATCCCCTCACATTGGCGATCGCCCTGCTCAAGTTAGTTCTCATCAGCCCCAATTCTCGCGTCCACTTGGAATGTTGCCTTGCCGATCTCGTGGGCTACTACAAACAGCTTCCCGAAAGCGAATGCCCGTTCGTCATTCAATTTTTTGAATTCATGAAAATTGTCCTAGCTATCTATGCGGGAGATGTAGAATATAGCTTAGTTAAACTTCAAAACGAGAGTGAAACTCACGACAGCCCCGTCTTGGAGATCGATCGGTATCGCGTATTTCTTACCTTTAAATCGGCAAGCTTAGCACAACCCGCTTGTTCGTAAGATCCTGAACAGGCAGAATCCGGATTTGAACTAGGGGCAAAGGATTTGCTCCTAAGTTTTTCCTAAGATCATGCGTTTAGCTATACGATCGCTCTTACAGCGAATTCAAGAACTTCAACAAAGCCGATCGATCGTCATTTTTCATTGTCATAAACTCGGTTTTAGATGCTTCGGCTTCGCCGCCGTGCCACAGAATGGCTTCTTCCAGAGTCCGAGCACGTCCATCATGAAGATATCCGGAATAGGGTAACACTGTTTGTGTCAATCCCACCCCCCACAGTGGTGCGGTGCGCCACTCGCTGCCAGTGGCTTCAAAATCCGGACGACCATCTGCCAAACCTAACCCCATATCATGCAGTAGCATATCCGTATACGGGTGAATGGTTTGATTTGCTAAGACCTTGATGTCGGACTTCCCAGTTTTCAGCATTGGAGTATGGCACGTCGCGCAATTGGCTTGGGTAAATAACTTCTCGCCGCGTTGCACTTGCGGGTCGTCCAACATCGTCCGTTCGGGAACGCCGAGGGTTTGCACGTAAAACGTGGTCGTATCCAAAACTTGCGCGTCGATGTCGCTGCTTCCGTTGGCTTCCGGGAAAATGGGATTAGTGACGCCCATATCGTTAACGTAGGCGGCGGCAGTTTGGACGTGTAGGGAAGATGTATTGGCTTTGAGTCCGAAGCGTCCCAGGACGGTGGTTTTCTGCTGCGGGTCCCAAACGAAATTAGGTTGTCCGGAAATGCCGTCTTTGTTCTTATCGTCCGGGTCGGCAAGCGCCAAAATTGCCTTGTCGGGGATGGCTTCGAGCAAACCCGTGCCGAAAACGGGAGGCGGTACCCGCAGGGAAGTTAGGGTGTTGGCAGGAATGGGTTTTTTCGGATCGAGTTGACCGAGAAGGACTTGGGGCGATCGCAATTTATAGGGCGTTCCGTCGGGATATTGACCCGATCGTTCCTGCCATTCGACCGTCACTTTGGCGTCAGGAACATGACCGTAAATGGCTTGGTCGCGCACTTGCACGCCAATTCCCGGTACGGGCACCGCGCCGATATGGGGATCGATCGTCGGTTGCGGCAAGCTGACCCGCACCAAAGATTGTCCCATCTGCGGCATTCCCCGACCGTCTTTGATGTGACATCCGGTACAAGAAGCATTATTAAACAGCGGACCCAATCCGGGGTTAACTAACGCGGGTGCGGTGACGAAGACAGCATCGAAGTTAGCATCCCCTTCCCCGTGGCGATCGAACTCTTCTGCCGACAGTCCCGGCGATGGCTGGGAAAAGGCGCGGGAGGAACGGTTGTGTACCGTCGTTGCACCTCCGGCGAGTAACCCAGAAGGGGAGTCTTTCCAACTGTGGTGCAGCAGAATCGAGAGCGCAATTCCCAGCAATGCGGCAATGGCGAGCAGGGCGATCGATCTTCCCCAACGCGGAAACTCTAAAGAAATAACAGAATTTGCCATGAAATTTTCAGGATCGAAAGGATCAAATTAGCGGAACGAGTTTCTGCTCGATCGTTTGTTGCAGCGTTTCGATCGCCTCTTTGGCGGCTTCGAGTTGGGGTTCGGCTGCCGGATCGCTCACGCTTTTTTCCAGCGGTGCGGGAATGTTATTTATAGCTGCTAATGCTTCTTGAAATTGGGTTTCAATTTCGGCATTCAAACTGGGATCGACTTTAGTCACATAACCGCTCAAACTCACATCTACGTTGGAAGCATCGGCAAGCTTCCCTTGGTAAAGATTTTGCGCTCCGGCAACGTTATTTTTCAGATCGTTAAGCGTATTGAAACTAAAGCGACTTTCTAAGTTCGTGCTAGCTTTCTCCTCCATCGGAACACCGAGTTTTTCCACTGCCACTTCGTTGAGGCATTCCACCAATCCCGTCACCATTTCCTGCGCTCCGGCAGGAACGGTGGGATAGATGCTATTATCGGCTTCTCCAGCTTTGGCAAGAACTTCTCGATAGGCGGGTTGACCGTCTATACCTTTCTGCCAGCTTGCCAGCAGTGCCTCGGAAACCTTCTCGAGATCCTGTCCGAGGGCGCTGAGGTATTGGCGCTGGCGATCGCTAAATTCATCTAGAGATTTATTGTTGGCGACTCCGAATAGCAAATATTCGATCGCGTGCATCCCTTTCTGCGAATCTTGCATCCCGGCAACGGCTTCGGCGGTTAGAGGATCTTCGCTTTCTATAATTTTTTGAATATCAGTTTCATTTATCGGCCAAGTATCCATCGCGCCGTCGTAACCGAGCGATCCCGCAGGTCCGAAGGCAAAACTTTCCGTCATCTCCCAAGACGAACGAGTCTCAATCCATGCCTCTCTCGCGGCGGCAAGGGTTTCCTCGCTGGGGTTGCCAGCAAAGGCGTCGAGTGCGTCCGAGAGTTTTGCTGTATCGGTGGAAAACCGAGCGTATTTAGGCAATACGACGTTATCGGCAAAGCTGGCGATAACTTGGCGATCCTCGAATTGGTTCCCCCAGTTGAGATCGGCGGTAGCTTCTCCTGCTTCCCCGCCTTCGCCACCTTCGCTCGTCACTGTTGCCTCTGCGGGTGGGGAATCGCTGGCTTCTGGCGTTGACGAAGAACTATTGCACGCCACTAAATTTCCCGCTAGCGTCACCGCTAGCAAGAGTTGAATCGTTTTTTGACTCATGTTGACTCAGATTATCATAAATCTCGAGACACAGTGTATCACTACTGAGATTTACTTGCAATTAAAAATTCGTAAAGTTTGGTATCGACGCGTGATCGACTGGGATGCCCTTATCCCCCAACTCCTTCTCCCAAGCAACGCGCGCTAGAATCAATCAACAGAACCTTGCAAAATCCATTTGGACTTAGCTACCCAGCAAAGATGAGTCAAGCGCCTCCCATATCCCCCCCAATTCGTTACAGGATGGGCAGTGCAGTTACCCGACCACACCCAACTCCCTGAGACTAACGGCAGTTTTGTGAAGAATTACCAAGAACCTCCCCAGGGAGATCTCCTCACCGATTGCATTACCCCTATCCTCAAGCAACTGCACCCTGACGGGAACTACTGTATTGGTCGCGATTGTGGCATCTACTGGCGTTTGCCTGATCCGCCGGAAGCCCCCGAAAAAGATGCCGAAGCGCCCGATTGGTTTTATATTCCCAATGTGCCGCCCACTTTGAACGGACAAATTCGCCGTTCCTATGTGCTTTGGCAAGAGCCTACCGTTCCCTTTATTGCCCTGGAATTCGTGTCTGGGAGCGGTTTGGAAGAGCGCGATCTCACGCCCATCAAGGGGAAATTTTGGGTTTACGAGCGAGCTATCCAAATTCCCTTTTACGGTATTTATGACGTGAGTCAAGCCCAAGTGGAGGTTTTTCAACTCATCGACGGTCGCTATCAGCCGATTTTGCCGAATGATCGCGGTCACTACCCGATCCCCCCCCCTACAGGTTGAATTAGGCATTTGGGAAGGAGAATACCAGAATCAATCTTGGCCGTGGTTGCGCTGGTGGGATGCAGACGGTCAATTATTATTAACCAGTGGGGAACGAGCCGATCGCCTCGCGAGCAAACTGCGCCAATTGGGGGTCGATCCCGATCGTCTCGAGGAGATTTAGCACCCGAACGGTGCGTTTCTTTCCGGCGGCACACTCACACTCTACCGATCTGCAATTATTGATGGGTCTTGTGTCGATCGCCTCCACCCGGACGAACGTACCAATCTGGTTGGGGTGGCGGTTCCGGAACGGTTTGTTCGAGTTGTTCTCGGACGCTGACGCCGCTTAAATCTCCATCCCCGGTCGACATCGATAGCATCGACTCGGTGCCGAATATTTCCCAAAGTCGATCGATTTGTTCGTCCGAAAGGGTATATTCATCCATCGGATCGCATTGCACGATCGCCAACAGATCGAATTCACCGCGATCGCTATTCCACTGATATTGCAGAGTCGGTAGAATTCCCAATTCGAGAATCCGCGCGATCGCCTCATCGTCAGTTAATCTGCGTTGGCGAACGAGATTGAGGCAAACAACCATCAACCAGTGTTTAGGTGGAAACTGGCTAAATTTAAAGACATTAGTCATCTTTCAATTTACGATCGACCCTCCTTCCGTTCGTTCAATTTGAGTAAAATTTCGGCGTGAACTTCGCGGGTAAGGGGATAAAAATAGGCGAGAATCAAACCGATAATTAAGGCAGTTGTGGGAAGCGGACCGATCGACAGACGAATCGCTAACAAAACGGCATCCGGTTGCACGGGAAGCGGCACGGCATCTGTCGGTTGAACGTATCCCGTCCACTCCAAACTTTGCAACACCAAAAAGACCGCAATTCCCAAACATACCTTTTGCAGAAATACCATAAAACTGTAAAAAACACCTTCCCGACGTTGACCCGTATTCAGTTCGTCCAGTTCAATCACATCGGGAAGCATCGACCAGGGAACTAGATACGCTGTGGAAACCCCAAATCCCGCCATAATTGCCAAAATATAAACCAGAGACATTTGATCGGGTTTGACGAAAAATAGACCGAATTGAGCGATAACCCAGAGAGACATTCCCATAAAATAAACGGCTCGTTTCCCAACTCGCTTGCTAATCGCACTCCAGACAAATAGCATCACCATTGCCGTGACTTGAACGGCTAAAATCATTTGCACGACCACTTGGGTAATATCGGCAGGATTATCGCTGGGACGCATCCAACTGCGAACGTAATAGGGAATAATTGCAGCAGTCAGTTGAACGCTCAACCAAGAACAGAGATAAATTCCAACGACGTATAAAAACGGACGATTGCTAAAGGCAATTTTGATTTGTTGGACGATCGGTAACGAAACGGGAACGTCTTCTTCAGGGTGTCTGGCAACCACTGCCGCCACTCGTTTTCGAGTTCCCCAAACGCAGAGATATACGGGAACGACGGATAAAATCGAACACGCTAAACCGATGGCGATATATTGCAAGCTAGCATTGTTGGGATAGATCTTGGCAATTAATCCAACAATTAAGACTGAAACGATACTGCCACCGATGGAAAAGAAAAATCGAAAACTATTTAAACTAGTTCGTTCGTCGTAGTCTTGGGTGAGCTCTGGGGTGAGGGAAGTATAAGGTAAATTAACGGCGGTATACGCAGTATTGAAGAGGATAGAAATGATAGTATAATACCAAAACATTCCCCACTGATTGACATCTTCATTGCCGCTAAATCGAGGCACGATCCACTGAAGAAAGAAGAAGATTCCCAAGGGAATCGCGCCAAAAATCATCCAGGGATATCGCCGTCCCCAACGACTATTTTGCGTGCGATCGCTCAAGACTCCCACCAACGGGTCGTTAACCGCATCCCAGAATTTTCCGACTAACTGAGTTAATCCCGCCAATCCCGGTTTTAATCCGGCAACGTCGGTTAAAAAGGGAGAAAGATAGAAAATGAGAATATTTGCAGTAATTGCCGATCCTAAATCTCCTGCACCATAGGCAAGTTTTGTCCAAATGCTAAGTTTTTCGGGTTCGGAGTTTTGAAGGGAGGAGTCGGGAGTTGGCGTATCGTTCATAAAAATCGAGTTTAATAATGGGAGAGAGGCGATCGGCTTTTGTACTATCAAGGAATACCGGGGAAAGAATCGACAAATTTAATATCTATGTCGGCAGAAGATTCGACGAACTCCACGGTAAAATCCGGGAAAGAATCGACAAACTCCCATTTTCCGCATTCATCTGGGAAGTTCTCGACCACTTTAACATTGAGATCGGGAAACGAATCGACAATTTGGACGGCAATATCGCCCGAACTTTCGACAATTTCGATTTTGCCGAATAACGGAATGCCGTTATAACTACAAGTTTGCCGATCGACATTTCCCGTATCCGATCGCCCCACCTTTGCATTGAGGACGATCGTTGTTATTAAAGCTAGCGATAAAATCCAAAGTTTATTGGTCATAGGTTATTTTTGAGTTTGGGGTTGGTTAATTCCAATTACCCATTCCCACTTATTACTTATTACTTATTACTTAATTAAAGTGTATTGGCGATCGAGGGTAAGAAGTTAACGATTTGAGGAAAGACAATCACCGCAACTAAAATGACAAGTTGCAAGCAGATAAAGGGGATAACACCGCGATAGATATCTCCGGTGGAGACTTCGGGTGGGGCGATGCCGCGTAGGTAAAATAGGGCAAATCCAAAGGGTGGTGTGAGGAAAGACGTTTGTAAGTTGACGCCTAAAACGACACCATACCACACCAGATCCATACCGAAAGTTTGGGCGATCGGTACAAATAAGGGAATGACAATAAAGGCAATTTCAAAAAAATCGATAAAAAATCCCAGGATAAAAACCGTTAGCATACTAACGAATAAAAATCCCGTTTGTCCGCCCGGTAAATTCCCCAGAAAACTGGAGACAACGTGCGCCCCTTGCAACCCGCGAAACACCAAACTAAATGCTGCCGAACCCACCAAAATAAACATCACCATGACGGTAATTCTCAGGGTGGCATCGGAGGTTTGGCGGATGGATTCCCAACTGAGTTGGCGATTTGCCCCAGCCAAGAGAACTGCCCCCAAACTGCCCACTGCCCCCGCTTCCGTTGGCGTGGCCATGCCGAAAAAGATGCTGCCCAAGACCAACAAAATCAGCACCAACGGCGGAACCATTGCCTGGAGAACTCGCTTGCCCAAATCCTTGCCGCCGATATTGCGAACTTCGGGGGGCAATGCCGGGGCAACATCCGGACGCAGCCAAGCGGCGATCGCAATATGAATCGCGTACGCCCCGGTAATCAACAATCCCGGCAGCATCGCCCCGATAAATAAGTCACCAACGGAAACGCCCAATTGATCGCCCAAGACTACTAAAACAACGCTAGGGGGGATAATTTGCCCCAAAGTTCCCGAGGCGGCGATAACCCCGGTTGCCAGTTCCTTGCTATAGCCGTAACGCAACATCACGGGGAGGGAAATTAAACCCATCGCCACCACCGTTGCCGCCACCACCCCCGTGGTAGCTGCCAGCAACGCCCCCACGACGACAACCGCCAGGGCAAGTCCGCCGCGAATCCGTCCGAAGAGAATGCCGATGGTTTCCAGGAGGCGTTCGGCGATGCCCGACTTTTCCAACATCGCCCCCATGAAGATGAAATAGGGGATGGCGAGGAGGGTGTAGTTGGACATCACGTCGAAAATCCGTAGGGGTAGCGTTCCCCATAGCGTCCAATTAAAGACGCCGAACAGACTGCCGATGATGCTGAAGAGGATGGCAACGGCACCGAGGGAAAATGCCACCGGATAGCCCAACAGGAGGAGTCCCAATGCCCCGACGAACATTGCCGGACTTAGAAGATCAACGATCGCCATCGACATCCTCCAGGGGTGAATTAGAATTATCGAGACTCGACCATTTTTTGTACGCCTCGGAAATGCCCTGAACGATCAGCAACCCCAAACTGACCAAAACCACCGTTTTAATGGGGTAGACGGGCAAACCACCGGGGTTGGGAGAGTTTTCCCAAATGCGCCAGGAGTTGAGGACGGGTCTCCAGGTAAACCAGAGGGTGACAATGCAGAAGGGGAGGAGGAACAGTAACGTTCCGGCTAAATCGGCGAGTTTTTGTTGTCGAGGACGCCAGCGACTGTAGAGAACGTCCATGCGGGCGTGGGCGTCGTGTTTGAGGGTATAAGCCGCCCCCAACAGAAAGACGATCGCAAACAGATACCATTGAATTTCGATCGCCGTATTAGAACTGAGGTTTTGACCGACGGCTTTACCCAGATAGCGACCGATAACGTTCCAGACGCCGACGAGAATCATCGCCGGAATTAGCCAAGCAATGAGGCGACCCAAACTTTCGTTAAACCGATCGATCGCCCGAGAAATGCGACGCAGTATTTCCAAAAGGCAACCTCTCTCTCAACGGGGACGATTCTGTATTGTACCGCTTGACGTTGCGGGGCTATCAGCAGTCGGTCGCCAGCCGATCGATCCCGATAACGCCAGAGTCGATCGATCTCAGCCTGCGGTACACTGCGTTTCGCGACGGTATTACGGCTGTCGATTGTCTTGATTTTTTAAGAATCAAATAGACTGGCTATAGAAAAAGAAAGCCAATCGCTGAATGCTGAATGCTGACGTGGGGTTTAGAATGAGAGGGCGCTTACCCAGAAGGTTATCCTTCTATTCAACATCTATCTTAAAATGTCTGACCCACTGCTTTACCAGCTTAACGATCGCCTGTCAAAATCATTAGAGAAAGATGTTTTGATTCAATCGACCCTCGATCGACTGAGAACGACCCTGCAAGTCGATCGCGTGGTTTTGTATTATTTCTATCGCCAATGGAAAGGTCGCGTGACCTTCGAGTCTTTAAGCTCGATCGAGTTGTCGATTTACGGTTCCACCGGTGCCGACGACTGTTTTAACAACGAATATGCCACCCTGTACGAAGCCGGACGAATTCGAGCTATTGACGACATTGCTACAGAACCTCTGAGTCCTTGCCATCGAGAATTTCTGGAAAGTATGAACGTGCGATCGAACCTAGTTGCACCCATTCTCACCCCGGATGGACTGTGGGGATTGCTGGTCGCCCATCACTGTCAGGCAATTCGCCCCTGGTCGGCAGCCGATATCGCCCCGCTCGAGGATTCCGCTAAAATTCTAGCCGATCGGATTTACACGATCTCGGTCAAGGAATAATTTGAGGTTTGGGGTTGGTCATTGGTCATTGGCAAGAACTTTCTCCCTCTGCTTCCCCTGCGTCCCCTGCCTTCTTCCCCTATCGCTTAATCTCGCCTTGCCAGTTAATTTCCTGTTGTGCCGAACGTCCGCCGAACGATCGCGTTAAAGTCAATTCGATTTCCACGGAAATGCCGGGTTGGAGAAAGCGAGAATCGATCGGTAATTTGCCCAAATCCATCACAAACCGATTGTAGTTGCGGTGGAGGAGTTCGGCGGGGATTTCTCCTTCGTAGCGGGTGCGGTAGCGTTCTCGTCCGCTATCTCGATCGGTGGAACGGTATTCGATTTGTACCTTCGTATCGATGAGGTCGGATTTTTGCGCTAAATCTACCAGTGCCAGTTGTAAGTCCGTACCGTTCCCGGAAAATTCGGCAACTTGTAGCTGAGTCGCTTCACGTTTGGCGATCGCATTTTCTACGGTAAACAGGGTGCGATCGGTGTCTTGTTGCGTTCGACCTTCCACCCAAACGTCTTCGGGAAACTCGATCTCGATCCTCCCGTCATTTTGCATCTCGATCGTCGCATCCCCGGTAAAATCCGTCAGAGGTCGATCTGCCTGCCACGCCAACTGAAACGATCCTTCCAACCGTTTGACAAACTCGTTGTATTCGTCGTCAATGATTGAACCTGATGCGAGTAAGGCAGTGGCACCGAGTTTAGTTTCCCAAATATGGCGGGAGAGATCGAAAGTGCGATCGCGCAAATCGGCAAGCGGCACGGTGAGCGTCGGCACTTCCGGGGGCAATTCTTCCGTACTATTGACAATCCACAGCCTCCCCAAACTGCCATCGTCGCCATCCCTTCCGTCTGCACCATCGCTGCCATAACTTCCGTCGTTACAATGGTAGCGTCGATCGTTTCGTTCCCAAGAGCGGCGATCGCACCGACACCCCTCGCCGCCGCGTCCCCCCCGTCCGCCTAATCCACCGCGTCCTCCCGGCGATCGAACGGAAATTGCCTGCAAATCGTCTAAATTGGTATAGTAAACCGTCAGATCTCCCCCATTTCCCCCTCGACCGCCATCGCCACCGCGACCGCCATTTCCCCCATTCGGTGCGTTGATATCGAACGAGGGTCGATCGGGAAGTAAGCAGTTTCGCATATTTTCGCCGTCGCTGCCGTCTTCTCCGTTTGTGCCATCGCCACCCGACAGATCGAGGTTGACCGCCGTTCCGTTGGCAAAAATGGTCTGAGGGGTTCCGTCGCGACCCTCCCGTCCGGGTCTGCCATCCGTCCCTTGGCGAGGCGTCTGGTTAACGTTCGCGACCCAGTTTGAGGCGTTCGACTGACTGAAACTGGGTGGGGGAGAAACGGCAGCAGTTGCCAAAGTTAAGGGAATTAAAACCAGAGACAATTTGCCCAAAACCGAAACTTTCATAACGGAGAATCTTCTAACCTCTAATTTTTATAGCAGTTGCCAACTGCAACTTGGCATTAGAGCATCAATCTTTTTCCTTCTCGATCGACGTACATTCCGGGTATTCTGTTGCCAACGCTGAAAAAAGGCGATCGCCGGAGTTCGTCCTCGGGGTTAGGACGTTGGACTCCGGCGATCGCCAGTGAATGCACGCTGAAACACCCTCGAGTTAGCAATTGACCCTAGAGAGATACCACCCCTATGGTGACAAATCTCGTCGGCGGCGGGAAGGTCAAAAGCGGTCATCATCGGCGATCGTTCGTGCAGGCAATCTTAAATCTCAAAGAACTGTCGATCAAACTTTCTGAAATTTCTGGAATTTAGCATTCACACCTTGTAGGTTATGTCAACCCCCCAGGATGAGAAATGACTGGGGATGTGTTGCATTAGATTCAATATTCCAGATGAACCTCACCGCTCGATCGAATCGTCAATCCCCCTCGGACGTCTTGAAAAAATGGGGGAAATGCGGTTTACTAATCGCGCCTTTGATGTTGACGGGTTGCCAGCTCAGCATCCAAAAACCCGATTTAAGTAGCGAAAACCAAGCTAAATTTTACATTCAAGCCCTCACTCGAGGACAAGAAGCCTACTACAAAGCCAACGGCAGCTTTGCCACTTCCCCCGACAAAATGGGGATCGACCTCAACTTGGAAACGCCGGACTACGTTTACGACGTGGTGTCCGAAGAAGCTACCGGACGAGTCATCATGACCGCTACAGCTCGTGCGGAGGACAAACACAGCTATGCGGGCATCGTTACCGTGAAACCGAACGAAAATGGCGTCGAAGCGGTGATGAACCTCTGCCAAACAGAGCAACCGTCCCCAGTTCCCCCCGTTTTTCCCGCCCAATCCATACCCGGTCAAGAGTTAGACTGTCCGCCGGGATCGGTTCCGGTAAATTAACTCTCGTTCTACCTTCTGCCATCTGCCTTCGTTTGACGTTGAAAACACGAGCGATCGATCGGTTAGTCTAAAGTCTAGTATTCGCGCGACCTTTCCTAAAATTGGCAAAGGTATCACCATCAGACCCTAGAAACACTTACGACGATCGGATGAATTACTCGGCTCAAGCATTTTCAGGAAAAACTCTAGTAGACCTGCTGCGCGATCGCGCGGATAACCAAAGCTCGCGCATCGCCTATCGGTTTTTGGTCGATGGAGAAACTCAAACCCTCAGCCTGTCTTACGAAGAACTCGATCGGCACGCGCGGTCGATCGCCGCGCACCTGCAATCACTGTGTTTGCCGGGGGAACGGGTGCTACTCCTCTATCCGCCGGGACTCGAATACGTGAGCGCTTTTTTTGGATGCCTATACGCCGGAGCGATTGCCGTTCCGGCTTATCCCCCTCGACCCAATCGATCGTTTTCCCGCCTGCAATCGATCGCCATCGACTCGGGGGCAACGATCGCTCTGACCACCCGCGAAACCTTCTCCGTCCTCGCGCGGCGCGGTACCGATTCGCCAGCACTGAGTGCCTTAAAGTGGCTCGCCACCGATCGTCTCGAAGACGCGGCAACCCACTGGCAAGCGCCGGACGCAGACCGCACGACGGTGGCATTTCTCCAATATACTTCGGGTTCGACTGCCGACCCGAAAGGCGTCCGCGTCACCCACGGCAACCTGCTACACAACTTGGACGGCATTTACCGCTCCTTCGGACTTAACGCCGAGAGCCACGTCGTCTCCTGGTTGCCCATGTATCACGATATGGGCTTGATTGGGGGCATTCTGCAACCGCTCTACGGCGGATTTCCCGTGACCTTAATGTCGCCGCTGATGTTTTTGCAAAAGCCGTTGCGTTGGTTGCAAGCTATCAGCCACTACCGGGCGACCTGTAGCGGCGGTCCGAATTTTGCCTACGACCTCTGCACGCGCAAAATCGCGCCCGAACACATTGCCGAACTCGACTTGAGTTGTTGGCAGGTGGCATTTAACGGTGCCGAACCCATCAGCGCTACCGTCCTCGATCGATTTGCCCAGGTGTTCGCTCCGGCAGGGTTTCGAGCGACAGCACTGTATCCCTGTTATGGGTTAGCCGAGGCAACCTTATTCGCGTCCGGTGGCAACCCCAGCGATCCGCCTCGGTTGAAAACCGTTGACGCTCGGGAATTGGAGCGACATCGAGTGGTGGAGACCGATCTCGCCAACGGGGAAAACGCTCGCGTGCTAGTCAGTTGCGGTCGCCCCTTACCCGACCAACACGTTGTCATCGTCCATCCCGACACCCGCATTCCTTGCGCTCCAGACGAGGTTGGAGAAATTTGGATCTCCGGCGCCAGCGTTGCCGATGGCTACTGGCAAAATCCCACCGCCACAGAAGAACTGTTCCGGGCGCAACTGGCAGTGGGGGAAAGGAATGGGAAAATGCCGTCCTCGAGCGATCAAACGTTCTTGCGGACGGGAGATTTGGGTTTTCTAGACGGCGGTGAATTATTCGTCACCGGTCGTCTCAAAGATATGACGATCGTCAACGGTCGCAACTACTATCCCCAGGATGTGGAGTGGACGGTCGAAAGCAGCCATCCGTCGATTCGACCCCACTGTACGGCAGCCTTTTCGGTAGATCTCGAAGGCGAAGAACGGGCGGTGGTGGTGGCGGAAATCGATCGCAGTTATGTCAAGGGGCAGGGCGTCGAGTGGGAACCGGGGAACAACCCACGGTCGCGGGAAATCGTCGAGGCGATTCGACGCGCCGTCGTCCAAGAGCACGAGTTGCCCATCCAGACGGTTCTCTTACTCAAACCCGGCAGCTTGCCCAAAACGTCTAGTGGAAAGATTCAGCGCCGTGCTTGTCGCGCTAGTTTTCTCGACGGCACGTTCGAGCGGCTGACTTGGTGGAGTCCCGACTCCCAGTAGTGGCAGTACGGGATAGGGTAATGGGGTAATCGGTCATGGGTCATGGGAATTCACTAATAACGAACAACCCATAACCCATAACCCATCCCAAACCCCTACTCGTCGGCAGGCAATCCCAAGCTTTTTTTGACCTTAAACCATTGAGTTCTCAGTTTCCAGAACTTGCTGGTTTCCATGGCGGTCACGCGGTCTTTGGCTTGTTGGAGTTGCAGTTGCAGTTCGACGAGGCGCGATCTCAATTGTGCCTCCGTATCTGTTACCACGGTGGCGTTGTTGACCGAAGCGGTTTGGGGGGAAGATCCGCCGGATGCAACGCCGACTTTCTCTGCCGTCAGTGCCAAACTCGGACCGTTGGGATGGTCGGGAAGGTCGAAGTTGATTTGAATGTTGCCGTAACCCACGTGCTGGAGGTATTCTAAGAGCGCGTCGCGGGTCATCCAATTGCTGTAGGTGTTGCCGCCGCCGCAGAATCCCATGGAGTTGAGCGCGGTTTCGTAGTCTTGTTGGTAGAGGGTGTGTTGGAAGCCGTTATATTCGGTTTCGATGCTGCCGGGAAATTTGTGAATCAGGCGGGGGCTATTTTTAACGATATTTTCGTCGTAGTAGTGCGTCCACAGGAACAGGCGATCGGACACTTGCGCCATCAGGGAAATCAATTCGGCGGGGTTGACCATGTGGTAGAGAACGCCGCTGGCGCAGCAGAGGTCGAACTTGCCGGGGTTGCCTTTGAGGTACTCCACGCAGTCGCCGTAGTGGAAATGGGAACGGGTTAACCCCAAAATTTCCTTGATAATCAGGCATTTGAGGTAGGCGCGGGAGTTAGCTTCGATCGCTGTAATCGAGGCGGCACCGTGACGCTCGAACATATAGGTGTGTCCCGCTTCCAGCGGACCCAGTTCGAGGATAGTTTGACCTTCTACGCCGCCGAATTGAGCAATCGCCCAAGCAATGCGATCGTCTTCAAATAAAGCAATGGGACCCGCTTCGAGTCCCGCGCATTCGGCAGGCAACTTAGACGACCATTCCCCTTTAAATAAATCGAGGGCGTTTTGAGAACTCGGTGCGGTGTGAATATAACTATCGAGGATGCTCATAAAGAAGAATACAGAAGTTCAGGAGTTCAGGAGTAAGCGCGCTCTTCTCGCCTACAGGAGTTCAGGAGAATGCAAAATTAAACGTGAAAAATTAAAGATTCCTCGCTCCACGACCCGTCCCTAGCTGATAGCCAGCAGGAGTTTGCTACGGTCGGAGCTTTGGTGAAGTCTGCTCTCTCGAATCTCGAATAAGCTTACCGCATTCGGACGACACGATCGCGGTTTTGGAGATCGAACCTCGATCGACTGCCCCGGTTGAAGCCCTTCAAAAGCTTGGTAAAATACCTATAGCGACGAGCCTCGATCGGGCGAATGCCGAAAAATCTCGCGATCGCCGAAGCAACATCTTGGGAATCTGGCTCGTCAATGGTAGAGTGGCTGTGTGAGAAACTCAACTCGGCGCGATCGATCGGGCGAGAGATTGACCGGAACGGATCGCCTCGATGGGGTAAGGAGTGAACGAGTAAACATGAGTGGTGGAGGAAAATGAGAGGCGTTCTTCCCAAAAGCGAACGGAGATCCCTCCCTCGCATTCCGGCTTTAACCGGTCCTTGGCGATCGAAGTTCGATCTGCTGCTGACGCTGACCCAGCGCGACTTAGAATCTCGCTACAAAGGTTCGTTGATGGGCAATTTTTGGCCCCTGCTGAACCAACTATCTCAGCTTTTTATCTATACCTACGTCTTTTCGATCGTCCTCAAAGTCAAGCTGTCTTTGGACGGACTGCCGGATAACAACCTCACCTTCGGCTTGTGGCTGTTTGCGGGGTTGCTGCCTTGGCTGGCGTTTACCAACGGCTTTCTGCAAGCTTCAAACGCCGTGATTCTCCAGCCCAATCTGGTGAAAAAGGTGGTCTTTCCCCTGTGCTTGCTGCCTCTGGTTCCGGTTCTCGCGGCGTTTATCGAAAGTTCCCTGGGACTGATGGCGCTGATCGTGTTGGTGGCGTGGTCTTCGGGGGTGATTCACAATACCCTGTGGCTGCTGCCGCTGATTTGGCTGCCGCAATTGCTGTTAACGGCGGGATTGGGATATTTCGCTGCCGGACTGACGGTGTTTTTGCGCGATATTCCCCAAACGGCGGGAGTTTTTCTCAATCTTTTATTCTATCTAACCCCGATCGTCTATCCGGCAACGGCGATCCCCGAACCCTTCCAAGATTGGGTCTTTTGGGTCAATCCGATCGCGACGTTTTCTGCCGTGTACCGCGATCTGCTCTTGGTGGGCGAAATCGGTCATGCGGCTGAATGGGCTGTAGCTTCGGGCATTTCCGCCGCCGTATTCTTGGCGGGATTGTGGTGCTATCGGCGGTTGCGTCCGGCATTTGCCGACGTGCTGTAGGTGGCTTGACCTAACTGAATTTCCCGTTGGGGATTGCCCCTGGGGAAAGTTGCTGTCACAATAAATAGCATTCGCGTCTCGACGATCGCCAAGTCTCGCCCTCACTCGTTCATTCCACCGATCCAGAAGCGATCGCGTAGGAGTTCCACAATCTGAGCCCTGAAGATGAAGATATCGCCCACTTTCCCCACGTGGAATTGGCAGCGAAGATCGATCTCCGAGCTAACTGCTAATAGCTAACGGCTAATAGCTATCCATAAAAGCATGGCTGAAATTGTAATTTCGCTGGCGAATATTTCCAAGTGCTTCAAGCAGTATTCGCATCCGACCGATCGCTTAAAAGAAATTCTCCAACCCCGCCAACGCCGGGGTAACGAGTTTTGGGCGCTGCGGGATGTGGGTTTGGAGGTTCCCCGAGGGCAAACCTTGGGGATTGTCGGACGCAATGGTTCCGGCAAAAGTACGCTGCTGCAAATTATCGTCGGCACGCTGACGCCGACTGCGGGAACGGTACGGGTTAACGGTCGAATTTCGGCACTGTTGGAACTGGGAAGCGGCTTTAATCCGGAGTTTACCGGACGGCAAAATGTCTTTTTCAACGGGCAATTGTTGGGTTTGAATCCCCGAGAAATCGAGGATCGGTTCGATGCGATCGAAGCGTTTGCCGATATTGGCGAGTTTATTGATCGCCCGGTGAAAACCTATTCGAGCGGAATGTTCGTGCGGTTGGCGTTTTCGGTGGCAACCAGCGTCGATCCCCAGGTGTTGGTGGTAGACGAGGCGCTATCGGTGGGGGACGAAGCCTTTCAGCGCAAATGTTTTGCCCGGATCGAGTCGATTAAATCGCGGGGGGGAACGATTTTATTTGTCTCCCATTCGGCATCGGCAATCGTGGAATTGTGCGATCGGGCGGTGTTGCTCGATCGGGGCGAGTTGCTGTTATCTGGAAAGCCAAAACGAGTGGTCGATCGCTATCATAAATTGATTTACGCGCCGAGCGATCGCTACGAAGCCATCCGCGAAGAAATTCGCCTCGATCGAGAAGAAGAATCCCAACTCAACGGCAAGGGATTATCGCCTAAAGAGATCGAAGCTGCTCCTCCGGTTATGTTAGGGGAATTTTACGATCCGGGGTTCGTACCGCAAAACACGCTGTCGTATATTTCTCGCGGGGCGAAAATTTTCGAGCCGAAAATTCTCACGGTTGAAGAGGTTCAAGTTAACCATCTCATCGGACGTAAGACTTATATTTATACTTACTCCGTCACTTTCTTTAAAGCCGTGCATAAAGTGCGGTTTGGAATGTTAGTGAAAACCGTGAGCGGTTTGGAATTGGGCGGGATTTCTTGTCCGGGAGAATCGCAAAATCTCGAATATATCGAACCGGGAAATACCGTCACCGTTCGCTTCAAGTTTCATTGCTGCCTCAATCCCGGCGTGTACTTTTTAAATGCTGGGGTTTCGGGAATAGTCGATGGAACGTTTACTTATTTGGCACGGTATATCGATATTGCCATGTTCCGCGTGCAACCCGATCCGGATTCCTTGGCTAGCGGCATGATCGATCTGTCGATCGAACCTTCGCTGACGGTAGATTCCGAACTTGCCGAGGCGACGTTAGAGTCGAGATAGCACTATGGATATTGAGACGATTCGGCAAAAAAAACAGGAGATTATCGATCGATTTGGCCCGTGGACGAATCACAACATTCGCCTCCAAGATGAGTTATATACGATCGGGAATCATCTAGTAGGTTCGGAAGTTAAAGTACGGCGTTTTTTACAAGCAATTGCTGACTTAACCGGGCAATCGTTTTCCGAGTTGCGCGTGTTAGATTTGGCGTGCCTTGAAGGGTTATATGGCATCGAATTGGCGCTGCAAGGGGCGCAAGTTGTGGGAATCGAAGGTCGAGAAGAGAATTTAGAAAAGGCGCGATTTACAAAATCGGTTTTAGGGTTAGATAAAATCGATTTCGTTCGAGATGACGTGCGGAATTTATCTCCGGAAAAATACGGTCAATTTGACGTTGTTTTATGTTTGGGGATTTTCTACCATCTCGACGCACCGGATGTGTTTGAATTTGCTCGAAATATCGAGAGAGTTTGCACTCGGCTAGCCATTTTTGACACCCACGTCAGTCGAACTCGAGAACAGTCTTATCTTTACCAAAACAGAGAATATTGGGGACGAAATTACACGGAAGATGAGACTTTGTGGGCGTCGATCGGTAATTCTACGAGCGTTTGGTTAACCCGTCCTTCTCTATATAATTTACTGATCGATGTAGGTTTTTCTTCGGTGTACGAATGTCATATGCCGATGATTCCCAAATACGAACAAATGCGATTTCGAGAAGAAGCCGATCGATCCACTTTTATTGCCTTGAAAAATAAACCCATTCGACTATTATCGACCCCATTGCTAACTGAAGAACCCCGTTGTCCTGAAAAAGAGGTACCTACATAAAGAAAGGGTGCGTTTCGCTATCGCTCAACACACCCTATCCATTACTTATTACTTAATCTATGTCTGAGGTTTTAATTATTACAGGAATGCACAGGTCGGGGACTTCCCTGATGGCATCCTTCATTCAAAATCTCGGCATCGATCTGGGAAATAACTTGCTGGAAGCGGATAAACACAATCCCAAAGGTTACTTTGAAGATGTGGATTTTGTCGAGTTCCAGCGATCGATTTTGCCAGCGTGTTGTAACCTAGAAGAGGCGGGATGGCAAGATTGGGGATGGACCCAAAGCGAAACGATCGATCGCGCTAAATTGACCGATTATCGAGAAATGGCGCAAGCTTTAATTGATCGTCGGCAACCCGAAGAACGAAATTTGTGGGGTTGGAAAGATCCGAGAACTTCGTTACTTCTCGATTTTTGGGACGAATTATTACCCGAAGCGAGATATTTGTTCGTGTATCGCTATCCTTGGGATGTGGTTGATTCCATCGTTCGCCTCCACAGTGTAGCCTTCCACGAACGACCGCATTACGCACTCCAAATTTGGGCATTTTACAACCGCCATTTGCTGAATTTTTACGATCGCCATCCCGATCGCTGTTTGCTGGTCAATATCAATTCAATTTTAGAAAACCCCAGTTTACTGGTCGATCGACTGCAAACCAAATTCAACTTAAATCTTACCAATCCCAATCCCGAAAACCTGAAAGAACTTTACAACTCTCGATTATTTGGAACCTTAAAAACCAGCCATCCCCTCATTCAAACAATCGGCGATCGAACTCCCCAATATCTCGATTTGTTGTCCAATCTAGACCGCAGTGCCGACATTCCCAGTTCGTACGCCACTCAACCGATCGAGATGGCCAAAAACTTCCCAGAAAGTTTACCCTTATCTCTTGCCAGTAAAACTCCCGAAGTCCAATCCATGCCATCATCTACCTCATCGTCTCAAATTGCTGTTTCTGTCATCATTCCTTGCTACAACCAAGGGGAGTATTTACTAGAAGCGATCGCCAGCGTTCAAAACTGTCAAGAATCTGTTTACGAGTTGATTGTTGTAAACGATTGCTCGCGAGATCCAGTTACGGAGAAAGTTCTGAATTATTTGAGAAAACGGAACTACAATATTATCGACACTCCTAAGAATGTGGGATTGGCAGAGGCGAGAAATATTGGCATTCGACAGGCAAAAGGACGCTACATTTTGCCACTAGATGCAGATAACAAAATTTATCCTCAGTATATTACTAAGGCGATCGAGATTTTAGATTCAAATTCCGATGTAGGAATCGTCTACGGGGATATGGAAATTTTCGGGGATAAGCAAGAAGTTCGCGAAGTTCCCGATTTCGATCTCAATTTAATTGTCAAAGGGAACTATATCGATGCTTGTGCGGTGTTTCGCCGACAAGTTTGGGAAGATTGCGGCGGATATGACAGCAATATTCCCGATCGATTGGGGTATGAAGATTGGGATTTTTGGCTGATGGCAGCGGAGAAAGGCTGGAAGTTTTCTCACCTTCCCGAAGTGCTATTTCAATACCGCTTCCGCCTCGATTCGATGGTGAGTCGGTGCAATCTACCGGAAAATCGACATCGGCTGATTCAATATATTTGTGCCAAACATCTCGATTTATACGAGACCAATTTTGTGGAAGTTCTAGCAACGAAGGAAGCTCAATTACTTGCCGAGCGATCGAATAGTGAAATTATTAAAGCGGAGTTAGAAGAATACAAACGGCAAAAGAAACAACTCGAAGCAGATTTAAAAGCTGCACACGAACAATTATATCAAACTCGGCTGGAATCGCAACACACTCACGAACGATTGCGTCAAGCCTTGAGCGACGTTCAAAACGCACACGAACAGTTGAATGCAGCCAGAACGGAGTCGCAGCAAACCCACGAACGGTTGAATCGATCGATTTTAGAATCGCAGCAAACTCACGAACAGTTAAATCAAGCCAGAATTGAGTTACAAAAAACCCACGAACGGTTGCACGAATCGATTTTAAACGCTCAACAAACTCACCAACAACTCTATCAGTCGCGATTGGAAAATCAGCAGGTTCACCAGCAACTCCATCAAACAGCTTCGGCACTCGAACAGTTACAAATCCATTTGCAAGAGGCACGAAACCAAATTCAGGCGATGGAAAATACCAAGTTCTGGAAATTGCGAACCTTGTGGTTTAAGTTAAAAGCACCGTTAGGTAAAATTAAATCGAAAGGCAAGGCTTTTTTTGACGTTTCCCGACAACAAGGATTGAAAGCAGCATTAGGGAAAACGCGGCAGAAAATCGCCGGAAAATTGTCCCCAAGTTCTCAGGTTCCCGTTGTTGCCGTTCCGGCACACGATTTGGCATACCAGCAGTGGCTGGCACAGCATTTTCCCCGTGCCGCTGACTTGCGAAAAATGGCGGATACCGTGCCGACGTTTCGCTACAAACCCACAATTAGCATTATCGTTCCCGTTTACAATACGCCGGAGAAGTTTCTGCGAGATGCGATCGAATCGGTTTTAAATCAAATTTATCCCTATTGGGAATTGTGCGTAGCTGACGATGCTTCCACGGCGGCGCATATCAAACCTATTTTACAGGAATATGCTGCAAAAGATGCTCGAATTAAAGTTACGTTTTGTCAAGAAAACGGACATATTTCTCGCGCTTCCAATGCGGCGATCGCGCTGGCAACGGGAGACTTTATCGCACTGTTAGATCACGATGATTTAATCACTCCCGATGCGCTATACGAGGTGGTATTACTGCTCAATAAATACCCCGATGCCGATATGATTTATTCCGACGAAGATAAGGTGGATGAGAATAACCAACTCATGCACCCGTTCTTCAAACCCGATTGGTGTCCGGATTCGTTTTTGTCGCGGATGTATACCTGTCATTTAGGGGTTTATCGCCGATCGCTTGTTAACGAAATTGGCGGATTTCGGGTGGGATTTGAAGGCAGCCAAGACTACGATTTGGTGTTGAGGCTGACGGAAAAAACGGAGAAAGTTTACCATATTCCTAAAATTCTCTACCATTGGCGGCTGCATGCGGAATCGACGGCAACGGGAAACCAAGAGGTAAAAACTTATGCTTACGATGCGGCGAAAAAAGCCATTACCGAGGCACTCGAACGTCGCGGTGAACCGGGAACGGTTCTTGACGTTCCGGGATATTTTGGCAACTATACCGTTCGCTATCAAATTCGCGACTACAAGCGAGTCAGCATTATTATTCCCACCCGCAATTTAGGGGAAATACTCGATCGCTGCTTGAGTTCTATTTTCGCGCAAACGACCTATCCCAATTATGAAGTGGTGGTGGTGGATAACGGCAGTACGGAAGCGGAAACGGCGGACATTATCGCGCGATGGACGCAACGAGAACCCGATCGATTTAAGTGTTATCCTTTCGATATTCCCTTTAACTATCCCACGATTAATAACTTTGGGGTCAGCCAAGCCACGGGAGACTATTTACTCTTTTTAAATAACGATACAAAAGTCTTAGTTCCAGACTGGTTAGAAGCGATGGTAGAACAGGCGCAAAGACCGGAAATTGGTGCGGTTGGTGCGTTGCTTCTCTACGAAGACGATACGATTCAACACGCGGGAATTATGTTAGGCATCGGCGGCGTTGCCGGACACAGCCATCGCGCTTTTCCGAAAGACACGCCAGGGTATGTTTGTCAAGTTAAAACGGTGAATAATTTCTCGGCGGTGACGGGTGCGTGTTTGATGTGTCGGCGAGAAGTGTTTGACGAAGTTGGCGGATTAGATGAAACGCTGGCGGTGGCGTATAACGATGTGGATTTCTGTTTGAAATTAGTCGATCGCGGCTACCGCAATATTTACCTACCCCACGTCGTTTTATACCATTACGAATCAAAGAGTCGCGGATACGAAGATACACCGGAAAAACTGGCGCGATTGGCAAAAGAAGCCAATATCTTACGGAGTCGGTGGAAGAAATATCTCGATAACGATCCGTGTTACAATCCCAATTTAACGCGGTTGCGAGAAGATTATAGCATTAACGAACTTCCCCCTTCGATCGCCGTTGAGTTCGATCCTTCGCAGTTAACCGATCCAGAGGTGGCACAAAATTCGGCTTCTCGTCCTGATGAAATAGAAGTGGATAGCAATCCTTTCGGTGCTTTACTATCGGAATCGAACGGTGCGATCGCCGCTACTTTAAAAGAAAAAGATCTCAAAGAATTAACCGAAATAGAAATTGTCAACCCGCAGTTAAACGGGATGGCAACCTCGGAAAAAAAAACACTTAATCGAGTAGAAGAAATCGCGACCGTTGCCGAACCTGAAGTCGAAGATCCCAAAGCCAAAGCCGATCGGGTTCGCCGTGCCATTGCCGCGCAATATCTCCAAGGAGAAGGCATCGAAGTGGGTGCGCTGCATTCTCCTTTGCAAGTACCGGAAACCGTCAAAGTTCGCTACGTTGATCGTCTTTCGGTGTTCGATTTGCGGATGCAATATCCCGAACTGAACGAGTTGCCGTTAGTCGATGTAGATATCATCGATGATGGGGAAGTTTTGGGAACGATTCCCGATGCTTCCGTGGATTTTGTCATCGCCAATCATATGCTCGAACACTGCCAAAATCCGATCGCCACGCTGAAAAATTACCTGCGCGTGGTCAAACCTGGCGGCACGATTTATCTGGCAATTCCCGATAAGCGATATACCTTCGATCGCGATCGTCCCGTCACCACGTTAGAACATCTGATCCGCGACGATCGAGAAGGACCGGAAACTTCGCAAATTCAACACTTTGAAGAATACGTGCGATTGGTTGATCGGGTTCCGGAAACCCAGCTATCCGAACGCCTGCGACTTTTGCTCGTCGATATGGACTTTAGCATTCACTTCCATGTTTGGACGCCAGAAGCCTTTACCGAATTTCTGACGTACTGTCAACAGGAACTTCCCTATCCCTTTGAACTCGAGTGCCTGCAAAGTAACGAAGCTGAATTTATCGCCATTTTGAGAAAAGGTCGTTAACCGATCGTAATTTACTGTAAATTGGGGTCGCCAATTTGTTAGAATCGCACTACGATCGCGATCCACAAGCGATACTCCCAGACTGTTTCCCCAAAATATAGTAGCTTCGATCAACCTCGAAGCTTTGCAGAAATGCGGCGATCGACGATCCTGGCAATCGAAATTCAATCCAATTTTTGCCATTCGAGTTCTGAACTATTGCTCCTTGAGGAATGCGCGAATTATGATCCAAATACAGGAATCTTTGTCGTGGGAGTTTCAACCGGAACAACCTCACCTTCCCATTTATCGAGAAGGCGAGTTAGTTGGCTATTGCCATCCCTTTTACGCGCGAGAAATCGTCGAAGCGATGAACGATCAAGATAAGTTGCGCAAAGCCTTGCGCATCGCCTGTTTGGATATCCTCCGCGCCAAAGGAGGCAATCCTGCCAAAGTTGAGGAACTGATGGAGAAGTATCTCGCCAAAACCGAACGACCGAAATCCGGTCCGCGCGCGATCGCGGCTATGCTGGTCGATCGACAAAAAGCACTGCAACTCAGTCCCCAAGAGTTTCTCAAATTCTGCGATACTTACAAAGTTTCCCCGCAACACCTCAACGATCTGGCAGCCGGAAAATCCGTTGATTCCACTTTAATTAACCCCTTAGCACGAATTTTAGGAATTTCTGCTGCCGACGTGAAAGAGGTTCTCAACGGGAGTCATGAGTGAGTTGTTAGTTGTTAGTTGTTAGTTGTTAGTGGCTAGTGACTAGTCGTTTTTCACCACTGACAAATGACCATGACGAATGACCAACCCCAAACCCCAAACCCCCAATGACAAATGACCAGCGACCCACCTAACTCCCAACGCGCATCGCGCCAAGCGCCGCATTCCGACTATCGATCGCTCGATCGCAGCCAGCTATCGCCGATGATGCAGCATTACACGCAAACCAAGGATTTGTATCCTCACGCGCTGTTGCTGTATCGAGTTGGCGACTTTTTCGAGTGCTTTTTTCAAGATGCGGTGACCTTGGCGCGGGAATTAGAGTTAGTTCTAACGAGTAAGGAAGGGGGTAAGAATATCGGACGGGTGACGATGACGGGAGTACCCCATCACGCGCTCGATCGGTATGCGGCGATGTTGGTGGAAAAGGGGATCGCCGTTGCCGTGTGCGATCAGGTGGAAGAAGCCTCGGATGCGGCGTCGGAAGGACGGATGGTCGATCGACAAATCACTCGCGTCATTACCCCCGGAACCCTGATCGAAGAGGGAATGCTCAAAGCCAGTCGCAATAATTTCCTGGCGGCGGTGGTACTGGCGAACCTACATTGGGGGTTAGCGCACGCGGATATTTCCACCGGGGACTTTTTCACCACCCAAGGGGAGGATTTGGCGCAACTGACGGAGGAGTTGATGCGGTTGCAACCCTCGGAGGTGCTGATTCCCACCAATGCTCCCAATCCTACGGCGATTCTGCGTCCGGGGGAAACCTCGGAGGAGTTGCCGCCGGAGTTACCCACGGTGTTTTGTTATTCCCTGCGTTCCCAGCAACCGTTTAGTTTAGCCGAAGCGCGATCGCGATTGTTGCAGCGGTTCCGGTTGCGATCGCTCGAAGGCTTGGGATGCGAACACCTCCCCCTGGCAATTCGCGCGGCAGGCGGCTTGTTGGAGTATTTGGAGAAAACCTTCGAGCAAGAGGTGAAAGATAAGCGGGAACCCACCCAACCGCGATCGATCCCGTTGCAACCCCTGCGAACCTACGCCATTGCCGATTATCTCATTCTCGATCGACAAACCCGCGCCAACCTGGAAATCACCCAAACGGTACGGGACGGCAGTCGCTACGGTTCCCTGCTGTGGGCACTGGACAAAACCCGCACGGCGATGGGATCTCGGGCGCTGCGGCGCTGGCTGCTGCAACCCCTGCTGAACCGCAAGGGGATCGAAGCGCGACAGGAGACGGTGCGGGAGTTGGTGGCAAACTTCACCCTGCGCCAGGATTTGCAACAGCTTTTGCGGCAAATTTACGACTTGGAACGGCTGACGGGACGGGCGGGTTCTGGAGCGGCAAACGCGCGGGATTTGGTTGCCATTGCCGACTCGCTGGCAAGGTTGCCGGAGTTGGCACACTTATGTGCTACGGGGAGATCTCCCTACCTGCGAACCCTGCAAACGGTGTCCCCCGCTTTGGAAGCCTTGGCGCAGCGCCTGCACGCTCACCTCGTCGAAGTTCCACCGATTCACGTTAAGGAGGGGAATTTAATTCGTCCGGGGGTGAACGCGCAGTTAGACGAAAGGCGGCAACAATTGGAGAGCGATCGAGCTTGGATTGCCAATTTGGAAGTTACCGAACGCGATCGCACGGGGGTTTCGACGCTGAAAGTTGGGTTTAATAAAACCTTTGGATATTATATCAGTATTTCCCGTTCCAAAACCGAACAAGCGCCGGATAATTACATTCGCAAACAAACGCTAACTAACGAAGAACGATACATTACGCCGGAACTGAAAGAACGGGAAGCGCGAATATTAAACGCTCAGGAAGAATTGAATCGATTGGAGTATGAAATCTTCGTTGAATTACGATCGGAAGTGGGCGATCGTGCCGAACAAATTCGCAATATCGCCAAAGCCGTTGCTGCCTTAGATGTATTGTGCGGCTTTGCTGAAGTTGCCGTAGAACGGGGGTATTGTTGCCCGAAAATTGTCGAGAGTCGGGAATTGGCGATCGTTGCCGGACGGCATCCAGTGGTCGAACAATCGCTGCCTGCGGGGTTCTTCGTTCCCAATTCCACGAAGTTGGGAATTTTTGAAGAAAACGCGCCGGATTTAATTATTTTAACCGGACCCAATGCCAGCGGCAAAAGTTGCTATTTGCGGCAAACGGGGTTAATTCAACTGATGGCGCAAACCGGAAGTTTTGTCCCGGCAACGGCGGCAACTTTGGGGATTTGCGATCGCATTTTTACCCGCGTCGGTGCTGTCGATGACATCGCCACCGGACAATCCACATTTATGGTAGAAATGAACGAAACGGCAAATATTCTCAACCACGCCACGCCAAAATCTCTGGTATTATTAGATGAAATTGGCAGGGGAACGGCAACCTTTGACGGTTTGTCGATCGCTTGGGCTGTTGCCGAATACTTAGCCACTGATATCGGTTCTCGCACCATTTTCGCCACCCACTACCACGAACTCAACGAACTCGCTTCGATTTTAGATAACGTGGCAAACTATCAAGTAACGGTGAAAGAATTACCCGATGAAATCGTCTTTCTCCATCAAGTTCAACCGGGAGGCGCCGATCGATCGTACGGCATCGAAGCCGGACGGTTGGCGGGTTTACCCGCATCGGTGATTAAGCGTGCCAAGGAAGTGATGGGACAAATTGAAAAGCACAGTAAAATAGCGATCGGACTGAGAAAAAGTTCCGGACAATCGGTACAGGAGAAAAAGGGAAAGTATCAGGTGAAAACCAAATCTCCGATCGAACAGTTAGACATTTTTGATCGGCGAGATTCCCCCTGCGAATAGAATGTCAGGTTAAAATTTGGGATGCGAAGACGGTAAAAACTTGAGAACTCTCGTCGGTCATTGAGACGGGGTAATGACAATTAGTATCAAAAATTATGCACCATTTTTTAATTGGATTACCAGGTAGTGGTAAATCAACTTTTGCAGCACAACTGGATAGTCTCAACGATGAAAGCATTATTATTTCTCCCGATCGCATTCGTGCCGAACTATATGGCAATGAAAGCATACAGGGCAACTGGCAAGAAATCGAAGCCGTTCTCATTTCCCGAATACAAGAGGCACTCAATGCCAGACAAACGGTCATTTACGATGCAACAAATGCACAACGCACCTGGAGATTAAAATTCCTTAAAAAAGTGGCAGTAGCAACAGAAGAACCACTGCAATGGATGGCGTGGTATCTGAAAGCCCCGATCAAAATTTGTAAAGTTTGGAACCAGCAGCGATCGCGAAAAGTTCCCACAGAAGTCATCGAGAGCATGGCGCAAGCGCTCTCCGAGTTTCCGCCTCATATTGCCGAAGGATTTGCTAAAGTTGTCGAAGTCGATCTCAGTAAAAATTCACTATCTTTAGCTGACCTAAAACGCGAGATCGATGGCGTTTGCTACTCAAGCGGAAGCCGCAATAGCAGTACTTATTAATCTACCTTATATCGATAGAATCTTCGACATCATCGATTTTCCCATATCAAATTATAACTGCTCGAAAACTCGTTCGTAATCCTCGATTAACCATCCCGGCAGGCGATCGCGCGCGTTCTGGATTTTTAATTGGCTGGGAGTATAATACAACATTGCTGCTAACATCGCATTGAGCGATTGTGGGTGAGCGGAACTAGAAGCAATTTGGGTAATTTCCTGTACGAAAGTGCGATCGGTTTCAGGAATCGATTCTTTTTGAAAACCGCTTTTTAGCAAGGCTTGGTAACGCCGACCGACTTCTGCTTTATACAGAGTTTCCAGTCCATCCGTGGGAACTTTCAGCCAATATTCGGAAAGCTGGCGGCGGAGTTGATGCAATTCGGAAATAATCGAAGGTTCTGAGGGATCGATTTCGTAGAGATTGACACAACCTAAAAGACGATTGAGAAATTCGATCGAAAGCTGAGGTAAATTGGAAATCTCTGGAGAATTGGCAACTTGAGGTTGAGAAGAGGACGATGTGGAGATATCGCTTTCAAACACTTGCTCGTAATCTTCAATTAACCATTTCGGCAGGCGATCGCGATAGTTTTGAACTTTCAGCGTTCCCGGAGCGTAGTACAACATCGCTCCCATCAAAGCATTAACAGCTTGAGGATTAGTTAAGCCTACACCTTGTTGGGTTAACTGTTGTACGAAGAGTCCATCGTTATTATCATTCGGTTGTTTTTGAATGCCACTTTTAAGTAACGCTCGATAAGCTTTTCCCACTTCACTTTGATAAAGATTTTCTAATTCATGAGGCGTTATCGTTAATAAATGTTCGGCTAATTTTCGCCGCAATGGCATCAGTTCGGAAATCGTCGTGCGATCGGACGGATCGATTTGATAGAGGTTGAGGCAACCGGAAAGGCGATCGAGAAGTTGCGGTGTTAGTGGCGATCGATCTTCTTCAATTCGACCGATTTGAGTGGGAAACTGAGAAACGTTGGATTTGATCGTCAATTTGCTTCCCGGCGATTGCCACTCGCGGAAAAGTTTCTGGAACAACGCTCCCATTTTTTCAGAGTACGATCGACTATCCAAGAATTGGGGAGTTTGCCGCATCTTCTGTTGAATGTCCATCCGTTTCTGTTGGCGTAACTGAGGATTTGTTCCCAGAGAAACGGCTAACTGAATATACTCCGATTCGCTGCGAGCAATTAAATCAGGAATTTGCAACTCTTTTAATAATGCTGCCGATTGTCGATGGCGCAGTTCTCGACCTTCCATCGTCACGATCGGTAAATGAACTTTGAGAGGATCGAGTGCCGATGCTGCACCGGAATAGGGATAAGAATCGAGATAAATGTCGGCAATTTCCAAACATTTCCGAATATCGGCGGTATTGGGAAGTGTTTTGATTAAAACTAACCGATTGGGAGCGATGCCATATTGCGCGAAAACCGCTTGTAAATTTTGGTAAAATGGCAGTTCTAATTGAGGATGGCGACCCCAATTCGGTCCGAAGGGATATAACGCTAAAATTGAGTTGGGAACGGCAGCGAGAATTTTTGCCCAAGTATGACGAACTTCGGGGTTAATTTTACGAAAATTCGAGCCGGAAATAAAGATCGTCGTCCCCTCGTTTGCTCCCCAACTTTGGCGCGTAGGATTGAGAGTGGGTGCGGGATCGGGAGGAAAGCGGAAGCACAAACCGGAACCGTCGATCGTTACTAATTTCTCTTGATAAGATTGTTGTGCAGTGTCAGAAACAGTTAAGTTCCCGGCAATATAATAGTCAATATTTCGCATTCCCGTAGTAACGGGATCGGCAAGAGAAACAGTTTGAATTCGAGCCAAGCGGTGCATGGATAGTAAGGTTAGCGGGTAAGAACGCGCAGTAATATTACTACCAATTAAAATGATATCTAAGTCGTCAGCACGTAGAGTTTGCACAAGACTATCGAGATTTTTATCGCTTAAATGGACGAACTTATCCGATCGATCGCGCACTAACTGTTCGGAGGATGTATTTCCAACATCTAAAGCATAGAGATAGACTTCAAAGCGATCGCGATCGAGATGTTCAAATACCGGAAGAACGGTAAAAGTTTCTGCCGAAGGATAAAAGTTTTGACAGAGAATTCCCAACCGAATTTTGGATCGAGTGGTCGATCGTTCTGGGAACGTATAGTCGAGTTGACAGCCATTTTGCTTCAGATACAACTCGAGAATTTGCGATCGCTGGCTTTGTTCTTGTTTTAAATCGCTGCCACTAAAGTATAACGGCGTTAAATTGGCTTGGTTGGCAAACACTGAAGAAACGTATTTCCAAACCTCAAAATCGGGATTGCTGGTAATATTACCGTGAAGATAATCGATCCAACCGTGGAAATAATCAGCATAGCGATCGACTTCTCCCAGTTCTTGAAACAAACGCGGCGATTCAAACATGAATTGCAGGTAAGATGCCGCAAACCAGTTGGGAATTGGCGCTCGTTGGTATTGTATCGAAAGTTGGTGGGGATAGAAATATAATGTGGCAGCAATCAATGCTTGGATCGCATCCAACTCATTAAATCCTTTTGCAACTTTTGCAGATATTTGTGTAGCAATTAGCTTTTCTTCTTCAGTTCGTAACTCATTTTTAAAGCCGCTATTCCAGAACGCTAAATGAAGTTTTCCCAATTCACTTTGATATTCACTTTCAAGTCGATCCGCAGGTAAATTCAGCCAATATTGAGCCAGCTTTTTGCGAGCTTGTTGTAAAATTGGAAGAGAATTGCGATCGAGAGAATTTTGTTGATACGCTTGAATTTGAGTTAAGAGTCCATCGGAGAATACAGGTGAAGAACTTACAGATGAGGTAGAGCAACCAGCAGCTTTAATTAAAGCTTCACTGACTCGATTTGCCATCTTTGACCAAGAAAACTGCTTGGCGCGATCAAGACCCGCAGTTATTAAAGCATTACGAACTTCAGCTTTTTGGACTTCGCGCAAGGCATTTGCCATCCCCGCGACATCTTGTTCGTCCACGTAAATAACGGCATTTCCGCCAACTTCTGGCAGCGAAGATTTTCGGCAGGTAATCACCGGACATCCACACGCCATCGCCTCCAAAACGGGTAATCCAAAACCCTCGTATTGGGAAGGAAAAGCTAAGGCAACGGCTCCCGAGTAGGCAGTACGCAAGTCTTCATCGCTCAGTTGCACCATATGAGCTTTAATACCGGAAATGTACGGTTGAAATTCTGGCTCTAGCTGCGGTCCCCCACCCGTACAGACAATTTCAAATTCGTGTTTGTTTTCTAATTCATTTAATGCTTTGAAAAATAAAATCGCATTCTTATAACCCACTCTCATCCCGACCAGCATAAAGTAGGGTTTAGAGATTCCATACTTCTGTTTAAAGCTTTCAATTTCAGTCGAACTTGCCGCAGAAAAGACAGAACTAACTCCACAATGCGATACAGTTATGGAGTCTCGATCGATCTGCGGAAATAGCCGAACTAAATCTTGTGCGGTATTTTCGGAAATGGCAATGTACGATGAAGCGTGTTCTAAGCCGTATTTTTTTTCTCGCCACATGGGATTTTCCGGGTTATATCCAGCAATCTCGGGAATCATGTCATAAGCCATGAAAACCGATCGAGTGGTAACCGGAGTTGTATAATATGAAGAAACAAAAATATTGATCGCTTCTTCATCGCAAATCTTTTGCAGTGTTTGCCGATCGGCTTCTGTATTGTTATAGTCGTATCGAGGAAGGCAAAGATACTTGATTCCGGGAATTCGCGGTGCGGTTCCAGCGCGATCGAGAACGAGAATCTGTTTGGCAAAATCTCCGGTTGACCACTCTTCGAGTAACGATCTCCATAGCCGAGCGATACCCGTTTGATAAAGTTGAAAGAAAACGGCATCGATTAAAATTTTAACTCGATCTTGAGACTTCATTTCGATCTTCTTCGTTCCGATATTAAGTGTTGTTTTTTGACGTTCGATTCTGGCAATGGCTGCTTGATAATCTTGAGGGATGCGCGAAGGAAGTACCGATTGAGGGGGTTGGTATTGAACGGATCGTTGGAATAAATTCGGATCGATCGTCTTTTCCGTTAGCAAATGCAAGTTTTGACCGTTGGAATAGAGATTCAAGTTAAATTTCCGAGCGAGAATTGATAGCGCTTTTGGCGTGTAGAGTGAGATATGCTGACCTTCGTGAGTGGCATAGTACCACCATTCGTGGGGTTTGGGATTGGTATTTGGGAGTAGTTCGGTACTGAATAAAATGTTTTTGGAAAATTTCAGTAACCGTTCTACTTCTTGCTGCGGATTTGCGAAATGCTCGAATAGCTCAAAAGCCGTTACCAGTTCAAACCGTCGATCGTCAGAGTCTTCTACTTCAAATCCCTGGGAAAATAAATTCGAGGCATATCGATCGTGCCAATAAAAATCTAATCCCAAATCGCGCATCAAACGAACGAATAAACCATATCCACCGCCATAATCTAAAAATTTTCCTTGGCGATGAAAGCAGCTAAAGATTAAACGACTGGTAATTTGGGAAAACATCAAATTCCGTGCGACCAATCCTACATCGCTACTGGCGATCGCGCTAGAATAGGCTTCTTCAAGCCAATAAGGTTCTTCCGTTTGCACAAAACCACACTGCGAGCATTGGAAGTAGTTCACCTCGTATTTCTGCAGGAGTGTCGCTCGATCGAAGGGACGAGACAGAGAACCGCAAACCTTACAAACTTCTATTCCCTTATCTTCCATTTGTCGATCGTCTTCAGATTTAGATGGGTTTGAGATCGATATACTCACCTTTTCATTGTCACCACTATACAAGTTTTTTTCTGTAAACCAATCGGCTTTAATATCCCGGACAATGGAAGTTGGATGAACGAGCGGAAATATCATTTCTTCCGCTTTCATATTGCTAAAAATATTGACTTCTTTTGTATGGGTTGCCTCCGCGCCAAATCCAAGATTAGAAATCAAATTGACATTCGGTAAAATCACCAATCCATCTCGCATCCAGCAGGCAAATACCCAGGCATAGTCCCAGGTATTAAATCCCGAATAAGCATTTTGAAATAGAGACGACCAAAATTGAGCGGCGCGATCGCTTTGTAGCTTTTGGGTCAACCAATTTGTTTCCCGAACGTGCGACCAAGCTTTCATATCCAGGTCGTAAAACTGCCAAGCTCGACGCCAGGTTGCCCAACCCCAAACGTGCATATATCGAGAAAAATAGTAGCTGGTGGTTAGGGTGCGGTTTCCAAATTGAAAGTTATCTCCGGAAATTGCCATCACTCGATTGTCGTCGCGATATCGATCGAGTAATTCCTCACAAAATCGAAAAAAGCTAGGATGCGGCAAGCAATCGTCTTCTAAAATAATCGCTTCTTCAACGGTTTCAAAAACCCAAGTCAAGCCACTTGCCACGCGATGGCGACAGCCTAAATTAGTGTCCGAATAGTTCTTAAAAACTTGGCAATCCCAATCTATCCGATCGACGATCGCCCGAGTTGCCGCGCACTTTTGGGCTTCCCCCGGTCGATCGGCTCTCGGTCCGTCGGCAACGACCAACAATTTCGGCGGTTTGGCTTGGCGAATCGTCTCAAAAACCCTTTCCGTGACATCGGGTCGATTGAAAATTAAAAAAGCAACGGGGGTTTTTAACTGCCATTCGGTCATTAGAATTGCTGCCGTCGAAGTCGCGAGTGTCATGAATTGCAACCTTCTCGGTTTTAGAGCGTAGCACGGGGTGGGTCGCTCTGCCTAGTACCGATCGCAGAATTAAAAATTAAAAATTAAAAATGTAAAAGTCTAAGAACTTATCGGATTTCCACCACAGTCTTTCTTGCGAAAGCGAGATTGTGGAAGTTGCCTTGCAATATCGACCTCGGCGGGTCGATCGAGCTACATTGGAGAAACTGCCCTCTGGGCGCGCAGCATCGAATTCTCCCGGCCAGAGGAGAGCATCTGCCTACCGAATCCATCGACGGTTCGTTACACTCGAGTATTGTGTCTGAGTTTGCGTTCGAGATCTCTTCTCGTCTCCCTTGCCACTCTCTTCTGAATTGTTCTCAGCGATTTTTAGTTTGAATTTATGTCCTACGAAAAAGAAAAGCAAGTCGCCATCGATGCGGCAATCGCCGCCGCGAAACTGTGCCAGCAAGTTCGCCAGTCGATTCCCGCCGCGATCGAGAAAAGCGATAAAAGTCCCGTCACCGTTGCCGACTACGGATCGCAGGCGCTGATTTGCAAAGCCGTGTCCGATGCGTTTGGCGACGATCCCATCGTGGCAGAAGAGGATGCCGCCACCTTGTCGCAACCGGACATGAAAGAACCCCTCGATCGAGTGGTTGAATATGCCAAGGAATTGCGCTCCGATGCCACTCCCGAAAATATTATCGCTTGGATCGATCGCGGCAACGGTACGGTGAGCGATCGCTACTGGACGCTCGATCCCATCGACGGAACCAAAGGATTTTTGCGCCAAGATCAATACGCCGTTGCCTTGGCACTGGTGGAAGGCGGCGAAATCAAAGTCGGCGTGTTAGCCTGTCCTGCCTTACCCATGGCAACCGGAGAAGTGGGAACCCTCTTCGTTGCCGTACGCGGTGAAGGCGCTTACCAAGCACCCCTCTCCGGCGGCGATTTGCAACCGATCCGGGTTGCCAGCATGGACGATACCGAAAGTTTGCGGTTCGTCGAAAGCGTGGAATCCGGTCACGGCGACCAATCCCGACAAGCCGCGATCGCCCAAGCCGTGGGTATTACCGCCCCCTCCCTCCGCATGGACTCCCAAGCCAAATACGGCGCGGTGGCATCCGGACAAGCGCTCCTCTACCTGCGCTTGCCTTCCCCCAAATCCCCCGACTACCGGGAAAAAATTTGGGATCACGCTGCCGGAGTCATTGTCGTAGAAGAAGCGGGCGGCAAAGTCACCGATATGTACGGCAAGCCTCTAGATTTCTCTAAGGGCGCGAAAATGGTGGACAACCAAGGCGTTGTAGTGAGTAATGGCACGATCCACCAAAAGGCGATCGACGCCTTAGCTGGTTAACAACATCTGGCAAGCAATATAGCCCGCCTGGGGTTTAAACCCCAGGCTAACAGTTAAAGTCTTCTGAAGAAGACTGGGAAAGCCAAAAAACCGGCATCTGGAATTCGCAGTAACAAAAATAAAGTTTGCCGACCCGCCAAGAACGCTGTGCGAATGCAGACGAGGAAGCCATTTAAGCTAACCCGCGCAGGCGGGTTTTGTTCTTGTAGGCGCGGTTTTAACCGCCTGTTGAAAGTGATGCTCTAGTTAGGACATGACGATCTGGCTTAGGCTTAGCATTTGCATAAACTTTGTGGGTGAGCGGACAAGATTGTCGAGTAAATGCTAAGCCCCTACAAAAATTTGTCCTAACCAACATGGCTTATTACTTATTACTTATTACTTAAAAACCCGCTTCCAACTCCAACCCGATCCCTGCTTCCAGCGCAATAACTGCGAAATCCGCTGACCGATCCAAGGTTCGATCCCGATCGCCCGTCTCGGGGAAATTGTAGCTAGAGCGATCGCCGTGTCCACCTCGCAAATCCCCCAATTAACCAAGTTTTCCACTCCCGCCAACAACGGTAGCGTCGTCCCCGAAAGCGTACCATCCGGCAGCCTTGCCGTACCGTTTTTCACCTCGATTTGGCGGCTGTCCCAGGGATACACCCCATCCGGCAACCCCAAAGGCGCCAAGGCATCGCTGACTAAGAATAAGCCCCGATCGCCCTGACCTGCCGCGAGTAAAATCTGTAACATCGTCGGGCAAACGTGTTCGCCGTCGGCAATAAACCCGCAACGTACCCCAGAGCGGGCGATCGCTGCCCCCAGAAGCCCCGGTTCTCGGTGATGCAATCCCGGCATCGCATTGAAGGCGTGAGTGACCATCGTCGCCCCGCGATCGAACGCTAAATGCGCGTCTGCTGCCGTTGCCAGGGAATGCCCCAAACTCACCGTAATCCCCAACGATCGTAAATAGGCGATTGCCTCTCCCCCCGCCTCCAATTCCGGCGCCAAGGTCATCACCTTCACCACCTCGGCATAATCCCCCAACACCCGCTTCACGTTCTCCACCGTCAGCGGCAGCAAATACTCGGCTGGATGCGCCCCCCGTTTCTGGGGATTGAGGAAGGGTCCTTCGAGATGAACGCCCAAAATTTGCGCCCCCTCCTCTGGCGATTGCCCCGCCATCAACTCGGCAAAAACGGAGAGCGATCGCCCGATCTTCTCCACCGAGGTTGTCACCAACGTCGGTAAAAAACCATCTACTCCCCGCTCCCCCAAAAACCGACAAATTTCCCCCAACTTCGGCAAATCCGCCCGTTCCACGTCCGTAAACGCCAAACCCAGCGCCCCATTAATCTGCAAATCTACCCCCCCCAAAGACATCCAATCTCCCCCCACATCGAGGGTTTCTGTTGCGGATAACTCCGATATTTCCATCGGTTTGATCCGGGCGATCGACCCCCGATCGTCCGTCAAAATTCGCTGGAGTTGGGTATAACCCGGCACGCGCGCATTGATAATAGTTAAATTCTCGAGCATGAGTGTAGAAGGCAGAGAGCGGGGGGAGCTTTCTCGAGCAGGGGAGGCAGGGGAAGCAGCAGGGGAAGCAGGGGGAGCTTTCTTGAGCAGGGGGAGCAAAGCGACTAACCACTAACCACTAACCACTAACCACTAACCACTAACCACTAACCACTAACAACAAATGATTGGAATTATTATGGGCAGCGATTCCGACCTGCCGACGATGCAAGCAGCGATCGCGGTTTGCGAGGAGTTTGAGGTTCCCTGCGAGGTGGCGATCGTCTCCGCCCACCGCACCCCCGATCGCATGGTAGAGTACGCTAAAACCGCCCACCAACGCGGGCTGAAAGTGATGATCGCCGGAGCGGGAGGGGCGGCGCATTTGCCGGGAATGGTGGCATCGCTGACTCCGTTACCCGTGATCGGCGTCCCCGTCGCCACCCGCCACCTCCAAGGGGTCGATTCCCTCTATTCCATCGTCCAGATGCCTCGGGGGATTCCCGTGGCAACCGTCGCCATCGGCAACGCCCAAAATGCCGGATTGCTCGCCGTCCAGATGCTAGCCGCCGATCGCCCGGAGTTGTTGGCGCGAGTGCAGCAGTACCGCCAAAGTTTAGCAGATGCGGTGATGGCAAAACAAACCCAACTCGATCGGCAGGGGTACGCCGCCTACCTCGAGGGGATGTCTTCCAGCCAATCGGGGTGAAATGCCCTCGAATCCTGCAATTTTTCTAATTTTTTTGGTAAAAAGTGGCGCAAACCCGACAAAATGTAGCGATCGATACAGAACGAACCGGGGAGACTTGGTGGAATCATTGTGATTTGCAGCAAAGTTCATTGACCGTTTTGTTCGAGTTCGATTCGAGAATCCTGACTCTAATGGAAAGCGCCTAAAAGACCCAAACGCTTCCGAACAAAATCGAATACAGATCCATCCAAACTTCTGTACTCCGATTTCGGATCGCTCTTCTGAAAATTTAAGTGAATGACTTGTCGATTCGGTTATTGGGTGTGTGAGACCTGATGAGAAAATAAGGTTTTTGGAAATCGGCTATCGTGCCGATAATCCAATTGGGCGATCGCAGTAACGCCTACGCGGGAAGCCTTTTTCCCGGACAATCCTGAAACCTGGAAACGGCAATCGTCGCTTTATGTCAGGCTTCATGAAAACTGTTGAGCGACGTGATGCAAAGTGAAAAAATGACATCTAAGCTAGCTCTAAGTAAAACAAAAAAAACAAGACGCAGACCGTCGGCTAGAGGTCGATCGTTCTCCTCCCATCGTTCTATTTCCCTACTCGATCGACTGCAATCGGCGATCGGGAAATTTCCCCTGCGTTGGGTTGCGTGTATTCCTCTCGCAGCCATCATTGTGGGTGTTTGGGGACTCTCGGCATCCGCCCAAGACGGCGAACTCAAAGTTGAAGATCTGAAAGTTCTTCTCGACACCGTTTGGGTGGTGATCGCCGCCATTCTGGTGATTTTTATGAACGCCGGTTTCGGCATGCTAGAAACTGGCTTGTGCCGTCAAAAAAATGCCGTTAATATCCTCACAAAAAACCTGATCGTTTTTGCCTTAGCGACCGTAGCCTTTTGGGCGATCGGTTTTGCACTGATGTTCGGCGACGGTAACGGCTTCATCGGCACTCAAGGCTTTTTCCTCCTCGGACCCGATAACAGCCCCGTCACTGGAGATGACTACAAAGGGATCTTCAGTTCCATGAGTTGGGCGGGCGTTCCCTTGGCAGCCAAATTCATCTTCCAAGTTGCCTTTGCCGGAACGGCAGCCACCATCGTGTCTGGGGCTGTTGCCGAACGGATTAAGTTTACCGACTTCTTGATCTTCAGTCTCTTACTCGTCGGCATCTCCTACGCCATTACCGGACACTGGGTCTGGGGCGGCGGCTGGTTAGCTGGCGCGGGTTTCTGGGACTTTGCCGGATCGACGGTGGTACACTCCGTCGGCGGTTGGGCGGCTCTGATGGGCGCTGCCTTCCTCGGACCTCGCATCGGCAAATACGAAGACGGTCAACCCCGCGCCATTCCCGGTCACAACCTCAGTATTGCTACCTTGGGATGCTTGATTCTGTGGATCGGCTGGTTTGGATTTAACCCCGGTTCCACGATGGCAGCCGACCTCAGCATTGCTCACATTGCTCTGACCACCAACTTGGCGGCAGCAACAGGCGGTATCGGCGCCACCTTCACCGCATGGCTGTTGCTGGGCAAACCCGACCTCTCGATGGTCATCAACGGGATTTTGGCGGGTTTGGTAGCCGTTACCGCTCCTTGTGCCTGGGTGGGCAACTTCTCCGCAGCCATTATCGGTCTGATTGGCGGCATCCTGGTGGTGTTAGCCGTCGGCTTCTTCGACAGCATCCAAATTGACGACCCCGTGGGTGCCATTTCCGTTCACTTGGTCAACGGCATTTGGGGAACTCTGGCAGTCGGTCTGTTTGCCAACCCGGAAGGCGTGGGTTACGCAGCCGGAGACGGCGGACCGCTGGCGGGATTGTTCTTCGGCGGCGGCTTCACTCAAGTGGGTGCCCAACTTCTGGGTATCCTCTCGGTGGGCGGCATGACCGTTCTGTTGAGTTCGATTTTCTGGCTCGTTCTCAAGGCTACCTTGGGTATTCGCGTCTCTCCTGAAGAGGAACTCGAAGGGTTGGATATCGGCGAACACGGCATGGAAGCCTATCATGGATTCCTCAAAGATACTTCGTCGATGGGTATGGTCGGTCATTCTTCGATGCGAGGAATGCCGGGTAGCGATCGCGAAGTGGTATAAGCAGGAGTTCGGTAGGGGCGAATGACATGAAGCTGTTGGCTAATTTAGGACTTACGCAACGCCTCCATATGTAGGGTGTGAAGCGCGGAGCGTAACGCACCATCACCCCCATGAGTAACGTGTTTGCGTAAGTCCTGTAATTAACGAAGTTCAGGATCGTTACCCCCAAAAAAGGCAGGGACTTTAAAGTCCCTGCCTTTTGATTTTTAACGTCCGCAATGGTGCGTTTCGTGCCTCAACACACCCTACCTGCTATTGTTAATTAGCAACGGGGGGATGGACGGGGGGAGAGGCGGCAGACCCGTAATTCACGCGACAACCGAGATTAAAAATACTGGAACCGCATTCTAGGGGAACGACTTCGCCTTTAAGCAGTGCCGTACAACTGACGTAGCCATCGCTGTTCGTGTCTTTAATCATACATTCGATCGGCTGGGCATCCGCGCGAGACGACCAGGATTTTAAGCCGATGCCCGCGACGATGTGCGCCCAAAAGAAGTTGAGGAGCGCTAGACCGATGATGATCGAAACAAGGGCGGTGATTAACAGTCCGGCTTTCACCTTCCAGTTCCCCAGAAGATTGGTAATTTTGGCGATCGGTCCGTTCCCGGCGGCGGGAGAGTCGATCGTTTTGCCTTGTTGAGCTTCAGACATGGACGAATTCGGATACCTCGACGCAATACTGATAACCGGCAATCCCCGGATAATCTCAGGTTAACACGATCGACTTCGGGCGGGCTTCTGTCGCCAGAGAGATGCAGATCGAGGGGAGGATAGAAAGGCAACTCGAATCTTGAATTCCAATTGGACGCTAAGAAATTAGCTCTAGGGTTCAGCCATTTGGCGGATGCGATGAGCCGGAGATCGGAACTATAAAGATCTAATGTGTTAAGGGAATAACAACCCCACCCTTGCACTCTGAGGTGGGGTTTTTTTCTTTTCTGACAGTGTTAATGGCAGATTTTTAAGTGTTTTTACGGAAACCGTATTTGAGATTGTAACTAAAATCTGTCGCTAGTGCAAGTCTTTCTCTAGTGAAATCCCTGCGGGGGAATTTCGACCCACTCGTTCCGTCAATCCCAGGCGTTTCCCAGATTTTCTCGTTTGGGAAATTACCAGCCATCGATCGATCCGTTGGCGAGAGCGAGTCGGAGCGATCGGTCGATCTCAGTTATTCTACGGAGGGTGAGGGGCGATCGCCCTCGCCGTGAAATTACCGAATTGCCAGGAGAATAAGAAGCCGACCGATCGCAGTACACTGTTTTAACGGCGTCGTTATAGCAGGAGTTCAGGAGTTACAGGAGTTACAGGAGTTCAGAATAGGGATTGGGGGTTTGGGGTTGTTAATAGGTAATGGGTAATGGGGAATTTTCTTCCTCTGCTTCCCCTGCCTCCCCTGCCTCCCCTGCTCAAGAAAGCTCAAGAAAGCTATTACGACACTTTAAAGGCAGTCCTAGAAATCTACTATGGCAACCATCAACGACAACTACCTCAAACTCAAAGCCGGTTACCTCTTCCCCGAAATCGCGCGACGGGTCAACGCTTTTGCCGAAGCCAATCCCGACGCACCGATTATCAAACTCGGCATCGGCGACGTGACCGAACCTTTACCCCAAGCATGCCGGACGGCAATGATTCGCGCCGTCGAAGACATGGGATCTCGCGACACCTTCAAAGGCTACGGTCCCGAACAAGGCTATCTGTGGTTGCGGGAGAAGATTGCCAGCTACGATTTCCAATCGCGCGGATGCGACATCGACGCCTCCGAAATCTTCATTTCCGACGGCTCTAAGTGCGATACAGGCAACATTCTCGACATTTTTGGCAAAAATAACACGATCGCCGTTACCGACCCCGTATACCCCGTTTACGTCGATACCAACGTCATGGCGGGTCATACCGGACAAGCCAGCGGCAAAGGCGAGTACGAGGGGTTGATCTATCTCCCCATTTCTGCCGACAATGATTTCACCGCCGAAATCCCCGCCACCAAGGTCGATTTGATTTACCTGTGCTTCCCCAACAACCCTACAGGTGCAACTGCCACTAAAGAACACCTGCAAGCCTGGGTAGACTACGCCAAAGCCAACGGTTCGATTATTTTCTTCGACGCTGCTTACGAAGCCTTTATTACCGATCCCAGTTTGCCCCATTCCATCTACGAAATTGAAGGGGCGCGGGATTGCGCGATCGAATTTCGATCGTTCTCCAAAAATGCCGGATTCACCGGAACTCGTTGCGCCTTCACCGTCGTCCCCAAAACCCTCAAAGCCAAAGCCGCCGATGGCGGAAATGTAGAACTGTGGAATCTGTGGAACCGCCGCCAATCGACGAAATTTAACGGCGTGTCGTACATCGTCCAACGCGGTGCAGAAGCCGTTTACTCCGAAGACGGACAAGCACAAGTCAAAGAATTAGTCGGTTTCTATCTGGAAAACGCCAAAATTATTCGCGAAAAATTGACGGCTGCCGGATTCACCGTTTACGGCGGCACGAACGCACCTTACATCTGGTTGCAAACGCCCGATGGTTTATCGAGTTGGGATTTCTTCGATAAGTTGCTGCAAACCGCCAACGTCGTTGGCACTCCCGGTTCCGGCTTCGGTGCGGCTGGCGAAGGTTACTTCCGAATTTCGGCTTTCAACAGTCGAGACAACGTTGAAGAAGCCATGCGGCGCATAACGGAAAAGTTTAGTTCGTAGGGTGTGTTGAGCGAAGCGCGAAACGCACCACAACTGTTAGTGGTTAATGGTTATTTGAGACCATTAGCCATTAACCAATAACGAATAACCCATTTTCATGCGAACCCTGTATTTCTTACTTCCAGGAACGACGAAACCCTTTGGCGGGGGCGGTCTTTGGGCGGAGTTAAAGACGATCGACTTAGCACGAAATATTTGTTCGGCGGAAGTGGTAACCTATCGCCAGCGAGAACGCGATTGCCTATTTCTGGAAGATCTTCTCCAAACAACGTTAGAAAACTGTATTTTTGTCGTCAGTTGGGGTTTCGATGTTCCCAAAATTGTCAAAAGATTGGGAGATTACCCGTTAATTTATCACGCCCACAGTGCGGGATATCGCTTTAATTTGCCATCCAAGATTCCCATCATCTGCGTTAGTCGCAATACCATGGGATATTGGGGACAAAAATCGCCCAATTCGTTAATTTATTACCTTCCCAACCAAATTGGCGATGAGTTTTGCAATTTGGGTTTAGAACGGGATATTGATGTTTTGGTGCAAGTTCGGAAGTCTTCGGAATATTTGCTAGAGAAATTGGTTCCGGCATTGCGATCGCGATGTAATGTCGAGTTATTAGATGGATACATCGAAGACATCGCGGGATTATTTAATCGCAGCAAAGTTTACCTGTACGATTCGGCGGAATATTGGGCAACTAGTGGGGTGACAGAAGGATTTGGTTTGCCCCCTTTGGAAGCATTGGCTTGCGGCACTCAGGTCTTTTCGAGCGTCAATAGCGCGTTAGCTGATTACCTCGATCCAGGATTTAATTGCCATAAAATTTCCGGTTATTCTTTAGACTACGATATGGAGCGAATTTTAAAGGTTATAAACTCGCCAGATCGATTGCCACTACCCGATTCTTTTTTCGAGCCGTATCGCACCCAAAGTATCGTCGATCGCCTGCAAGTTATCTTAGCTGACATTAACGAATTTTTCGATCGCCTTCCTACTTTAACGGCAACTATTGAAAATTTAACACCTTGGCGAGTTCGGAAATTGTGGATGAGGAAGACGATCGCGAAAATCAAACGAAAATTGTTTAAAATGTAAATATTTCCCCGTCAACACCCACACGGATCGGTTAAAATAGTCCGCGCAGGCGGACTTCGATCCTGTAGGCGTGACTTCCAGTCGCCCACATTTTAAATTTATGTTTTATGACAGCAACCACCGAAAACAATAACAATAATAATATCCTCACCATCCAGCAAGCCATTCGCCAATCAGTCAGTCCGGCAAAACTGCAACAATGGCTGAAAATTAACCCCTATCGCGCTTATTGGGAATTAACGATCAATTGGCAAGGTATTATTGTTGCCTTTCTCGCCGTCTTCTGGATTCCTAGGTTTTGGATGTATGCGATCGCCTTTCTCGTTATCGGAACGTGCCAGTACAAGCTATTTATCCTAGCACACGATGCCATTCATAATGCCCTGCATCCCAATAAAAAAGTTAACGATTTTCTCGCCCGATGGTTGGTTTACGGACCCATGTTTATGGCGCTAGAAGATGCGCGGCGCAACCATTTAAAACACCATCAATTTATGGGAACAGCAGAAGATCCTGATCGCTATCTTCACACATTTTACCAGAAAAACGCCCCGTTTCAATTCTTACTGTTTTGTTCGGGGTTAGCAACCTTTGGAAAAACCGTTTTAAAAGTAACGCCATTTGGAAAGTTGTTGAAGTTAGAGAAACCTCTCCCCCCTAACCCCCCTCTCCTGCGAGACGAGGGGGGAAACGTTCTAAATTCGAGTTTAGGTTCTTCTCAACGCGGGAGAGGTCAAAATTTAACCTCAGTTCAACACGCTTTAACCGATTACTTCCAGCAGCGTTTCCCCGTTTTTATCGCCCAACTTTTAATCCTCAGTTTAATCTGGATTTCACCCTTGCCGCTGTGGTCTTATTTAGTCTTATGGATCGCGCCGATTTACTTTTTAGTATTCGTTCCCGATGAAATTCGAGCCTTTTGCGATCATGCCGTTTTGGAATTTCCGGACGATCGCGGCGACGCACGACGATTGGTAACATTTCGTCCCAATTTTATCGAGGCGATTTTCTTCTCTCCCCACCATATGAACTATCACGCCGAACATCATCTTTGGTCGGCAATTCCCCACTACAATTTACCCAAAGCACATGAGTTTGTAAAAGGGCGAGGGGAGGTAACAATTCGCGGGAGTTATCTCGCTTTTTTAGGGAAAGTTTTGCGATCGCTACCTTTATAGCAATTTGAGATCGACAGATTTTCAATTATAAATAATCAAAAAATGGTGTGAATTAATCCGATTTAACCCAATCGGTAGGGTTGCCAAAAATCCCTCAACCCCAGTAGAAGCTGCAATAATTTTTAATTAATTTTGCTTAACTACTCTCATTTTTCATAAAAGTCTTAAAATCGCCAACATCAAGCCAAGCATTCCCCACTAGGTCTTGCTTTTGACTTCTCATCAAACATTGAAATCGACGATAATATTTTATGTATCTAGCTATTCGTTTTTCTAAACTTAAACCGCCGCCACAGGGGAGAAATGGTGGGCGCGATAGCGGGAACGTCTCGTTGTAGGGCGATCGCGCTTTGCATCGACTGGGTGATCGCCTCTAACACCGTCAAACCGGATTTGAAGTAGGCAATTTCCATTTCGATTTGCAATCGGTAATTTTCGGCGATGCTATTCCCAAATTCCGCGAAAAATTCCAGTTGACAGTCCGCATCCAGGTCGGTAATTTTCCCCAGGGCACTGCGGTAGTTGAGCAAACTGGTTTGGATCGTTCGTTCCTGATGGTCTAAATCGCCAGACAATCGAGCGTATCGAGAGCACAATTCCAACATGCTCGCCAACCGATTTTGCCAGTCTGGTGTCGAAATTTCCGGTTGTTGGAGGGCAGTTTGCAAATCGCGGGACATGGTTTCGATCGCCCCATAATCCGCCTGAAGCCGAGCCTTGATTTGCCGACTGCGAGCGTACGCCCGCAAAATTTTATTCCGATCGCAAAACAGCCGCATTAAATGGGGATACAGCATTTTCATCGTCGCCCGCATCCCTTCAACCGACTGCCGGGGCGAAAAGAGGATCGCCAATTGATGCCAATTTTCTCGCCCTAAATTGTGCCACTCCGTCGGCGGCTGCCACCATTCGTAAACGCTAGCCCCTACCAGCTTTCCGGTTTGGAAATCTTCGGCATTACCCATTTCATTCGGGAGCAACTGCTCGCAGCAAGCTTTGGCGATTTGCTGGGCACTTAAATGATTGCCCGGTAGCCGTCCCCACAGCAACCAGGTTTGACCGATGGTTCCTTGTTTGCCCTCCTGAAGTTCGGCAGAGTCGAGTTGGTGGTTGACGTGGAAGGCAACTTTGCGTTTGAGTTGGGATAAAATTTCCAAAGATTGCATTCCCCGCTCCCCCGGATCGGAGGATTCCACCCGCAGGGCGTAGGTATCGCCCATTTGCAGCGCATAGAAACTGGGGGGGAACCGTCGATCGCGCAGCGACTCCAAAGGAGTATCGCGAATTCGGGTCAATAGCTCGATTTCTCGGGCTTCCGGCTTTTCGATCGTTTCTAACTGAACCAACCACTGCCGATCTTCTTCGCTGAGTTCGGCTTCCGGGCGATCGAGTTGCGGTTCGATTTTCCGCCAAAATCGATGGCGGTTGCGCTCGATTTGGGATCGATCTTGTCCCAGTTCCTCCCGCAAATCGTAGAGGAATAAGGCAAGGGTTGGAGCGACAATTTGACTGGACTCATTCATGGTAAGAGTCAAAGAGGCAACAAAGGAGCGTCGAGTGTGGAAAAGAGTTAGGATAGCGCCAGACGGCAAATCGGAGCGGCTGTTCCTTTCTCCATCTCGGTGGGGCATCTTTCCGGAACAGAGCGCTCGCTCGGGAACTGAAGGGGAGGGTTGTCAGAACGGATGCAAAGTTCACCAATGCTAAGGGTGTGATCGAGTCGTTATCTTCTATTGTGACATAGGTCTTTATTCTCGTTATCCACGCTCAACCTCGTGAACCAACCCACTCCCGATATCCAGCAACGCGCGGCACAACTGCGATCGCAACTCCAAGCGGCTAGCTATGCCTACTACGTCCTCGATGACCCCATCATGGAGGATGCAGTTTACGATCGCCTCTACCGGGACTTACAAGATTTAGAAGAACGATATCCCCAGTTAGTGACGCCAGACAGTCCGACGCAGCGGGTAGGAGACACCCCCGCTACCCGATTTACCTCCATCCGCCACAACATCCCCCTCTACAGTTTAGAAAATGCCTTCAATTTATTGGAGTTAGCAGCTTGGCAGGAACGCTGGCAGCGCCTCGCACCGGAAGCCAATCCCATCTATACCTGCGAACTAAAAATCGACGGTTCGGCACTGGCGCTGACTTACGAAAATGGGTTACTCGTCCGGGGGGCAACTCGCGGGGATGGCACGACAGGGGAAGACATTACCCAAAACGTCAAGACCCTTCGATCGATCCCGTTGCGGTTGCGCGGCGAGAATTTGCCCTCAGTTGTGGAAGTTCGGGGGGAAGCGTTTCTCTCTCTAGAAATGTTCGATCGCATCAACCGGGAACGGGAGCAAAATGGGGAAGCCTCATTCGCCAATCCCCGCAACGCCGCTGCCGGAACCTTGCGCCAACTCGATCCGCGCATTGTCGCTTGCCGCCAATTAGACTTCTTCGCCTATACCCTCCACCTTCCCGACGGTGAAGAATGTCCGACGCAATGGGATGCGTTGGAATACTTAAAAAACCTGGGATTTGTTGTCAATCCCCACCGCCAGCGTTGCGCCTCCCTGGAAGAAGTGAAAGCGTACTGCGATCGCTGGGAGATCGAGCGGAAAAACTTACCCTACATGACCGATGGCGTCGTCATCAAACTCGATTCCGTCCCCCTGCAAAACCAGTTAGGCTTTACCCAGAAATTTCCCCGATGGGCAGTTGCCCTCAAATATCCGGCAGAAGAAGCCCCCACCCAACTGGTCGGCGTCACGGTACAGGTGGGACGCACGGGGGCGCTGACTCCCGTTGCCGAACTCCAACCCGTCCACCTAGCGGGAACCACTGTCTCTCGCGCCACCCTGCACAATCGCGATCGCCTTGTCGAGTTGGACTTGCACCTCGGCGATACCGTCGTCATCCGCAAAGCGGGGGAAATCATCCCGGAAGTGTTGCGGGTGCTGCCCGAATTGCGTCCCCCAGGGGCAACTGCCTATGAATTTCCCACCCAATGCCCCGAGTGCGGGCAACCCGTCGTCAAACCCGAAAACGAAGCGGTGACGCGCTGTGTCAATTCTTCCTGTCGAGCCATTCTCCGAGGGTCGATCGCCCATTGGGCAAGTCGTGCAGCGCTGGATATCGACGGTTTGGGGGAAAAATTAGTTCAGCAATTGGTCGAGCGCGACCTCGTGCGATCTGTTGCCGATTTATACGATTTAACGGTAGAACAACTGGCCAGCTTGGAGAGAATGGGGGCAAAATCGGCAGAAAAGTTAGTTAGCGCGATCGCCGCCTCAACGCAAAAACCTTGGTCTCGAGTCTTGTACGGTTTGGGAATTCGCCTCGTGGGCAGTGTCAATGCCGCTACGATTGCCGATCGATTTACCCGCGTGGAAGACTTGGCAAAGGCAACCGCAGCCGAACTCACTGCTATTTACGGCATCGGTGTAGAGATTGCACGGGAGATCGTCGCATGGTTTCAAAATCCTGCCAACCAAACTTTAATCAAGCGATTGCGATCGGCAGGTCTGCAACTCCAAGGAGCTGCCCCACCTCCTGCGGCAACAACCTTACCCCTCCAAGGCAAAACCTTCGTCATTACCGGAACTTTGCCCACCTTGAAACGCGACGAAGCCAAAGCTTTAATTCAGCAAGCCGGCGGAAAAGTGACCGATTCTGTGAGTTCTAAAACCGATTATTTAGTCGCCGGAGAAGCTGCGGGATCGAAACTGGAAAAAGCCAAAAAATTGGGGGTTCCCCAACTCTCAGAAGCCGAACTTCTGGAATGGGTTTCCCCCAAAACTTAATTTGCTTTCGGAAAAATCTACCACTGGGCGATCGGCATTCCACCGTTGTGGAGAGAACGATCGCAAAATCAAAGGTTTCCCAGTTCTGATAGCGGACAGTCGTTGATCCACTCCCACGCATGAATGACGTGGGATTCAGGACTCAGGCAGGGATAGCAGACCCAGTCTGACTTACATCCCCTAATCCCAAGGTGGAGATC
>DVED01000052.1 GCA_015295945.1 Oscillatoriales cyanobacterium M59_W2019_021 | reverse complement strand
GTAGATGGGTTTTTGCCTAAATCTCATCATCTACGGCGATCGCCGCCCAGGTCTACCCTTGGGCGGCTCTTTCTTCCCGATTTAGTCTAAACTCCAGTCCAAAGGAGTATCGCCCAATTCCCACTTATGACTTATTACTTAACACTAGACTGACATCCTCGAGCGATCGCCCTCGGGTTTCGATGCGGAAGAAGTAAGTAATAATAGCGGCGATCGCGCAAATCAGAGCCAGTGCGCGCAGCAGTTGGGGAACGCCCACCGAATGCTGCAAAATGGGCAGGATGAAGGTTCCCAGAACCGCTCCGGCTTTGGCAAAGGCGGCGGCAAACCCGGCACCGCTCGATCGAATGGAGGTAGGGAACACTTCCCCCGACAACAGAAATGTGGTGGAATTCGGTCCGGCATTCATCATCAAATTAAATAAGCCGAATCCCCCGAATAGCAGGAGCAAATTGGGCGCGTCGGTCGCATCTTGCGCCCCGGAGAGCGACAGCACTGACAACCCGGCTGCCATGCCCAAAAATCCAACGATTTGCAGGGAAATGCGCCCCACCCGATCGACTAAGGCGATCGCCACCCAAAACCCAATAATCAGAAATAAATCCACAAAAGCCGACCCTTTCGCCGCGCTCATTTCTCGGGCGATAAAGTCGATATCGCCGGAATACGCCAAGGCGGCAACGATGGTGGGGGTAAAAATGCCGATGCCGTAGGTGGCGATATCTTGCAAGAACCAGGGAACGGATGCTAGCACCGTGCGTTTGAGAAAGGGAGGGGAAAATAACTCGGCGTACTGGAAACTGGGTTCGTTTTCCGGCGGATCGGTTTCGGGGGTAATCTCGATCGGGTATTCCAGGAGTTCCGACGCCGCTTTGGAGGCTTTGTCGTACTCGTTGCGGGAAATGTAGTACAGCGGACTTTCCAGCAAAAACCGCAACCGCAACAACCCGATGGCGATGGATAAAATCAATCCAAACCCCAACATCAAGCGCCAAGCGTAACGAACCGTTACATCCGGAGAGTCGGGAAACCCATGCTGGAACGCTGCCAGGGTTGCCAGTCCCACCAACGCCCCGGATAATGCACCGATCGCTTGAAAGCTAAACGCGCTGATGACCATCGTGCCTCGAAACCTCGCGGGGACGTTTTCGGTGATGTAAGAGACGCTGATGGGGTAGTCGGCACCGATGGCAATCCCCACCAAAAAGCGAAAGGCAATCAGCGATTCGGCATTCCACGCCAGTGCCGTTGCTGCCGAAGCGATGACAAACAGGGCGATATCGAGTTCTAGCATTCGCTGTCGCCCCAATTTGTCTGCCAGCGGACCGAGGAGCAAAGAACCCGCAAACGCTCCCGCCACGGCAGCAACAGCGATCGCCCCCGTCGTTGCCGCCCCAATTTCAAAATCGCGTTGGATAAACGGCATCGCCACGCCGATAATGAAAAAATCGAAGCCGTCGAGAGCGATCAACCCCGCCGACAGCGCCCACAAGATCCACATGGGTCGCGTAATATGAGATCGATCGAGGTGTTCTTCAAACGAGAGGGAGGAAAGAGGAGGAGAAGTTGCAGTCACGATAGTTGGAGGAGTAAACGCGCATGGGCGATCTGGGAAATTTCAGATTACAGCAGTTTGGCGATCGGTAGAATCCCTCCGACGGCAGACTTCGATCGAGTTCGGATATGAAGGTAGAAGGGGAGCTTTCTTGAGCCGGGGAAGCCGGGGAAGCAGGGTCGGCAGGGGGAGCCGGGGAGGCTTTCTTGAGCCGGGGGAGAAGAGCAGATCAGATCCCCAATGACCAATGACCAACCCCAAAACCCAATTCCAAACTTATTACTTATTACTTAAAAATGACCACTGTAACCGCGATCGTCCTTGCCGGGGGACAAAGCAAACGAATGGGACCAGATAAAGCCCTGGTTTTGAGGGAGGGAGTGCCGATGTTGCAACGAGTTTATCGCGTGGCGGTAGAATGTGGTGTTCCCGTAGCAGTCATGACGCCGTGGCGCGATCGCTATCGAGAGATCTTACCCCCAGACTGTCGCTGGCTGGAGGAGAATCTACCGGGAAAAGGACCTTTAGTTGCCTTAGCGCAGGGGATGGCGCAATTAGAAAGCGATTGGGTTTGGCTGCTGGCGTGCGATTTACCCCAACTCGACGCCGCAATTTTGCGAGGTTGGATCGATCGCCTGCCATCCTTAAGCGCTTCTACCCTCGCCTGCGTTCCCCAACAGCCTCGAGGATGGGAACCCCTGTGTGGATTTTACCGCCGGGAAGCGCGATCGCCCTTAGATGAGTTTTTGGCAACAGGCGGGCGATCGTTTCAGCAATGGCTACCCCGCATCGAAGTCGCACCCATCCCCGTGGGAGAACCCGAAGCCCGGATGTTACATAATTGCAATACCCCCGAAGATTGAGATTGCGTTTTTCAAAGGCGGCATGGAAAAATACGGCATGGTCAATCCCATCTTCAAACGCGACCCAGAACCCAAACAACCCAGAGTTAAAAACCATACCGGAGGACGCCCCTGGATGCTGGGTCATTAAGCAATCCCAATTCGGTCTTTTTTGAGGGTATAGATAAAAAAATACGCCAGTGCAAAAAACACACTTGGCGTTATTTCTGAGTAGTTCCTTATCAACCCAACCCGAGACTCAAACGATCGGGATTTTACTTTTGCTTGCGCGACCGTTTCTTCAAGGTCGAACCCATTCCCAAGGCACTGATGGCAGCAATGGTTCCGGTAATCGGTTCGGGAACTTCCTTAGTCACAGTGGTGGTGCTGGCTGCCAGTGGCTGGTCTCCGTAAGAGTCGAACCAACCCGCCGTGCTGCTGAAGCTTTTGAGAGAACCATTAGCATTGTAGGTGGCATTCACATTTTTGGCAGCGTGGAACCAAATGCCCACATTGCTGTCAAACTTCACGCCTTTCCAATCGCTACCGATATCCGTGCGAGAATTGATACCCGCTACATCGACAGAGAAGCCAATAGAGCGTTTGTTGCCATCGTCAACCACGTTGAGAATGTTATCCCAGGAACCCAGGAAAGGGTTATTTTTGAAGCTTTTGCTGTTATTTTCTCCATTATAGGCGTAAGCCGTCAACTTATTTTTAACTGCATCAATGTAGAAAATTGCAAATTCTTTCGCGTGGGTTTTGGGGTTGGGACCGTCGCTCATGACTAACCAACCACCATCGGGCAAATTTCCATTTTTTTTCTCAAAAACCGAGTTCCAAGTGAAGGTTTCGCTGAGGATGTTGCTGCCTTGAGTTTCGGTGGCGTAGGTGGCTTGAATTTCTTTGTGTTTGCCAATACTATCGTTCACCGAAACTGGATCTGACGATCCAGATTGCCATTCGTAAGAATGGGTTGTTGTGGTCATGGAAGCCGCAGCAGCAGGTTTGACAACTGCCAAGGAAGCGCCAACAACAATAGAACTAACAACTAAGCTACCGGAAAGAACAGAAGACAATTTCATAATTTTCTCTTAGGGGGTATTTTGGGAGTCCATTTCTTTGGATATTTCTATCTTAGTCTTGAAGAAAATCGATCGTCATCAAGTTCTTTTAAAGTAATTGTAAAAAAACATCGAAACTTATATAACCACAGAAGTGTTGAATCCTGATGGTAAAACTTTAAACCCCAAATTATTGCGAATAGAGTCAGTAACACCTGAATTTGGGGATCGTTATGAACAATTCACGAATTGGTGACGACCCCTCAAATCTTAAGATTCAACACTTCTGATATAACCAACCTAAGCTGTTACGCATTTAAATTGTGACCCGATTCCAGAGAAGAGAGGGGAAAAGAATTTGAGACTTTTCCAGAAGGGATTGCCTCCCAGTTTAAATAAAGACGACACAGCTTATTTTCCCACTCCTCGAGCCACATTTCCATCACAAAAGCACCACTCCCATCAACCCAGTTGGCAAACGGATGGATGGGAGCGGTGGAGAATGGATGCAGTGCGCGACTACGCCACGCCGTTGATGTAGCTTTGGGCTTTATCCCACACTGCCGCACCCACTTGGCGTCCGGAGATGCGTGCGTTGATATCCCCAGCTTCGATGTGAATGCCTCCGTAGCGGCGGGACATTCCCGACTGGTCTGCGGCTGCCGAGAAGGTCGGCCAAGAGAGCGTTACGTCGGTACTGGGTGAAGTCCCCGCATCGAAGCGATTGCTACCTGCTGTTTGCGTAAAGGAGGCGCCAAACTCATCGCTACCCGTAAACCGCAACAGAATTTCGGCTCCCGCAGCACTGAAACTGCTATGACCGGAAGTATACTCTGCAAACGGCGGCGTTGCGTGTATGGAATTCTGATAGGGGTGGAAGTCAACGCCTTTGATGGTTTGGGTTCCTTGTCCGGGTCCTCCCCAAGCTTGAATCTGCTGGTCGCCATACAAGACTTTGACAGCCGAAATCGGGCGAATGTAGTCGTAGTATCGCTTAGCTTCCCAGGTGGAAATCCCTGCATCCATTACAGCATTTCCCAAGGTAAAGAACATCTTGACGTCCTCGTTGATGTTGTGGTTGTCCCGTTGGGAGACGAACCGACCGAAGCCCATCCAAGTTCCCGGCGGGAAGGACGTACCGCTGCCGTCTTCCCAGAATTCGGCGATGACTTTCTGCTCGTCGGTGAGGTTGGCACTGAAGTCAATAATCTGTTGCACTTGTCGGGTATATTCAGGCGTACCGAAGGCGGGAGGTGCTGGGGGACGGAATTGCTCGCTCGAGTCTAAGCCAAACGGGGTGACTTCTCCCCACTGCGGTGTGAGAAACTCCTGAACTGGACTGCTGGAATCGTGTAGATTCGTATAAAGGGGTTGCCAGCGGTTGGGGTCGGCTACCACATCACCAGGAGCGTTCACGGGTTGGTATCCGGTGTAGTCGGAGTAGGGAACGCCCGTCCCGCTAAGGTTGCCTAACTGGTTCGAGCCGTCGTTGCGGCGGAACTGCATCAGCGTCTCGGCAGAGACGTTACCGATTCCGGCGGGGGTGCTGGTGTCGGCGGTGGTATTGCTGGAATCGAAGCCTAGGGCTTTCATGGCTTCGTCAAACAAGCCAACTTGGGTGGGGAACAACTCGATGAGGGTTCGATAAGCAGCGTAGCTGACGGCTTCGTTTTTGTTAACTAGGGTATTTTCGTTGAGGGGACGCTGCAAGCTATCTCCCAGTTGGGTACCGATGGCGGTGGGGTCGTAGGCTGCCCAGGCGTCGAACATGGCAGTGTGGACGATGCCGTAAGCGCGAGATGCAATCGTGGGTCCGGGTTTGGTGTTGCGAACGGCTTGCTGCATGGTTTCATTCCAAAATTCCACGCTGTTGAGGTGAATGCGGCTGGAATCGACGGGAATGTAGATTTGATCGGTGGGGGTTTTGAGTTGGTTGTAGATGTCTGTGGCGGGGGGAGCGGTGGGAGTGGCGGAAAGGCTGAGGTCGTAGCTGGTGTCTCCATCGATGTGTTTGATGTTGATGAAGTAAGTGCCGGAATTGAGGAGAATGTCGAATGCTTCAGCGGCAGTACCGGGGTTGACGGAGGAAGCGATGAGTTCGTCGTCGGCGTCAAAGATGCCGTTGTTGTTAAAGTCGCCGATCAGATCAACATCGACATTGGCGCTGAGATTTTCTAACCCTAAAATGAAGTTGCTGGTGGTGTCGAGTTGGAAACTGTAGACATCGTTGGCATCGCCATTGCCGATAAATCCGTGGCAGGTGTGGGTTTCGCCAACAGTACCGAAGGCAAACGCCGTCCCGAGATCGTTTCCTGCCGACGGTAAGCCCATTTTGGACTGTACGTTAAAGCTTTCTAAAAATTTATATAAGGTAGGATTGTCGGCTTGAAGGGCATCAAAAAATTGATAGGTTGACATAGATTTGGAAGCTTTAATGTAACACGACAAGGGCAATAGATGCAGCTTTTTGATCGAATTATTTCTGAGCGGAAATCGCTCAAATATTGAGATAGCCTAAGTTTTTCTGTCTTTCAGAAAAATGGTTCTGGAATCGAGAGTGCATTCTTTGAAGTCATCCTTTCTAGAAAGGGAGATAGAACTATTCATTTCCGTCAAAAGTGTCAACTCTCGTTTCTCAAACTTTGGCAATTTAGCTCGTACTCCTGTTCGTAATTCCTTTATAGCGATATCTTTTATGGAAGTGATGTGATCTCGATCGCTCTTCGAGAACTTTCCAGAAATTTTATTTTTGGCGATCGCGGGTATCCTTCGCTTTAACCGCTACTTGGGTGAGGACGCGGCGGGCGTAGCATTTGCAAAAATTTGTCCTAACTGACATGGCGACTGCTATATTTCGCGATCGAAATCGAGATGTTTTGTTAGCGATCCGTATATTTTCGGAAGTTTGAAGGCAAGCTAGAGATCGAAATTTAAAGACTTAAAAACAACGCTAGGATGTTAAAATTAAAGTAGCGAGCTGAAAGCAATTTAAGTAAATTTACCGATTCCAGACGAGAGATTAACGCGATGTATAGCGTTGTACTAGGTCTTGACTGGATGGTGTTTTAGGAAGATATCGATGACTTCTCTCCCCGAAGCGGCAACGATCGCCGAAAGTCCCCTTTCCGTTACCGGATTAACCGAATACATCCAAGCGGTACTTGAAGACGATCCCCAACTGCGGCGGGTGTGGGTGGTGGGGGAAGTGTCTAACGCCAAACCTCATTCGTCTGGAACCTTTTTTACCCTACGCGATAGCGATGGGGAGGCGGCGGTTCAATGCGTGGCGTGGCGGTCTCAATTGCCCAAATTAGCGGCGTTACCTGTCGTTGGCGAGCAAATTATCGTTTTGGGGGGGTTGCGAGTCTACCCGCCTCGTGGCGAGTATCGGTTGTACGTCTGGCAGGCACTTCCGGCGGGGGAAGGGTTGCAGGCACTGCGATATCGGCAATTGCACGATCGCCTCGCCGCAGAAGGACTTTTCGACGAAAATCGCAAGCGATCGCTCCCTCCCCACCCGCAAACGATTGCCGTTGTCACCTCACCTCAAGCGGCGGCATGGGGGGACATCCAGCGCACCCTGAAACAGCGATATCCGGGATTGCATGTCTTGTTGTCTCCGGCAGTGGTTCAGGGGGTCAGCGCTCCGGCATCGATTGCGGCGGCGATTGATCGGGTGGGAAACGACGGACGGGCAGAGTTGCTAATTCTCGCTCGCGGGGGTGGTGCGGTGGAAGATTTGGCGTGTTTTAACGACGAACGGGTGGTCAGAGCGATCGCCACGTGTCCCGTTCCCGTGATTACCGGAATCGGACACCAACGGGACGAATCTCTGGCGGATTTGGCGGCGGATGTCTGCGCTCATACTCCCACGGCGGCGGCGGAACGGGCGGTTCCTTCGCTGGAGGAGTTGTCCGTTCGGCATCGGATGCGGGTGGCGGCATTAAGTGTGGCAGTTGCCGATCGCCTGCAACAGGAAAAATGGCGGTTCCAACAGCTTCAGCAACGATTGCATCGGGTCTTTCCCGATCGACAATTGCAACGAGAACAAGAGGATTTACATCGCTTACGCGATCGCCTGATTCGGGCAACGAAATTGCAACTGCAACGGGAAATTGGGCACTACCATTTCTTACAAGAAAAGCTGGCAGCACTCGATCCGTACAAGGTGTTGCAGCGGGGATATGCAGTGGTACGCCAGGAAACGGGGGAAATCGCCCGATCGGCGACAGAATTGGCGGAAGGTGAAACATTGACGATTCAATTCTCGATCGGACGAGTTCGGGTTAAAATTTTGGAAATTGAAAAGGCAGATAACCAATAACCAATTACTAATCACAATGCCCCGAAAAAAGAAAGAATGGAATTATGAGGAAACCATCACCCAAATCGAAGCGATCATCGATCGCATTGAAGCGGGAGAGTTAGATTTGGCTGGAGTGTTCGAGCAATTCGCGATCGCGGCGGAGCAGTTACAACAGTGCGATCGGTTTTTACAAGAGAAACAACAGCAGATCGATTTATGGGTAGAACGTTTAGAATCGGACTACGATCGAGTAATAAGTAATAAGTAATAAGTAATAAGTGGAAATTTGAAATTGGGCGATACTCCTTTGGAGTCGCTATGCGAGCGAAATTGTAGGGTGTGTCGAGCGAGAGCGAAACGCACCATTACCGATTCCCAAAGTCAATTACTTCTTGATCGTCATCTGTTTCACCGAAGCGGCTGTCTTTTCGGGGTTTCCATCGGAGGGAAACACTAAAATACTTTCGATTTGGGTGTTTTTAATCAATTCGGGTAAGCGCTTCAATTGCTTATCGGAAATGGCAACTCCGTTATATTTTACAGCATAATCCATCTCTTTCTCGAAATTATCATCGTTGTAAATTTGAATGAACGCTCGATCGACATTCCAGTTTTCCCAATCCGCTGCAAAATAGCGTTTACCCCAATACGGATTGTGATGGCAAATATCAAAACTCACGGTGGGATTCGCTTGTTTGATGTCCGCTTTCATTTGGCGAACGAAGTTTGTTAAATATTCGGTTCGATCGACCTTTCCGGGTAATTCATCGTGATACCCCAAATAATCATCCCACTGAACGGCATCGATTTTGGGATACTTTTTGACGAACTCAACCGAGATCTTTTTAAACAGTGCGGCAACCTCGGGAATTTCGACATCAAGGACGTAATGCTCGATTCCAGGGTAAGTTTTATCGACCCCAGGCACGATCCAGCGTTTCGCCACTGCCTCGTCAAAAATCGGGCTATTTTCATCGATTTTAATCCCTTTCTCAAAATAGGCGTGCACTTGCATATCTTGCTTGTGCGCCTCATCAATCAGCCATTCCAACCATCGATCTTGGAATTGATTGGGACAACTGTCAATTCCAAAAGTTTGCTGCATTACCTCGCTGTTATACATCGTGCAGCCGTTTCCCCACACGCCGTGAATAATGGTATTCATCCCATGTTGGCGATAGTAGCGAACTCGTTCGCGAATGGTTTGTTCGCTGGCATTATTGGTGACTTGATATCGGCTTAAATAAATTCCCCGGATTTGCTTTTTCTCCCAAGATGTTTGAGGCGATGCCGAACCTGGGGAAGGTAACGCCGAAACTTGGGGTTGGGGGGTTGGCGTCTCAGTTGGGATGGCTGGCGGCGGAGACTCGGGGGCGGCAACAACGGGGGGTGCTGGTGCGGGAGTTGTTTTGGGCGTTGCAGGTTGTTGCGTTTTTGGGAGAAATCGAGCGATCCGTTCGGGTAGAAATTTACCGATCTCGAGTTTGCCGAGATCGACTCGAGATCGATGGGTAAATCCCAAGTAACCCAGACCTAGTAAAATGACGATGAATGACAATGGAATATGCGCGCATCCACAGCCCGAGTTGTCTTTTTTAGGTGACATGATAACGTTGGCGATCTCTCGAGGATCGCAGCCTTTCTCTTTCGTCGATGGAGACTTGCCTATCCTAACCGATACTCTGGAAATGTGTCGGGATGAAGATGGCGATACCCAGTGTCAACCTGGAAGGTTTCGATCGCTATTTTGTTTATCGTACGATAAGTATGTAAAGCTATCGCAGCTAAGCCAATTTTACCACAGCCCGAAAACCCTGTAAACTCGTTCGCTTAATGCAATCATTCTCAATATAATTGAGAATGATCTCACAAAATAGGGCGACGATACATCATTTTAATTTTTGGCGAACTTTTTTCTGAAACCGATCCGCCCTATTGTGCTGTTAGGAGCGATCGGTTTGTTCTTAAAAATGCGGAACCCGGGACTTGAACCCGGAAGTCCTTGCGAACACTAGAACCTGAATCTAGCGCGTCTACCAATTCCGCCAGTTCCGCTGGCTGTTATTTTATGTTGCCGGATCTCATTGTAAGGAAACTCTGCGGCGCTGTCAACTCCTATTTTTGATATTGGAGAATGGGGGGTTGCCGAGTGGCGAGTAGACGGCGTTCGATCGTAGGATAATACTTTGCCAGCAAACCTTACCGCGAACCCGATTGAGGTCGAGAACTCCTATGGCGATCGCAATTGATTTTGGGACGAGCAATACCGTCGTCGCACGCTGGAATCCCATCACCGGGCAGCCGGAAACCTTGAAGCTGCCGGGATTGAGCGTGCAGCAAGGTCAGAATCCGCCGTTGATTCCCAGCTTGGTTTACGTCGAAGATGCCGCCAAAGAGCAAATTCTCGCGGGAAAAACCGTCCTCGATCGGGGATTGGATCTGAGCAAAGATCCTCGTTTTTTTCGCAACTTCAAGCGAGGCATCGGGTCGGAAATTCAGGGATTCCTACCGGAACTCGACGGGAAAACCGTAACTTTCGAGCAAGCGGGTCAGTGGTTCCTTACCGAAATTGCCCGATCGATCCGAGACGTTCCCCTATCCCTCGATTCGTTAATTTTAACCGTCCCCGTCGATAGCTTTGAAATTTATCGGCATTGGCTGGGAAAAGTCTGCCAAGATTTAGAAATCGATCGGGTGAGAATGGTAGACGAACCGACGGCTGCCGCCTTGGGTTACGGGTTAGCCGATCGGGAAATCGTCTTGGTTGTAGACTTCGGAGGAGGAACGCTAGATTTATCCGTCGTCCGGTTAGAAGCCGGGGGAAAAACACCAACCCAACCCCTGGGATTTATCCTGAAATGGGGCGAAAAATCCTTTGCCGAAAGTTCGGGGCAAAAAGTACAAACTGCCCGAGTTTTGGCGAAAGCAGGGCAAAATCTGGGCGGTTCCGATATCGATAACTGGCTGGTCGATTACTTCGTGCAAACTCAAGGTTTGGCGAAAAGTCCGATCGCCACTCGCTTAGCCGAACGGTTAAAAATTCAGCTTTCCTTGCAAACCCAAGCCAGCGAAGTTTATTTTAACGACGAAACCTTTGAGAGTTACGAATTGGAGTTAGATCGCGATCGCTTCGAGACAATTCTCACCGATCGCCTGTTTTTCAAACAACTCGACGAATCCATGACCCAAGTGTTGCAACAAGCCAGACGACAGGGGATCGAAATTGGCGATATCGATGCCGTTTTACTCGTTGGCGGTACGTCGCAAATTCCCGCCGTGCAAACCTGGGTGCAACAATACTTCGCAGCGGAAAAAATTCGTGCGGGTCGTCCTCTCGATGCGATCGCCACTGGAGCATTACAACTGACCCAAGGCATCGAAGTTAAAGACTTCTTATATCACAGTTACGGCATTCGCTATTGGGATCGGCGGCAAAACGCGCACAATTGGCATCCGATTATCAAAGCCGGTCAGCCTTACCCCATGACCGAACCGGTTGAATTGCTGCTGGGAGCCTCAATGGCGAATCAGCCGAAAATCGAATTAGTGTTAGGAGAATTGGGGAACGATAGCGCTGCCACTGAGGTTTATTTCGACGGCGATCGCTTGGTGACTCGTCCCGTTGCTGGCACGCAAGCGACCGTCAAACCCCTTAACGATACTGAAGGCGGACGCAGCATCGCACAACTAAACCCGTTAGGAAATCCGGGAACCGATCGAATTAAAGTGCGATTTAGAATCGACGATCGCCGCTTTTTACGGATTTCCGTCGAAGACTTGCTGACGATGGAAACTTTATTAGACGATCGCGCGGTGATTCAGTTAAGTTGAAGCGATTTTAAGTGATTTCGATTTGCCTTTGATCGACTTCGATCGTTAGCTCGTTGCCGTAGGTTAGATCGCTGATGTAGGGAGCGAGTAGTTCGAGAATATCGGGAGATTGAAAGTGTTCCGGCTTAGTTTCTGGGTGAGGGTAGTAGATCGATCCCACGATCGCTTCACCAGAAATCGGTATAATTCTACAATCGAAAAACGAAAAATCTTCAGCGGGAGCATCGATCGACCATTTGATATTTTTAAAAGTATACTTGGCTTGGCGAACTCGATACTGATGGGGAGCGATGGACAAATTAATCGTGCCGGGAAAATAGCCCTCTAAATCTAGCCCCCGTTCTCGGAAAAAGGGTTTTTGCATCTCGATCGTTCCTTGCGGAAAACGAGGATCTCGAGTGCAACCGGATGCCACGCCGTATCCTTTTTTGACAATTCCTTTGACTCGTACCCAGTTACTCATCAAACTTTCCTGGCTTCACTCTCATTTGAGGTTTAAAAGAAATGTTGAGAAGGTCAGCCACCGCTCTGGCTAAGGTCGTTTTTCCCGATCCCGTCGTTCCCACAATCAAAATTCGCCGACCGCTACTCCAAAAACTTTCTGGCATAAGTCTACACTTTCCGATAATTTTACTGCATCATTCTGGAAAAACAAGAATCGATCGTCTTCACCTAGAGGTTACAGCAAACTCTGCGTATAGTGGTGGGTACAGCGATCGCGGTACGAACGATCGCTTATTTTTACGGATTTCTGTTGAAGATTTACTGATAGTGGGAACCGGGTTGGGCGATCGATCTGTGATTCAGCTAAGCTCGGTCTTGTTTGGAATTAGGGGAAAAAGTTAGCGCAGTGAGGAACAATTTAAGCTCCGTATCAATACGTAGAAATTAACTCAGTATCACAGTAGAATCGCGTAAGTAAAAATACGATATGGGTATGACCCACCATCCAGTATTAGAAGTTACATCGTTAAAATAGGCGTGTCTTAGGGAAAGTCGCTTGCTATTGCTAGATAAAAAATGCTGAAAGCGATATCAAACCTTGAGTCAGAAGTTCGATCAAGTTGTGAGACCCATGGTGCATTTACACTCTTCTCAAGAGGTTACAACTTACAATCAACGTTCCTTAAAAACGCTAGTCCGAGCGATCGCACTTTCTCAAGGACAGTTTTCCTTAATTCTCGTGCGCTGCAACTATGCGTGGTTGACCGAAAAAATGCTATGCCAGATTCGAGAGGCTTCAGCGATTGCCATTGGAGAGTTATCTCTTCCCAGCTCAGTCAACACGCTGTATACCACAATTCAAGACTATCTGGAAGCTGAAGAACCCCAAGCTTTATCGATTTTTAACTTACAAAACGTCACTAAAATCGAGCAAGTTCTCAACTCAACCAATCAAGTGCGAGAAGAGTTTCGCAAGCGATTTCCCTTCCCGTTAATTTTATGGATCGACGACCTGGTTCTCGAAAAAATGATTCGCCACGCGCCCGACTTTAAAAGCTGGGCGGCAACGTCGATTAAATTTGAAATTCCCACTCAAGAACTGATCGAGTTTTTGCGCCAAAAAGCAGACACCCTTTTTGCAAAAATTCTCGATGCTGGAGCCGAGCCTTTCTTCAACAACGGCGCAGTCAAGTTGGGAATGAAAGCGTTGCAGCGTCAAGTTTTAGATCTAGCGCAAAAAGACTTGAAAAAACAGGATATTCGCTTGGACGATGCCTTAGCTGCTAGCTTAGAATTCATTCTCGGACGAGACGATTATGCCAACGATTTATTAGATGATGCCCTAGACCACTATCAAACAAGTTTGTCATTTTGGCAAAGCGAATCGTCTGCTATTTTAGAGAACTTAGGCGAAATACAAATTCGCGAAAGAGAAGGAATTTTGCTCTTTTATATTGGGTTGTGTTACTGCCGAAAAGCAGATTTGCAACCCAGTCAAAACTTAAACTATTTACAGAAAGCGCGAAGATACTTACAACAGAGTATCGAGGTTTTCGATGGCGCGAATCGTCCGGATCTAGTGGCGAAGTTTATCAGCCAACTCGGTCAAGTGTTGCGACTGTTGGGAGATTGGCGATCGTTAGAAAGCTTAGCCAAAAAGGCGCTAGATCTGCATCAAAATTGGGGACAAGCTCGAGGGTTGAGTTTTGAAGTTCAATTAGCACAAGACTATAGTTTTTTAGCCGAAGTTTATCTGAACTGCCAAAAGTGGCGATCGGCTAAACACGCAGCCGAAAAAGCCTTAAATTTGCTCGAAAATGTGACAACTTTTAAACCCAAGCACCGAGCTTTGTCCCTGCTATTGCTGGCTCGATCGCGCAAACATTTAGGCAACTTACAACTAGCCACTCTTGACCTGGAACGCGCGCACACACTAGCATCAGATAGCGAGTCGCCACTGCACCAGCACGATCCGCAATTGTACATTCAAATTTTGCAAGAATTGCGATCGCTCTACTTCCAGCAAGGACGCTATCTCGACGCTTTTAGCATTAAGCAAGAACAACATAAAATCGAACACCAATATGGATTTCGTGCCTTTATCGGTGCGACTCAATTGCAGCCGAAACAACAAGCCCTCAACCCCGCACGAGAGACTTTAAAAACCACAACTGTCGCCCACGAAATTGCTTCGGCAAGTCGGGCGCGAGATATCCAGCGCTTAGTCGAACGAGTCAGCCGTACCGATTGCAAACTCACCGTTATTCACGGCTATTCTGGGGTAGGAAAAAGTTCGATGGTCAATGCCGGATTGATTCCCGAACTCCGACAGCGAGCGATCGGCGATCGCGTGGTTTTACCCGTCGTTTTACCCATTTATACCCATTGGAATCGGGAACTGGGCAAACGACTCACCCAGGCGCAATTTAGTCTCCTAGAAGGCTCTTCGCTCGATCAAGAACCCCCCCTGTTAACCTTTGTGGGCGAGCAAATCGGTACGTCACCCGAGCGCCTTTTAGAGCAGTTGCGATACAATATCAACCGCAACTTATTAACGGTTTTAATTTTCGATCAATTTGAAGAATTTTTCTTCGTTTATCCCCATCAAAGCGAGCGCCAAGAGTTTTATAACTTCTTGCGAGAGTGTCTCAACCTTCCCTTCGTTAAAATTATTCTGACCCTGCGGGAAGATTATCTGCACTATTTGCTCGAATTTGATCGCATTCCCAATTTAGACGCGATCGATAACAATATTCTCGACAAATACATCCGCTACAGTTTGGGCAACTTTTCCCCCGAAGACGCCCGCCAAATCGTCCTCGATCTCACCCAAAAAACTCATTGTTACCTCGAACCCGATTTGATCGACGAATTGGTTAAAGATTTATCTGTAGAATTAGGTCAAGTTCGTCCCATCGAGCTTCAGTTAGTCGGCGCTCAACTGCAAGAAGAAAATATTACCACCCTGTCTCAATACTGCTTATTGGGCGCTAACCCGAAAGATAAATTAATCGAGCGATCTCTGGTTCAAATCGTGCGAGACTGCGGCACGGAAAATGCCCAAGCTGCCTGGAAGGTTTTATCGGCACTGGTCGATGATAAAAATACGCGACCTTTAAGACCCAAAGAAGAATTAGCCGAAGCCATCGGCGAATCCGAACCCCTCGACTCGAAATCGAACGGCGACCTTTTCCTCTCCCCCGGTTGTTCTCAACTGGATTTAATTCTGAAAATTTTTGAAGGCTCGGGTTTAGTCTTTCGCCACCGCGAAGAATCCGGCGATCGCTATCAACTCGTTCACGATTATCTCGTCCGACCGATTCGCCAGCGAGATGAAGTCAACCTTGCCAAACGCCTGGAAAAAAGCGAAGCCGCCCAACAACTGAGCCAACAACAACTCGAAAAACGCAATCACCAATTAAAATGGCTGGTTGCCGGATTGACTTGCGCCACCTTCGCCTCCCTGCTGTCATGGCAGCGGGTGGTGGCTAAAAATGCCGAATTAGAGAACCAAAAACGCGAGGTCGAAACGATCGCCCGCACAGCAACTTCCGAAGCCTATCTCTTCTCAAATAAAAAATTCGATGCCTTGCTCGAAAGTTTGCGAGCGAGGAAAGAATGGCAAGATTTAAACATCAAAAATTCCGACTACCCCACCCAATTGCGCTTGATTGCCACCCTCCAGCAAGCCATGTATCAAGTCAAAGAGCGCAATCGCTTAGAAGGACATAAAGATATTGTTTGGGACGTCAGTTACAGTCCCGACGGCAACACCATCGCCTCTGCCAGTACCGATCGCACGGTCAAATTGTGGCGATCGAGCGGAGAATTACTCAGAGAACTCCATCACGACGATAGCGTCACCCGAACGAGTTTCAGTCCCGACAATCGACTGTTGGCAACGTCGAGTTGGGACACCACCATTAAGCTCTGGAAACTCGACGGGACTCTCGTCAATACCCTCAACGGTCGCGGCGGCAAAGTCTACAGTGTGAGCTTCAGTCCCGACGGCGAGCAGCTCGTTTCGGGTAGCGAAGATTGCACCGTCAAGCTGTGGAATCGTCAAGGAAAACTTCTGAAAGTCTTTGTGGACGATCTCGCTCCGAAAGTGCAAAACCCAGAAACGAATTGTAACTCTCAATCCAGCCATCAAGGCGACATTTTAGATGTGGCTTTCAGTCCCGACGGTCAACTGATCGCTTCTGCCAGCAGCGATGAAACGATCAAAATTTGGAAAACCGACGGAACGTTGGTGGCAACCTTAAAAGGTCATCGGCAACCCGTACATCGCATTGTTTTTCATCCCAACGGTCAACTGCTCGTCAGTGCCAGCGGCGATCGCACCCTGAAATTCTGGAAACTCGACGGAACACTCCTGAAAACCCAAGAAGCGCATTCCGCTTGGGTGTACAGCGTCAATTTCAGTCCCGACGGCAAAACCCTCGCCTCTTCGAGCGACGACAAAACGATTAAACTTTGGACATGGGATGGGGTATCTCTGGAAACCCTGCGCTTGGCGGAAACCTTGGAAGGTCACAGCGATGGCGTTATGCAAGTGAGTTTCCATCCCACTCGTTCCGAATTAGCCTCTTCGAGCGAAGATAAGACCATTAAAATTTGGCATCTCGATCGCCAGTTAGACAAACATCGGTTGAAAGACCACCGCGATCGCATCGAAGGGGTGAGCTTCAGCCCCGATGGCAGCCGCATCGCCACCGCCAGTCGCGATTGTACCGTCAAACTCTGGAAACGCGACGGCGCATTGCTAACCACTTTGGTCGATGGTCACGCGACTCCTGCCGAGTCTCGTGCTAATTGCTCGGTACAATCGACCCATGCCGATTTCGCGTTAGCCACCAGTTTCAGTCCGGATGGCAAACTGGTGGCCACGGCAAGTCGCGATTGCACGGTCAAACTCTGGACGGTTGACGGCATCCTCGTCCGCACCCTCCACGACCCGGCACTCGATGGCGACGCTACCCTCAACGAAGGCTGTACGGTGCGACCGACCCACAGCGATTACGTCTTAGGATTGAGCTTCAGCCCCGACGGACGATCAATCGCCACCGCCAGTCGAGATAAAACCATCAAACTGTGGAGTCTCGATGGCAAACTCCTAAACACTTTGCGCGGTCATACCGAGCGCGTCAATAGCGTTAGTTTCAGTCCCAATGGCGAATGGATTGCCTCGGGAGGAGACGACCAAACCGTGCGTTTGTGGAACCGCCAGGGGACTCTCCTGCATACGATCGACAAAAAAGATAACTACCCAGATGGACACAATGCCTACATCATCGGCGTCACCTTTAGTCCCGACAGTCGCACCCTGGCTTCTGCCGGATGGGACAATACCGTCAAACTGTGGGATCTCAATGGCAAACTGCTCCAAGAGTTTATCGATAGCGATAGTGTCAATAGCGTCAGTTTCAGTCCCAACGGTCAAATTTTGGCGGCGGGAAGTTGGGATGGGACGCTGAAATTCTGGAGCCTGCAAGACGGTCGGTTGATTAAATCCCTGCAAGGTCACGATTCTGGGGTGTTGAGCGTCAGTTTCAGCCCTGACGGTCGGACGATCGCCTCTGGAAGTGCTGATTCCACCGCAATTTTATGGGATTTGGATTTCGAGCGGCTGTTCCGAGAAAGTTGCGATTGGCTCGGCGATTATATGCACACCAATCCCAATGTGACTCCGGTCGATCGTCGTTTGTGCGATTGAGTTTGGTGATGGGGAATGGGTAAGAACCACAACTTATTACTGATGACTTAATTCCGTTCCGCACATTTTGCAAAATCGGGCATCTCGATCGTGGCGGGAATGCCCGCATCCGGAGCAAATTTTCTCAACGGAAGGCGAAGGACGAGCGCCACTTTGTACCAAATGTTCGATTAACGCTCCCACCTGCCAGGGAATGAGGACGACTCCCGTAATAATCATCAGCAGGGTGAGACAGCGCCCTGTTTCCGACAGGGGAATGACATCGCCAAAGCCCACAGTCGTCATCGTCACCACGGAGAAATAAAATGCATCTAAAAAGTGACGAAAAATATGCGGGTTGACGGGATGCTCGACTTGGTAAATCAATCCAGAAAAAATAAAAATAATCGCAAATAATGTAAATAAAATTTGCGTTAATATTTCTCCATTTTTTTCATTAAGCTGAAACGATAAAATCTCAAAATCCAAAAAACGAATCAGCCGCAAGATGCGAAACCATCGAAAAATCCTGACAAAAACAACATTGCAAAATCCCAAAAAGAAGGTGCTGATAATCAAAAATTCGAGGATGCCGATCGGACTCAAGACGAATTTGAGAGGAGAGTCTGTCGCCCAACATCGCAGCCCGTATTCTAGAGAAAAAATCACGACGATCGTCGTATCTAAGATCCGCAAGCCCGATAAAATGTCTTCAGACAGCGGATACGTCTCGGCAACAAAGAAAATTGCCGATAATAAAATCAAGCCCGTCAAGGTTAGCGAAATCGCCCGACCGATCGGCGTTTCCACATCGTCCAAATAAAAAGCCAGATCTTGACGAGAAATCATAGATATCATCTAACGTCAATTGGTCATGGGTCATGGGTCATGGGTCATTCGTCATGTGGGGTGGGTTGCCGGGTTTCCTCTACATCGAGCGACTGGTTTTTCCCGGTAAAGACGCGCTAGGATTTCAGAAAGACTGACCACTCAACCGAGCCTTATTATCGTAAAAATGTTTTTTGACGAATTGCAACCCATTCTGACCGAGTTCTCCAAAGAACCGATCGCCTTTCTCGGCGGCTTCGCGTCCGGGATGTTCCATCTCAACCTGGCAGACGATCCGGTGAAAAGCTGGTTGGACGACCAGGCGAAATCGCCAGGTTCCTCCGCTTCGTCGGATACTCAGAATCACCATAACGGAAAAAGTAGCGGTCCCCAGACCATTACCATCGACTAGTTGAAATCGAATCATGCAAACGGTTGGGGGTCGGGGAAATGCGGCACTTCCGTCGCTCCCCCGTTTCTCCTCCAGCCGGAACGCCGATAGAGAGCCAATCCGATGGTGGAGCCAACGACTTATCGCATTTTACTCATTGCCGATGAGATCGCGGATTATTCATGCGTGCGCGATCGGCTCGATTGCCTGGAAACCCCGAGGTGTCAGGTACACTGGATGGATGCCGGGAGCGAGCCTGAGAATGCGAATCTCGCCGGATACGATGTCTATGTCTTGGACGATCGTTCCCAGGAGAAATGGCTGAACGTTCTGCGCGAACGGTCTGCATGGGTTCCCATTATCCTCCTCACCGCAACGGCAGAACGGGGTTTAGCCGCCCTCCAAACTGGAATTGCCGACTATTGGGCAAAAGATGACCTCAGTCCGTTCGTGCTAGAACGATCGCTGCGGTTGACCCGTCCCCAGCCGCACGACATTACCGACGAAATGTTTTGGGAAAACGATCGCGCGTTTCAACTGAGCGACGAACGACTGCACGGCATCCTCAGGACTACGAACGATGCGGTGTGGTCGTTCGATCCGCGCATCGATAAGTTACTGTATCTCAATTCGGCTGCTGCCTCGATTTACGGTCGATCGCTGTCGGAGTTTTTGGCGGATTTTACCTTGTGGCGATCGTGCATTCATCCCGATGATCGTCGGGCAGTCGATCGTGCCGATCTCGCTTTACCCGAAACCGGAGGCTTTGAGATCGAGTACCGCATCATTCGACCCGATGGCAGCCTGCGTTGGCTGCGAGAACGCACGCACTTACTGTTCGACGAAACAGGAACTCCGGTGCGTCGCAATAGCATTGCTACCGAGATCGTCCAATTCGGCAATTCCCATGCGGCAGAAGCCGCCTTACGGCAGAGTGAGGAGCGATTTGAGACCCTGACCCGAGTCGTGCCCATCGGCATTTTTCGCACCGATCCCCAGGGAAATTGTCTGTATGTCAACCAACGGTGGTGTCAAATTACCGGACTGACGCTGGATGAAGCTCGGGGGACAGATTGGATGCGGAGTTTGCATCCGGACGATCGCGATCGGGTCACTGCCGAATGGACGCATGCCGTCGCCGCCGATCGTCCCTTCCAAGCCGAATATCGCTTTCAAACAGCGGAGGGTCGCGTCACCTGGGTTTTGGGACAAGCGGTTGCTGAAAAAGACGACACGGGAACCCTCCTGGGGTATATCGGCTCGATTACCGATTTAAGCGATCGCAAACAAGCCGAGATCGCCCTCCACCAGCAAATCGAACGGGAGCGACTCGTGACCCGCATTTCCCAACACATCCGTCAATCCCTCGATCTCGACCAAATTCTGAATACGACGGTCGCCGAAGTGCGACAACTGCTCGATGCCGATCGCGCCTCGATTTTCCGCCTCTGGGCTAATAAAACGGGCGTTGTCACCCACGAGGCGGTCAAACAGGGAGAACCCAGTACCATCGGCTTGCGGTTTGAAGACGAAGAGTTTCCTCCCGATTGCTATCGCGATTATTGTCAGGGAAAAACCCGGAATATTCCCGATATTGAAGTCGATGAAACGGCGGATTGCCTGTTGGAATATTTGCAAAACTTAAACGTCAAATCTCGCTTGGTCGTGCCGATTTTGGTCGATCGACGCCCAACTCCCACCGAGAGTCCGTTGTGGGGGTTGCTGATCGTCCATCAGTGCGATCGCATTCGGCATTGGCAACCGTGGGAAGCGAATTTGCTCGAGCAATTAGCCGTGCAGGTTTCCATCGCCCTCGCTCAGGGGCAATTGTTAGAAGATACCACTCGCACCGCTCGAGAACTGGCGCGATCGAATCGGGAATTGGAACAGTTTGCCTATGTGGCGTCCCACGATTTGCAAGAACCCCTGCGGACGGTTATCAGTTTCGTCCAACTCCTCGACGAGGAATATGGCGATCGCCTCGAGGGGGAAGGTCGAGAGTATATGGACTTCATCGTCGATGCCGCCACCCGGATGCAGCAACTGATCCGCGATCTGCTGGCATTTTCCCGCGTGGGGACGCAGGGGAGCGCCTTCGCACCGATCCCCGGCGATCGCCCCTTGGATGCGGCTTTGGCGAATTTACGCGGGGCGATCGTCGAATCTGGGGCGATCGTTACTCGCGATCCCCTACCCACGGTGTTGGCAGACGAATTTCAATTGATGCAATTGTTTCAAAATTTAATCGGCAACGCCCTCAAATTTCGCAGTCGGCAATCCCCGCGCATCCACATCTCGGTGCGGAGTCAGACGAGAGCAGACGGTGGGGAGATCTCGATGGCACCAGAATCCCGAGAATGGGTGTTCTCCGTACGCGATAACGGTATCGGCATCGATCCCAAATATGCGGAGCGAATTTTTGCCATTTTTGCCCGCCTGCAAGGGAGACAACAGTCGGAAGGGACGGGGATCGGTTTGGCAATCTGTCAGAAAATCGTGCGGCGACACGGCGGTCGAATTTGGGTCGAATCGGCTCCCGAGTGCGGGGCAACTTTTTACTTTACCCTACCCCAATCCGACTTGTAGCAGAAGGCAGGGGGAGCCGGGGATGCAGGGGGAGAAGAGCAGATCCCCAATGACCAATGACCAATGACCAATGACCAATGACCAACCCCAAACCCCAAATTCCCAACACCCAAGGCAGAGGGCAGAAGGAAAAAGACCGCAAAGGTTTTAGCTTTCACCTGATCGATTAAATACTCTATAACATCCCGACGTGAAGATTCGGGGTCGATCGGGATCGGTTGTCCTTGCCGATCTCTCGTCAATTTTTTAGGGATAGCTAAGTACAGGCTACTTTGAGACTCGTTAACTTTTTGCCTTTTTCTCTACGATCTTTCCGAAATCTACCCGCAATTTTAGATAAAATTTAAAATTATTTTGGGAAAAGCACTTGACGATAAAACTTTTAACCGTACACTATTAGAGGATGAATGACAGTCCCACCCAACCCATCGAGATTTTGCTGGTCGAAGACTCGGCAAGCGATGCCAAATTAACTCTAAAAGCCTTTAGAGAAACTACCCGAGATCGAAACGTCCGCATTGTTGCCGATGGGGTAGAAGCGATCGCCTTTTTGCGCCGACAAGGAGACTATAACGAGTGTCCTCGCCCCCAACTGATTTTACTCGATCTCAATTTGCCCAAAAAAAACGGACTGGAAGTGCTGGCTGAAATTAAAGCCGATCCCGATTTACGCTCGATTCCCGTCATCGTGCTCACCACCTCTGAAGACGAACGAGACATCTTCACCAGCTACCAACTGCAAGCCAATTGTTACATTCGCAAGCCCTTTCACCTCCAACAATTGAGAAATATGGTGAATTTAATCGATAAATTTTGGTTAGATCTTGTCAAACTCCCCCCAACTGATATACATCTGTTTACAGTTGAAAGTCGATCGGATATTGCCGATTAACGGGTGTGGATGAAACGGTTCTGAGAATTTTATCGATCGAAGATAACCCTGCCGACGCTCGCATTTTGCAGAAAAATTTAAGCCCCATCGATCGCTTCTCGAATTTCGAGATCGTTGAGGCTGCCTGTTTGCAAGACGCGCTGCACGCTTTGAGCCATGCCGCGTTCGATGCCATTTTATTAGATTTAGGATTGCCCGACTCTCAGGGGTTAGAAACGGTGCGGCAGATCTACGAACGCGCCCCCAAAATTCCTATCTTGGTGATGACGGGACTCGATGACGAAGACCTGGCGATGGAAGCGTTGCGACAAGGCGCTCAAGATTATTTAGTGAAAGGGGAAATTCGGCGACCTTGGTTGGTGCGAGCGATTCATTACGCCATCGAGCGGCAGCAAATTGTCGAACAATTGCAGAAGTTAAATGCAGAATTGGCGCGATCGAACCGAGAACTCGAACAATTTGCCTACATCGCCTCCCACGATTTACAACAACCCCTAATGTCCATCGGTGCTTTCGCTCAGTTAATTGCGATGAAGTTGGATCGACATCTCGATCCCAAGATCGAGCGTTACCTCGCACAAATCGGGCAAGCAGTGACGCGCATGCAGCAGTTAATTCGGGATCTGCTGGCTTACTCTCGCATCGGCATCGGAGATCGTCCCACCGACCTGACGGATTGCAATCGGTGTTTCCAGGAGGCTCTTGCCAATTTACGCAGTACCATTGCCGAGAGTGGGGCAGTTGTGACGACGGACGATCTGCCAAGTGTTCGCGCCGATCCCGCACAATGGGTGCAGTTATTCACTAATCTGATTGGCAATGCCATCAAGTACCGCCGTCCCGAAGAACTTCCCCGCATTCACGTCAGCGTCCGACAGCAATGGCATGAATGGTGCTTCTGCGTTCGGGACAACGGCATCGGTATCGAATCGGAATACTTCGATCGCATTTTCCAGATTTTTCAGCGGTTGCACTCCGATCGAGAGTATCCCGGAACGGGCATCGGTCTGGCAATCTGCCAAAAAATTGTCGAATCTTACGGCGGGCGGATTTGGGTGGAGTCTACCGTGGGTGAGGGTTCGAGTTTCTTTTTTACCGTACCGAGAAATCAGTGACCAGTTGGTAGTTGGTAGGGTGTGTTGAGGCACGAAACGCACCATTCCAGTGAATAAGAGAACAGGGGGAGCAGGGGGAGAAAGTTCTTGCCAATGACAAACCCCAAACCCCAAACCCCAAAAAAAGCGATCGCCCCGACAAAGAGCGATCGCCACGGGCGGGAAAACCCCACCCCTTTGGCTAGATTAAATCGTCGGAACTTAGTAGTCGAAGTCGCCCATGCCGCCGCCGGGAGCGGGAGCGCTATCTTTGGGTTCGGGCTTATCGACGACGATGCACTCGGTGGTCAGCACCATTCCGGCGATCGAAGCGGCATTTTGCATTGCCGAACGGGTCACTTTCGCCGGATCGACGATTCCCGCTTCAAACATATCGACGAACTCGTTGGTGGCAGCGTTGTAACCGACATCGAAGGGTTTTTCCTTAACGCGCTCGGCAATCACCGCACCATTTTGTCCGGCGTTCTCGGCAATCCGCTTCAGGGGAGCCGCCAGCGCCCGCGCCACGATCAGCGCGCCCGTCAGTTCTTCAGCTTGCAGGCTACCGTTCGCCCACTCTTCCAAGCTGGGGGTCAAGTGTGCCAGAGTCGTACCGCCACCGGGGACGATCCCTTCTTCAACGGCTGCTTTGGTAGCGTTGATGGCATCTTCCAAGCGCAGCTTGCGGTCTTTCATTTCCGTTTCCGTTGCCGCGCCCACTTTGATGACAGCCACACCGCCAGAGAGCTTCGCGAGGCGCTCTTGCAGTTTTTCTTTATCGTAGCTGGAATCGGTTTCGTCCATTTGGCGGCGGATTTGTTCGCAACGCGCCTTGACGCCCGCTTCGTTGCCTTCCGCGACGATCGTGGTGTTATCTTTGGTGATGGTGATGCGGCGGGATTTACCCAGCATATCCAGCTTGGTATTTTCCAGCTTCAATCCGGCATCTTCGGTAATCACTTGACCGCCGGTGAGGACGGCGATATCTTCGAGCATAGCTTTGCGACGATCGCCGAATCCGGGGGCTTTGACGGCTGCCACGTTGAGAACGCCGCGCAAGCGGTTGACTACCAAGGTTGCCAGGGCTTCTTTCTCGATATCTTCAGAGATAATCACCAGGGGGCGTCCGGCACGCGCCACTTGTTCGAGAATGGGAACCAAGTCTTGAACTAAGCTGATTTTCTTGTCGGTTAGCAGGACGAAAGGCTCGTCGAGAACCGCTTCCATCCGCTCAGTATCGGTGGCGAAGTAGGGGGAGATGTAGCCTTTGTCAAAGCGCATCCCTTCGGTGATTTCCAATTCGGTGGTCATGGATTTCCCTTCTTCGAGGGAAATTACGCCTTCTTTGCCCACCTTGTCCATGGCTTCGGCGATCATTTGACCGACTTCTTCGTCGTTGCCTGCCGAGATGGAACCCACTTGAGCGATCGCCTTAGAATCTTCCACAGAGCGGGCGTGTTTGGCAATTTCGTCCACCAAGAAAGCGGTAGCTTTGTCGATCCCGCGCTTCAGGGCAATGGGGTTGGCGCCAGCAGCCACGTTGCGCAGACCTTCTTTGACCATGGCGTGAGCCAAAACCGTGGCGGTGGTAGTGCCGTCTCCGGCCGCGTCGTTGGTTTTGGAAGCCGCTTGGCGAATCAGGGAAACCCCGGTGTTTTCGACGTGATCTTCCAGTTCGATTTCCTTAGCGATGGTGATCCCGTCATTGACGATTTGGGGAGCGCCGAATTTCTTCTCCAGAACCACGTTCCGTCCTTTGGGACCGAGGGTGACGGCAACGGATTCAGCCAGGATGTCCATCCCTTTTTCCAGGGCGCGACGGGCATTTTCGTTGTAGATAATGCGCTTTGCCATAGTTCGTTCTTTCAGCGTTGAGTAATGGGTAGGGGAGTTGAGCTTTTAGCTTTTAGCTTAGGGACGGGGATGTTTTCAGTTCCCTGTCTGATCGAGATTTTGAGAAGTGTCTTAACCTCAACTGTTACGGCTATCGATCACCGATTAGCTGACCACTGCGAGGATATCTTTCTCGGAGAGCAAAACATACTCTTCGCCGCCTAACTTGATATCGGTGCCAGCGTACTTGGAGTAGAGGACTTTATCGCCGATGCTGACTTCCATGTCTTGGCGAGAGCCATCATCGCTGCGCTTGCCCGGACCGACTTGAACCACTTCTCCCACTTGGGGCTTCTCTTTCGCGGCGTCCGGCAGGAGGATGCCCCCGGCGGTTTTCTCCTCCGAGGGACTCACCTTGACAAAAACGCGATCGCCCAGCGGTTTGACGGTGGAAACACTCAGAGATACGGCTGCCATACAAAATTCTCCAAACGACGGGTTAAACTGAGAAAAACAAATCATTGGTTAGTCGAAGGCGATCGATCGGGCGATGCAGCGCCCTCGAACGACTGACCCTTCACTAACTTCAGAACGAGTGGATTAGCACTCTCCTGTCCTGAGTGCTAATTTAACGGAGCCAGTCGGCGCAATGCAACTCCCAATAGCTGTACGGGTTCCCGAACTTAATGTTGGTTAGTGGGGGTTTGGGGTTTGGGGTTTGGGGTTTGGGGTTGGTCATTGGGGATCTGCTCTTCTCCCCC
>DVED01000113.1 GCA_015295945.1 Oscillatoriales cyanobacterium M59_W2019_021 | reverse complement strand
CAAAACAGGTCTTCTAGACTAAGCATGGGGCAAGCGGGAGGTTGATGGTTGGCTCTTTCAGCCTACCCGCTTCGCTCCTCCTTATCCAAAATTGACGTTCTGATAATCTCTTGCTCAGTGTGGATTTGCCACCGCCAGCATTGCCAAATACCGCTACTTTTTTCATCGTCACGTTCTGTTTGGGGCGATTTTCCTACAGAGACTCTTTGCGATCGCCTGATCGGCTAAACTAGATTACCAGTAAGGGTCAACAACCCTTGACCCCTACTTTACCCTCCCAGGTTTAAAATTGCCTCAAGTACGCGGATCGAAGATGAGGACGTAGGAAGCGGCAGGATGCAGGCGCTTGAGGGCGCACAGATAATCTTCGGCGGCGTTGCGCTGCCGCTTGCGGGAGATGACGGCACGCTGCATATTCGGCAGCAGGCGGACGATACACCAGGGATGCAGGCGCTGCCGATACACCTGCTGTTGAAGAGATTTCGGGCAAACTGAATCGATCACCGTTAAAATCGGCAATTCTGTTGGTATCATGGTCTTACCTTATTTTTTGAGGGAAAGGACGATCGCCTTACGAGTTTTCCAGGCACGAGGGCGATCGTTTTTCAGTACGATCCTATTAAAGGACTAAATTTAGTCTGTGTCAAGCATGGGTTTGATTCGATTGCGAATCCAGGAGTTTAGCAAAGAACGAGGCTGGACGCTTAAAGAAGTTTCCGAACGATCGGGGGTCAACTACAGTACACTGAAAACTTATGCCCGTTCCTCTGGAATGGCAATGGCAGACGTTACAGCTTTAGTTAAGCTTGCCCGAGTGTTCGATGTGATGCTCGAAGATTTAATTGAAGTGGTCGAGGAGTAAAATCAGTTGATTAGCTATTAAAAGCGGTTATTTGTCAAGCATGGGGCTGGTGAGATTGCGAATTCGCGAGTTTGCCGAAGAAAAAGGCTGGACGCTTAAAGAAGTTTCCGAACGCTCTGGAGTGGTTTACAGTACCTTAAGAACCTATGCTCGTTCTCCGGGAATGGCAACCGTAGACGCTACCGCTTTAATCAAGCTTGCCCGAGTGTTCGACGTGATGCTCGAAGATTTAATTGAAGTGGTGGAAGAGTAGGATAGATGAACGCAACCCTTCAACTGAGCCATTGATTCACTATGGGGCGAGTGAGATTGCGAATCCTGGAGTTTAGCAAAGAAAAAGGCTGGACGCTCAAAGAAGTTTCCGAACGATCGGACATTCCCTACACGACAATTACAACTTATGCCCGTTCCCCTGGAATGGCAACCGCAGATGTGACGGCTTTAGTCAAACTGGCTCGAGTGTTCGACGTGACGATCGAAGATTTAATTGAGGTAGTAGAAGAGTAGTTTTTGCAGTAACCGGGAGGTTCGATCGTGTTTGCCCTCGTTTCACCCGAAAAAATCCAATTGCCAGCGGGTTCGGTGGTGCGTTTGCCTGCCACTTGGCAAGACTATCAAAGTTTATCCGATCGCCGAGGAGACAGTTCGATTCCCCGCCTCAAATATCGTCATGGAGAGGTTTTGCTGATGTCGCCTTTACCCGTCCATGGAAAAGATGCCCATTTACTTTCCAGTATAGTCGCGACTCTTTTGGATGCCGACGGACGGGAATACGATGCGTTTACGCCTGTGACGATGACCTTACCCGAAGAAAGTGGCATCGAACCCGACTATTGCTTTTATATCGACAATTGGCAAGCGGTGATGGGCAAAACTCGGATCGATTGGCAAAACGATCCGCCGCCCGATTTAGTTATCGAAATTGATGTCACCAGTTATTCCGATGTGGAAGATTATCTTCCCTACCGAGTTCCCGAAGTCTGGTTATTGAAGAAGCAAAAACTCATGATTTATCGGCTGCAAGGTGACAGCTATCGTAAGCAAACTCAAAGCCTCTATTTTCCCAACTTCGATTTGCACGCAGCGATCGATCGTTGTCTCGAAATTGCTTACCAACGCAATACCAGTGCTGCTATCCGGGATTTAAAGCAACAACTTCGAGGTTAGGAACAAAGAGCGAGAAGATCGATATTTAGATGGCGGTTAAAACCGCGCCTACAGGAGCGAAACCCGCCTGCGCGGGTTAGCCCCCAAAGAGTGCGCGCAGGCAGACTTCGTGTCTGTAGGCGTGACTTCCAGTCGCCAGCTACTTCTGCACTTTTACGGGTGTCCCGATCCCGACAAGATCGTAGATTTGGCGAATATCCGAATTTCGCATCCGCAAACAACCGTGAGAAATCGCCAGTCCCACTTGGGCTTCGTCCGGCGTGCCGTGAAAGCCGATATAGCTCGAACCGTCTGTCCAGAAGCCGATCCACCGATCGCCCAACGGATTTGCCATCCCCGGATGGACGATCACCCCCGTAATCGGCTGTTGCCACACGGGATGTTCGTCCATCCGGGTAACTTTAAACGAACCCGTCGGCGTTTCCCAACCTGGTTGTCCGATCGAAACGGGATAACTCTTCTTTTGCTTCTTGCCTTCGTACAGGTAAACCCGCCGATCGCTCAGATCGACCAGCAGGTGGTACTGGCTATCTACCGCCCGCACTAACTTCGAGCGGGTGGGTTTGGCGGTCTGATAGAGAGTCGTCGGGAGATCGTCCGGTTTGGGAGTACCACCCATCCCGCTGCCCTCGACCCCCAACAACAGCACCGCCATCCCGAAACAGCCGATCGCGAGGCAGCGAAACAGAGAATCACCGAAAGGTTCAGCGTTCATGGAGATTGGTTTGTGGCTAGTGGCTAGCGTTAATTATTGGTAGGGTGTGTTGAGGTCCGAAACGCACCGTTGGGATCGGTGCTTCGTACCCATGACCCATTACCAGTATGCCCAATCTCGCCGAGAGTTCAATCTCCGAAGCAGACCCCCAACCCTCGTGCGGTTTTCACCAGGGTATCTTGGGGATCGACGGCTTGGTAAGTGGCGATCGCTTCGGTAATGGGGACGGCAACCACTTGACGGTTTTGCCAAGTGACCATGCAATCGTACCGTTCCTCGGCGATTGCCTCGACGGCAGCAACCCCGAAAGAAGAGGCGAGCAGGCGATCGAGAGGTGACGGAATGCCGCCGCGTTGGACGTGTCCCAACGTCGTCACCCGCGTTTCCGCTCCAGTTCGATCGGTAATTTTGTCTGCCAGATACCGCCCGATCCCGCCAAGGCGGCATTCTCCAAACTGCTCGAGTTTTGTTACTGACTCTCCAGATTCCGTACAAACTGCTTCGGATACGATGACAACGGAGTAGTTTTGTCCTCGCGCTTGACGTTTCTTAATATGGTTGCATAGGGTTTCCAACTTGTAAGGAATTTCGGGGATGAGGATAACGTGCGCCCCTCCGGAAATTCCGGCGTTGAGGGCGATGTGTCCGGCATCCCGTCCCATAACTTCTAAAATCATCACCCGATCGTGGCTGGCAGCGGTAAAGTGAAGGCGATCGAGGGCTTCAGTGGCGATATTCACGGCGGTATCGAAGCCGATCGATCTTTCGGTGATGCCGACATCGTTATCGATGGTTTTGGGAATGCCGACGAGGTTGATCCCGCCTTGTTGGGCAATTTTGCGCAGAATTGCCAAGCTACCGTCTCCGCCGACGCCAATTAGTGCGTCCAGTTCCAGTTGGCGGTAGCCCTCGATAATTTCGTCAGTGCGATCGCGCACGGTTCCATCGGACATGGGGTAGGCAAACGGATTTCCCCGGTTGGTGGTTCCCAAAATCGTCCCGCCGGCAATTAACAGCGGATCGACAGTATCGAGATCGAAGTGTTTGACCAAAGGAGGACGACTCATCAGTCCGTTGGTGGCGTGGCAAATCCCCAACACCTCCCAGTCGTAATTGCCCATGGCATGGTGGACGACAGCGCGAATCACGGCGTTGAGTCCCGCACAGTCGCCGCCGCTGGTCAGAATTCCAATTCGTTTGCGTCCCATAATGCTTGCGTTGAATATCGGTTGAAGGGGCTGTCCATTTTATCCCTTACTTTTGGGCAAATGTCGCAGAAATTAATAATATTATTGGTTTGCGATCGCCCGGTTATTGAAGAAGGCTCTAGGTCAGAAGAGAAAGTATTGATGGATGGGTCGAGGTTTTAGCTTGTGCTGCTGTCCTAACACTCCAGTCTGCGTCTATAAATCCGTATTTGACGAGAAATAGCGATCGATCGCCATTTTTGAACGCCAAAGAAGTTAAAATTTTCTGACAATCTAGTTCGGTTTCTCTCAACCCCCTTGGGTTTTGCCCTCAAACTCGATCGAGAAACCGTTGAATCCATCTGGAGGTAGAGGCGATCGAGGTTTTTGGCGATCCCGATTGTTTTCGCTTCTTTTCTCGATCGTTCTCCTTTTTTGGGTTTAAAACGGGGTACAATCCGGTCATCTCGAGTTGTCAATCCTAGTATTTACTCACTTCTAACCGATTACTTTATGGAAAAATTCCTGGTTTTCTTACAAGAAGAACCCAGTTTTTCATTTGCCATTCTGCTCCTCGTTATTTTAGTCATTCCTATTTTATTTGAGAAGCTCAAATTACCGGGATTGCTAGGCTTGTTAGTTGCCGGAGTTTGCTTGGGAGAAAACGGCTTGAAATTGCTCGACTCCGAGTCGCAAATGATGGTTTTTTTGTCCGACTTGGGATTGCTGTGTTTGATGTTTGTCGCCGGATTAGAAATTGACATGGATCAGTTTCACAAAATCAAACAACGATCGGGCGTGTTTGGGAGTCTGACTTTCTCGATTCCGTTAATTACCGGGACGATCGTCGGGCGACTATTTGAGTTTGACTGGAATTCTTCCCTTTTAATCGGTTCGCTACTAGCATCCCACAGTTTGATGACCTACCCGATCGTTCGACGCTTAGGGGTTGTCAGTAACGAAGCCGTCACCGTCACGTTAGGTGGAACGATTTTTACCGATATTGGCGCGTTGATCGTTCTGGCAATTTGTATCGGCGTGGGATCGGGTAACTTTACTATTATCAAGTTACTTTCTCTACTGGGATTTCTAACTATTTATACCCTCATCGTTTTGTTTGGCTTCGATTGGGCGGGACGGGAATTTTTGCGCAGATCGGGAGCAGATGAAGGTAATAAATTTCTATTTTTACTGCTCGCTTTATTTTTGGCGGCGATGGGAGCAGAGGCGATCGGGGTTGAGAAAATTGTCGGCGCGTTTTTAGCCGGATTAGCCGTCAACGATGCCGTGGGCGACAGTTCGGTGAAAGAAAAAGTCATCTTTGTTGGGAGCGTGTTATTCACGCCGATTTTTTTCGTCGATATCGGCTTAATTCTCGACGTACCCGCCTTTCTCCAAAGTTTATCCTCCATCGGCTTTTCCCTCATTATTATCGGTAGCTTGATCGGCAGTAAATTCGCAGCCGCCTACCTGACAAAACTCATCTATCGCTATCAACAGCAGGAGATGCTGACCATGTGGTCGATGTCGATCCCCCAAGTGGCAACCACCCTCGCCGCCACCCTGGTGGGACATCGAGCGGGTTTGCTCACCGATGAAGTCTTAAACGCCGTGGTGGTAATGATGGTAGTGACAGCGACCCTCGGTCCGCTGATCGTCAGTCGGGTTGCCGTTGGATTGCCCCTGCCCGAAACCGATCGCCCCGACGATCTCGTCCCAGTTCCTTCCCCGGAAATCCCAACTCGAGATCGCGCCTTCACCGTCGTCGTTCCCGTCTACAACCCCCACACCGAACGCGCCTTAATCGAAATGGCAGCCTTACTCGCCCGCCGCCAACAAGGGCGCATCGTCCCCCTCGCTATTGCCGTTCCCCCAGCTTCCGCCGACAGCCACCAACTCGAGAATGCCCTCCAACGCAGCGAAACCTTACTAGAAACGGCGATGTCTCTCAGCCGAGAACTCGACGTACGGGCCGAACCGTTGCTGCGAATCGACGATCGCGTCGCCCAAGGCATCAGCCGCGCCAGCCAAGAACGCCGCGCCAATCTGATCGTGATGGGGTGGGGCAACCGCACGGGATTGCGGGCGAAATTGTTCGGCAATACCATCGACAGCGTATTTTGGACGGCGCACTGTCCCGTTGCTGTAGCGCGTTTGCTCGCCCCTGCCGCCCGACTTCAACGAATTTTAGTGCCGATCGAAAATTTCTCTCCCCCCGTCGCCCGCAAAGTCTATTTCGCTCAAATGCTGGCAGATGCCAACGGCGGCGAAATCGTGCTGTTTTACGTGTGGAACGGACGACTGGCAGCCGATCGCAAAACCTGGATCAAAGCTCAACTCCACGGATTGCTTTCCCCTTCCATTCCAGCTTCCAAAGTTAAAACCCGCATCGGTTTGAACGACGATATGGCAGCCGCCATTTTAGAAAAATCCAAACAGTTCGATCTCGTCGTCCTCTACGAAGAACGCCACCTCGCCACCGATCGCAGTTTGACCCCCAGCAATCTCACCGATCGCCTGGTTCGACAACTGACGTGTTCGGTTATCGTTTTAGGGGAACCCAAACCCATTGGCTAGAGGTTGGGGGTTTGGGGTTTGGGATTGGGTGTTGGTTATTTGTGGTTAGTTGTTAGTTGTTAGTTGCTTCTCTCCCCCTGCTTCCCCTGCTTCCCCTGCTCAAGACTCTTTCTTCTACCGAACTCCTGTAGGCGTTGGCGTAGCCGCTCTGTTGGCGTAGCCTGCGCGAAGCGCATAAGAGCTAGCCAGTGCGAAGCACTTACTCCTGAACTCCTGTTAGAACCTCCTCACTTCCTCACTCTCCCGAAGGGAGATCCATTCTGAACTCCTGAACTCCTGCAACTCCTGTAACTCCTTCTTCTAATCTATGTTTCGATTTCCGTTTCGCCGTCCCCCGCAACCTCCCGAAGAAACCGCCTCGGGTTTAGGAACTTTTGGTGGCGTCTACACCCCCTCGATCCTGACGATTTTGGGGGTGATCATGTACTTGCGCTTCGGCTGGGTGGTTGCCAATGTGGGTTGGCTGGGATCGCTGGTTATTGTCACCCTCGCTACCTCGATCACGTTTCTGACTTCCCTGTCTATCTCGGCGATCGCCACCGATCGGGTTGTCCGTGTCGGCGGAGCTTACTATATGATCAGCCGCTCTCTCGGGATCGAAACGGGGGGGGCTGTTGGGATTCCCCTCTACTTCGCGCAAGCGATCTCGGTAGCACTGTACACCATCGGTTTTGCCGAAAGTGTCGTTGAAGTCTTTCCCCAGTTGAACCTGACGATCGTCGCCCTGATCACGACGGTCATCGTGGCGGTGGTGGCGATTAAATCTGCCAGTTTTGCCATCCGCACCCAATATTTCATCATGGCGGCGATCGCCCTTTCCCTGATTTGCCTGATCTTCGGCAAGCCGATCGAACCCAGCAACATCAGTGCTTGGTCGGGGGTTGCCGATCCCGAGCCTTTTTGGTCAGTGTTCGCCTTATTCTTCCCCGCCGTCACCGGGATTATGGCAGGAGTGAGTATGTCTGGAGATCTGCGCGATCCCGCCCGATCAATCCCGTTCGGCACGCTGGCTGCCGTAGGGACGGGATACGTTGTCTATATGGTATTGCCCCTGATTCTTGCCGGACGCGCCTCGGCGGCAACGCTGGCAAGCGATCCCCTAGTGATGCGGCAAATGGCACTGATCCCCGACACGATCTTGTTGGGCGTTTGGGGGGCAACACTTTCGAGTGCGTTGGGCAGTATCCTGGGGGCGCCTCGGGTGCTACAAGCCTTGGCGCGAGATGGCGTGTTGCCCCGACCCTTGCGATCGCTCGGCAACGGCAGCGGTCCTGACGACGAACCCCGTCTGGCAACGATTGTGACGTTAGGTGTCGCCATTGCTGCCGTTTGCGTCGGCGATTTGGATATCATCGCCCCAGTTCTCACCATGTTCTTTTTAAGTACCTATCTAGTACTCAACGTCACGGCGGCGATCGAAGGTTTCTTGCAAAGTCCCTCATACCGTCCCTCCTTCCAAGTCCATTGGTTTTTCTCCCTGCTGGGAACAATGGGCTGTATCGGGGTGATGTTGCTCATTAATGCCATCGCCGCAGTGGTGGCAGCAGTTTGCGTTTTGGGAATTTACCTGTGGCTGGAAAATCGGGAACTGCAAAGTACCTGGGGTGACGTGCGCCGGGGTTTGTGGATGGAAGTGGTACGTGCCGGGATTTTTCACTTATCCTCCACCCCCGATCCCAAAACCTGGCGTCCCCACGTTCTGGTCCTCTCGGGTTCTCCCATGCGACGCTGGCCCCTGATCGATCTGGCAACCCACTTCACCCACAATCGCGGCTGGATGACCGTTGCCAGCGTTCTGCCCAGCGGTTCTCGAGATATGGCGCAGCAAGCTTCCCTGGAAGCCAAGTTACGGGACTATTTGGAAAAGCGAGGCGTGCAGGGTTTGGTACGTCTGATTACGGCTCCCGATCCGTTTGACGGTGCGGAAAGGTTAGTAGAAATTTACGGATTGGGGCATCTGGTTCCCGATACGCTGATCTTGGGAGACTGCCAGCAGGAAGAACACCGTTCCCGCTACTGTCAGGCGATCGCCACCATCCATCGATCGAAGTGTAATATCGTCGTCTTACGCGACGATCCCCATCGAGGATTTAGGTCACAACAACGCATCGATGTCTGGTGGGGGGGACTGAATGCCAACGGCGGACTGATGCTGTTGCTGGCTTACCTGCTGCAAACCAGTAGCGGCAAATGGCGGCGGGCGCGTATTTTCTTAAAATTGGTAGTACCTTACGAAACCGCCGCCCAAGCCGCCCGCACCAACTTAGAACGGCGACTGCGGGAATGGCGTATCGGTGCCGAACCCCAAGTTTTGGTGGCAGACGGGCGATCGTTTCGCGACATTTTGCACGAATCTTCCCGCAACGCTGATTTGGTGTTCCTAGGGATGGCAAAACCCGAAGGAGGAGAAGACTATTCGCACCATCTCGATCGCCTTCAGGAACTCGCGGCAGGGTTACCCAGTACGGCATTCGTCCTCGCCGCCCCCGATTTTGCCTTCAGCGAAGTCCTGCAACAGGAGGGGTGAGAAGAAGGAGTTCAGGAGTTCAGTAGAAGAAAGCCGGAGGAGCCGGGGAGGCAGGGTCGGCAGGGGGAGCCGGGGGAGAAAACAGTGACCCGTAAGCGGTCAGCCAAGAAGAAGGCGCTACACTGCCGATCGCCGATCGCTAACAAACCCCAAACCCCCAACCCCAAACCCCTAATCCCAAACTTATTACTTATTACTTAAAATTTCCTTCATCCAACTGACCGATGCGGTGATCGCGGTACAGATCTCGGGCGGTTTGAAAAGTTTGCTCGCTGTCGGGATCGCCCACCCAGCGCCAGTGCCAGGGTTCGTAGCTGACGCAGGTGACCCCGGAGGGGAACGAGAGTTCAAAACCGTACTTTCCGGCGTTAGCGAACAGCCATCGTCCGGCATCCGTGTAGGCGAAGGATTGATTCAAATCCCCGCCGGGATCGTAGCCGTCGCCGATATCAATTGCGTATCCGGTATGGTGTTCGCTGTACCCCGGCGGGGCGGAGGTGCGGGCGCGTTCGGACAAGCTTTGACCCCGTTGGGCGGCGACATCGTAGAATAAGGAGTTCTGCACGGCGCGATCGCGAAATCCCGACAGCGGTACTAACTCGATCCCCACCTCTGCCGCCGCCGCTTGCATCCGTCGAAAGCTAGCGGCTGCCGACTGTCGCAAGCGTTCCCCATTCCCGACAGATACCAACTCGTCGCGAGGGGCTTCGGTATAGGGAAGATGACCGTAATACGATGACGGCGTAACTGACGTACAATCCAATTTGGGGATCGCTGGGTTTTCCAAGCGATCGCCCCAATTGAGCGGGGGTTTTTGTGCCATCGCCGGAGCGATCCCCCAGGTCCATCCGACAATCATTGCCGCCATCCCCGGAACGATCTCGAACTTCAGACAGTCTGTCACGCTAAATACTCTCCTACAAAATCTCGCCCACCGATTATACTTAAAACCAACTGTCTGCCTTATGATTTGCCCCGATACTTGAGGATCTCCACTGGAACCCCGAACAGCTTTCTGGCAATGTGGGAAATTCCGAACTTGAGCTTGAGCGATCGCGGCAACTCCTGCCACGGGACGATCTCAAAACCCAAGCGGGTATAGAATCGCGCTAATCGATCGCCCAAACACTCGAGATAGAGGGGTTGGGTTGCCTGCTGAATCAGGTGTTGGGTCAGGATCGTTCCCAATCCGCGACCCCGCCACTCCCGGCGCACTACCAGACTGCCCAGTTCTTGAGCGTTGTCGAAGTGGCGAAGCTGTCCGCAGGCAACCAGTTCTCCGTTGCAAACGATCGTCCAAAACTGCTGCGGGCGCAACTGGGTCGGATCGAGCTTAGCTCCAAGTACCATTTTCCAAATCGACCCCATATCCCTCGCAGTCGCGGGACGAATGAGACATCCTGGGAGTAAAGAGTCCTGCAAATCCATCGGATAGGTTTCCATCGTTCGGCAGTCTCGAAATTTATAGCAGAAGGCAGAAGGAAAAAGGTTGACCGTTCTGGTTTTTCAGTTTTACTGTTGTCCTAACCCTCCTGTCCACTGCTAGATTGGGTTGATTTTGGGGATGGGGGATAGTTACGCTCGTTGAAAAAAAATGCTACTCTAATTTTCAACGCTTTTGAGATTGGATGTTTCCTCTCCCAATGGCTGGATCTGGGTTTTCTTTGGTGAAACCACCCTAGCTTTCAACTCCTCACGCTGCTTCAGTTCTGCATTATCTCTGTGTTTTTACTCGTATCACTTCCGAGTTTGAGCTAGAAATTTTTATGAAGATCGTACGAAATTTTGATATTTTTTCGCAGTTCAAGTGGAACGAATACTGTTTTTTTGAGAACTTCAGTCCCTAGGATTGATGTCGGGGAATGGATCTACCAACGGTGATCCAATCAATTCGCTCGATTCTGTATTTCTACTGAATATATCCGATTTCGAGCGAGTTCGATCGTTACTTATACGAAAGTTTACTGGCTACCGCCACGATTGGATTTTCTACGCACATCCGATCGCCCGACTCGTTCGGCACGAATCAACCGTTCCGCTTCCTGCCAGAACGAGATCGTCGATCGTTCTCTTCCACCTATGAGCTTCTACCCCGATGAAAAGCGACTTTTTTCTAGCCCCTTCTGGATTTAAATCTCTGGGATCGCGAACCGCCACCCGGCAAAACGAGCGAGCGCTCCTCACCGAAAATCGAGGATTGCGTGCTTTCATTTTGATGTTAGCCGTCACGGGCGGTCTGGGTTTGTGTAGTTTCCGCCTGGTACAATTACAACTGGTCAACGGAGACTATCACCGACTGGTTGCCGAAGAAAACCGAGTGCGACCGATCCCCGTTCCCGCTGCCCGAGGAAACATTCTCGATCGCCACGGCAAACCGATCGCCACCAGCCGCCTTTCCCGTTCCGCCTACGTTTGGCCCAAACAACAATCCCCCGAAGCCTGGAAAGCCACTGCCAAAAAACTGAGCCCGATTTTGGGAATCTCGCCGGAGCAAATTCTCGAGGCGATCGAAAAAGAAGGCTACAGTTCCAACATCCCGGTGAAGATCGGTCGCAATCTCAGCCTCCAAGCCTTTATTACCCTTGCCGAACGCGCGGAAGAATTCCCCGGACTCGAAGTCCGAGGCGACTCCAGCCGCTACTACCCGGAAAAAAACATCGCCGCGCATTTGCTCGGATACGTAGGCGAAGCGACCCTCGACGATCTCAAAGCCGATCCCAAGTTGCCCATGGGGGCGATCGTCGGTAAAATGGGCATCGAACGGGCACTCGATTCCCTACTCCACGGAAAATGGGGCAATCGCTTAATCGAAGTGAACGCCCAGGGTCAAGAACTGCGGGAATTGGCAATGCAACCCGTCGAAGCTGGCAAAGACGTTCGCCTTACCCTCGACCTCAACCTCCAGAAAACCGCAGAAGCCGCACTTGGCGGCAGACGCGGTGCGGCAGTCGTCCTCGATGTCAAAACCGGTGCCGTCTTGGCATTGGCAAGCAGTCCCACCTTCGATCCCAACATCTTTACCCGCCAAGTCACGGCTAGTGAGTGGGAAAGCCTGCAAGGAGAAGACGATCCGTTCCTCAACCGCGCCTTACAGGGTTATCCCCCTGGCAGTACTTTCAAAATCATCACCTCCGTCGCGGGGATGGCATCGGGCAAGTTTGCGCCCGACTCCCTCATCGGCACGGCAGCTTACATCACCGTGGGCGATACCCAATTCCACGAACACAGTGGCGGTTACGGGACGATCGGTTTTGAAGATGCCCTTGCCTACAGCAGCAACACGTTCTTCTATCAAGTGGGGATGGATATCGGACCGGAAGAAATTGCCAAATGGGGCAAGGTCTTGGGCATCGGTCAAACGGATTTCGACTTACTGGGTATCGGGGAAGGTTCTCACGGTTCTTTACCCACTCCGGAGGAAAAAGAAGCCCTCTACGGAGAACCCTGGTACGTCGGAGATACGGTCAGTATGTCCATCGGTCAAGGATTGACTTTGGTGACGCCTTTAGAACTGGCGGTGATGGTTTCTACCGTCGCCAATGGGGGCAATCGGGTCAAACCGCACCTCTTGGCATCGCAAACGAATACGGAAGCCACCCAACCCGCGAAGACGGGGATCGATCCCGCTATCTTGGAAGTGGTACGCGATGGACTGCGAGCGGTGGTGGAACGGGGAACTGGAACGGCGATGAACGATGGTTCGCTGCCGCTAACGGCGGGGAAAACCGGGACGGTGGAAGTTTTGGGTCAGGAGGATAACTCGATGTACGTCGGCTACGGTCCGGCGGACGATCCCCAAATTGCGATCGCCGTCGCCATCGAAGAAGGAGGCTACGGTTCCAAAGCTGCCTTGCCAGTTGCCAAAGAAATCTTCCAAGCCTATTTCGGCAAACCAGCAGCAGCCCCGGATGCAGAAGACGCGGAAGAGGAACCCTAGGAACGCAATCCTCCCAAAGAGTCGAACTCGAGAAGATCGAAACTCAGATACGGGCGGATGCGCCCGTATCGATCCCCAGCTCTAAATCGGACGATCGCCACGGATTTTTAAGATAAATTCATCCAAATCTACAAACAATAACAATCGATACAAACTTGCCTCGATCAACCGGGAATCGATGTGAGGATTTTCGATGATTTATAAACAATATGTTAAAAACCCAACGTTTCTCTTCGCAACCTGATATATAAAAACTAACTCACTCAAACGACTCAACGGTTGAGAAAGTTGATCGTGCAGCGACTCCTCTGGAGTATCGTACTAATAGGAACTCTAGCTTGAAAAGCCCAAGTTCTGTTAGTTTTGCTACTCTTCGATCGGTTCTTGTCAAATCGAGTAGGGTGCGATCGGTCGATTGAGTTTTAACGCCGGACTGCTTGTTGCGGTGAGTGAGTTAAAGTCACTAGTTTAGAGCTTATTGATCGTGAGAGGCTGTTATAAAAAACGATATCGCGAAATTAATTCACGGAGGGAATAGTCCAGCTTTTTTCGCTCGAATCTGAATTTTCAAACGGGCGATTCTCCTGCAAAGACGCTTCACGATCGAACTCAGCGTTCGGATTTCCGTTTGATCGTTTGACTGCAAACAAGATAGCGGTTCGGCAATTGGAGTCCGGGCAATCCGCAAAATGCGATCGCATCGATTTAAAAAGAGGGAATAATATGAGTTTTGAGTTTGCTGGTTTTTCGACGACCCAATCGAATTTGGAGGATCGCTCGGTATCGAAACCGGATAATTCCGTCGATCGGGTGTTGGCAGAACTCTCGCAATCCCCTTCAGATTCATCAGAACCAGGAACCTCGGAAGTTCTCACTGACCAAATCCGACTCCTACATTCAGAACAGATGTCCAATCTGGGTCAATTTGTTGCGGGTGTCGCTCACGAAATCAACAATCCTGCATCCTTTATCTACGGCAATCTGTTCCATTTGCGCGATGCCCTCGACAAATTGCTATCTCTGGTCCAACTGTACGAAGCATCCTGCCCCCAACCCAATCCGAAACTTCAAGCCGCTGTTGAACTGGAGTTTAGACTAACGACAAAGTAACCCAACCAGAAGTTGAGTCGAATTCTCGGAAAATTTTCGGGGTTCAAGCTGAACTTCTCCTCGATTTTTG
>DVED01000031.1 GCA_015295945.1 Oscillatoriales cyanobacterium M59_W2019_021 | reverse complement strand
GGGGTTTGCTAGTTGCTTTCTTCCCCTGCCTCCCCTGCTCAAGAAAGCTCCCCCTGCTCAAGAAAGCCTCCCCTGCCTCCCCTGCTCTCTTCCTCCTGTAGGCGTAGCCAGTGCGAAGCACTTACTCCTGTAGGCGTAGCCAGCGCGCAGCGCTTACTTCTGAACTCCTGTCCCCACTTAATACCGTTCCCACGGCGGCTGAAACCCCCTTCGTCGTAGAAAATCTTCGTGTAATTGCTGAATTTGGTTGGAGATTTCCGGGTCGGGAATCGCGCCTTTTGCCATTTGTTCCAATTGCAACTCCTCCAATTGTTCCAGTGCCGACAGGGGGTAATCTCGAGCGGCGGTTAATCCTGCCATCGATCGGCGTAAATTGGGATCGTCGGGATCGAGGGCTAGGGCTCGTTCGTATAACTGTTGTGCTGCATCCAAATCTCGCTGTTGGAAGCGAACGCCGCCTAACGCCGCCAGTGCATCGGCATTTTCCGGTTCCCAGCCCAAAATCGCTTGGTAAGCATTCCCCGCCAGTTCCAAATCTCCTTGGTTTTGGGCGATTTCTCCCTGAACGAAGTAGGCGCCGAGGTTGGTGGGATCTTGGGCAATCATCCGGGCAACCTTTGCCTGTGCCGCCTCGGGATCGCGCAGTGCCAGGACTTGGATGGAGCGGAATTGGATGGGCATATAATACGGATCGACCTGGATCAGGCGATCGTACAGGGCTTCGCGAGACGGATCGGCAGGCAGAGCCCCCACTAGGCTAAACAGTTCCGGTGGCGTTGCCGTGGCGGGTTGCGTGGTCAGCCAATTTTGGAGAACGGTTTCAGCCTCCGATCGCTCGATGAGGTCTTCTTGGTACGCTAAACTCGTGCGCCCCAGTTGTAAGGTGAAATCTTCCGGACGGCGGGCGATGAGTTGGTCGTAAAGGGCGATCGCTTCTGGCAGGCGGTTTTGGGCGATGCGGACGCCGATTAACCCCTGTAGCGAGGCTTCCACGAGGTTGTCATCGTCGGCATATTCCGACAGCAACACCTGATAGCGCTGTTCGCTGGCTTCCAGATTGCCTTCCCGCCGTTCGATATCCGCTAAAATGATATCGGAAGCCGGATCGGGTCGTCCGTCAATGCCCGCGATATACGCTTCTAACGCTTGACGGGCAGCAGCCGGATCGTTAAGCTGCAAGAACATTTGGGCAATGCGGAAGTTGAGGAAAGGGCGATCGACCCCTGCGGCAATTAGGTTTTGATAAACCGGAAGTAACTGGGAATCGGGGGGATCGATGCGAATTAATGCCCCGGCAATCCGATCTAAATCGCGGGGATTGTCGGGTAGCGGTTCGAGGAGGGTGGCAAGGCGCGATCGCAAGTCCGGTTGGGCAATTTGACCCAATTGCGACTCGAACGCCAACTGCTGCACTGCCAAAACCCGGTTATCCGGTTGCTGTGCTGCCAATTGTCGGTAGAGTTGCAGGGCTAATTCTTCTTCGCCGGGAATGCTTGCCAATACGTCGGCAGCCTCTTGTAGCAAGGGAACGGGAGGATTCGGGGTTTGGGATAGCACTTCCCGGTACAACACCGCCGATTCTTGCAGGAGTGCCAACCGATCAGTGCGACGACCGATTTCGCTCAGTCCTCGCGCTAAAGTTAAAGCAGCTTCCGATCGCCCGCGCAAGGGTTGCAACGCCGCTAACGCCTGTTCTGGCTGGTTTGTAGCTAAGTACGATCGCGCCAATTCCGCCCGTGCTTCGGTGGCGGTGGGGTTATTTCCCGGCAACGCTGCCAATTGCGCTTCGAGTACGGTAATTCCCGCCGCCGGATTGCCCGTTTCTCGCAAGGCACGGGCATAAGCGATCGCCGCGTATCCGGTAATTGCACCCCCCGTCCGACGGTAGCGATCAAACAATTCTAACCCCTGGGGAGAATTACCGCTATAGACGTAAATTTGCGCCGCCCCCAGCAACACATCCGGCGTGGGGTTAGGCGATTGCAGTAAAATTTGGTAGTCGGCGAGAGCTTCGCTAATGCGGGATTGGTAGCCGTAGAGCAATGCCCGCAACGCCCGAGCTTCCGTGTCTTCCGGGGTGGAGTTCAGGAAAACCGTCAGGGCGTCAATACCGCGACTTTGCCATTCGGGGCGATAGGTTCCCAGCAAACCCACGGTTTTCAGGGCTAGGGCGTTGGTGGGATCGAGTTCTAAGACGCGATCGTACGCTTCCCACGCATCATTGTCCCGTCCGGCGCGGCGATAGGCAATGGCTAACCCCAAGTTGGCGGGAACCGAGTCGGGATAGAGAGCCAGCGCGTCCTCAAACGCGGCGATCGCATCGTCTACCCATCCCAACTCCAACAGGTTGTACCCCCGACCCACTTCGTCGGGAATGGATTGGGCGAGAACCCGCCAGGGATAGACAATGCCGGAAAGGGTCGAGCTATGCAGCAGCCCGAACAAAACCCATGCGACAGCGCGAGTCTGGAATGAATGTTTCATGCGAACTTAGATGCACTCTCGTCCGAAGCGGACAACACAACATGAAATCAAGCTTTCCCTCACACCCTGTACCCCATGGTTCGATCGAGGTCGATCGGCGATCGAATGTTCAAACCTGGGAAACTGCGCGTTCATAACCGTACCAGCTTGGATGAAAGAAGAAGCGAAAGAATGTGACAGAAGCAAAATTGACCTAATAAGGCAGGAGGCAGAAGGGAAGAAAGCAGGGGAAGAAAACAGCGACCAATGACCGATACTCATGCGAAGTCGCTGCTCGAACAGTCATAGATCGTAGGTCATGGGTCATGAGTGAAAAACCACTTATTACTTAGAACTCCAAACCCCTAATTCCTCTCCAAAGGCGTCATATCAAACTCCGTTTTCACCCGAACGCCTAAAATGCTGTCGGAGAATTCGTTCAGACTTTGAAAGCTGAACCCCACGCGCACGTTGGGTAAGAGGGCAAAATCGTAGAACGCCTCGAACACGTCGGCGAGTTCGTCATCCGTCCGGCGGCGCAGGTCGTTGTTGGATAAATCCTGACCGTAGGCGATGCCGAATCGATCGCGGGGGACGAACAAATCGAGGACGTTGATCCCGAAACTGTAGGTATCCCCTCCCAGTTCCGCATCGACGTTCTCGTAACGACCGTAGCGACCGAAAAATCCCAAACCCGCTTCGGGAACGAACACTTCGGCATTGATACCATAGGCTTGTTCGCGATCGTCGGAAAGTAACCCGGTGCCGCCGTTACTGCGATCGATCTGGAAAATCTCCCGAAATCCGTCGTCAGTCCCCGCATCCCTCGCTGTGGCAAAAGTCCCCCGAACGATAAAATTCCCCTGGCGGATTCCCAACTCCGCCGCCAACCCATCGATGCGGAAGTCCTCGATGCGCCGTGCCGAGGAAAATCCAGCAACTTTGGCTTCGACATCATCGGTCACGCTCCAGTTCACCAGCAATCCCGTTCGCGAACCGATTCCCGTCCGACTCAGTGCCGGATTGGTTTGAAACACGGAATTGAAGAAGTGGGTCGCGCCATCTTTGGCAAAACTATTGCGATCGAAATAGGACGTTAAATCCAACTGACCCAGGGAAAAGCGCAAGTTCGGCAAGTCGGGAATCGATGCCACCAAATACAACTCGTTAATACTCGCCCCCTGGGTTTGGGAGTCGGCAAACGCCGTCCCGTCGGTGAGATCGAAACTGCCGCCCAATGCCACCGTTGGAGCCAGGGGGTAAACGCCCGAAATCCGCGCCCTCGCCGAGGCTTCGTCCCCTTGGTACAGGTAAACCCCTTGAAATTCGTATTTCGGAGGGGTGAGGGCTTCTCGTCCCAAGGATGAGGTATCGGTGGCATGGGCGACTTCCGAAACTTGAGACACATCGGGGTCAGCCGCCACCGCGTTTTCCTCAAAATGAAACCGCGAGGGGAGTGCTGCCGCCAGTTCCTCCGTGGAAAGCAAATTTTCGTTGGGATGGGGGATGTGGCAAGGCTCCTCCGATCCGCAACCGATCGCCCTCGGCACGGTTGAACTCTGGGAGATGGGAACGGTTGCGGGGGGATTGGGTCTTGTCGGCACGAAACCGGGCAGACTCGTCGGCGGCGGCGGCACTGGATTCCCAGACCCCGAACTCAACGGCGGCGTCGGCACGGCAAGGGGCAAACTGGGGGAAGTTGTCGCCACCACCGGAGATGGGTTGCCCGTCGCACTTTCGGGAGGGGCGAAAATTGGCGGCGGAGCCGATTCTAATAAGGAATTTGTCGAACCCACTGTCGATCGATCGACCTCTGTAACGGGTGTTAAGGAATTTGCCGATCCCACTGCCGATGGCGCGATCGGGGCGACGGTTTCTGCCGTCGGGGTGGGTAACGGCTGTACCGGAGAAGGCGGAAACACGGGCGGGGCGATCCCCGTCACTGCCGTGTCGAACATGGGCGGCGGAATGCCAGCCGGGGGAGAAAAGGCTTCGGATTCGGCGCGATCCTCCGGCGGAGTCGCTGCGCGAACGCAAGGGTCGTCTTCCGTGGCAGCGGTTGGCGAACCCGACAACTCGGGCAATTGCGCTGTGGCAGACCGGACGCCCAATAATTCGACCGCGCACAGGGCGATCGCACCGAAGGCAACCCCTTCTAAGACACACCGAGCAAGGGCGAGAATCGATCGGCTCATGACACAATAGAGAAGAATTGAGTTTGGGGAAACTGCAAAATTTCCTCGGGCTTCAGCCATCATATCCAAACATTGCAAATTGGGAAAGTTTTAGGCTTAGATATTGACTTAAAATACTGCCTATGATAAACACAAAAAAAAGCGATCGCCCGATCGAAAAAACTCGAAATTTCTCCCGAAATTCCGAATTAGTTGCTATTGCCCTCTCGATCGTCGTCGTTGGCTGTTCTTCGCCAAAATCCGCCCCTGAATCCCCCCTATCTCTCCAAGTGAATCCGGCGAACGAACCTGGAGAATATACGATAACGGGCAGTGCCAATTTACCGGAAAATACTCAAATTACCGTGATGGCAATTCGATCGCTCGAAGTTGACGACCCGCAATTTTCCCAAGCCTACACCTACACCTCAATTCTCGATCGTCGCTTCGCCGAAGTCCGCGACGGACAGTGGCAAACCCAACTTCAACTGTGGCAAGTTGCCCCCGACGGCAGCTTTCAAGAAACCTGGCAACTTGATCGATCTCGGTGGACTTTCGATCCCATTCCCGAAACCGAGGTTGCTTTTGTCGCCCTGATCGAACCCGACAACCAAATTCCCACCCTCCGCCAGGAATTTCAAGCCCAAGGACCGCCATCCGCCGAAAACGTCGTCTGGTTGCCCACCGAGAAAACCTGGTACGTCCAAGCCACGCAACGCCTGCCCGTCACCCTCCCCACCGGAAAAACCAAACCCCCCTCCTTCAAAGCCGAAGATTTCAACTGGGGATGGGGCGATCGATCGGCCACCAAACCCCCGAAAACCGAGGATGTCAAACCTCGTCCTCCAGCATCGATCGAACCCGATAAAACTCCCCTAACGCCCTCGCAATTCATGCGTTAACTCAAAGAATTCAGGAGTTCAGGAGTTCAGGAGTTCAGATATAAATTTAGTAAAAAGTGCAGCTTGATCGCCTAGAAATAACGCCAATCGTGTTGTTGTTGGATGGCTTCCCGTTCCTTGGCAGTCAGCGGACGATCGATCGTCTGGAACTCGTAATATTGATACTCGGTCATGGATAATTAATCTTTTTTCTCAGAATAACCTTAATGCCGTACTTTGGGCGAAGCGTAAATCTGGGATCGATTTCTATCGGTTGTTCTGGAACTAATTCGATATGAAACCGTTGAACGATTCCTGCTAAAATAGTCGTGGATTCCATTAACGCGAAGCTTTTGCCGATGCAGGTATGCGAACCCGCACCAAACGGAATGTATGCAAATTTGTGTCGTTGTTGGGTATTCTCGGGTAAAAAGCGATCGGGGTCAAACAATTCTGGATTTTCCCAAAAGTCTGGGTGACGAGACGTGAAGTAACTAACAACATTTAGAATCGAGCCTTTTGGAATAAAGTATCCGTGAATCTCGTCGTCTTCTAAAGCAACCCTAGGTGCTAGTCCCAACCCAGGAGGAAAAAGGCGTAAAGATTCCTCAAATACACGGCGGGTATATTGGAGTTGCGGCAGTTTTTCAAATGTCGGGTTACTTCCATCTAATACTGTTTGTATCTCATCGTGCATTTTTGCCATATCTCCATATTTTCGCCAATGATGTCCGAGAAATTCAATCGGTCGATCTTGAATGTCTGAGAGTTGGAAGAGCAAATATCTTGGCGATCCGGGTGGTAAGTTACGTTTGCCCTTTTCGATAACCGAGACGAACGGGAATCGAGCTTTAGACATTAGCTTTTCCTTCAAGACGAATTATGAATATTTTAGGTCAATCCGATCGAGGATGCCCTCCCAAAGCCGCGATCGCCACACCCACTAATAACACCACCGCCCCCACCAAAACCCACAACGTCGGCACTTCTCCGAAAATCCAATATCCCAAAATACTAGAACACACGGGCTCAAATAAAATCGATAGCGTCACTAACGTTGGCGATGCCCAACGCACTGCCCAATTAATACTCGTGTGACCCACCAATTGCGGCAGGAGTGCGGTTAACAGCATCCATAGGTACACTGCCCGGGGATATCCCACATAATTCGCCCCGAACAGTCCCGGCAGGGGCAGCAACACCAACGCCGCCGACCCGTAAGCGACGATCGCGTAACCCCCCAAACTCAATCCCCGCCGTTGTGCCTCCCGTCCCAAAAGTAAGTAGGCACTCACCGCCCAAGCACCCGCCAACGCCAGGAAGTTCCCCAGTAAAGGGTTACTCCCAACGACCGTTCCTTCCACACCCCCCAAACCGATGAGAACGCCCCCCGTTAGGGCAATTCCCATCCCCAACCCCATGCGCCAGGTGGGTTTTTCCCCAAAGCAAAGCCACGACAGCAAGGCAATCCACAGGGAATTGGTGTTGACGAGGGTGGTGGCAGCGGCGATCGAAGTATAGGAAAGGGAGGTAATCCAAGCGGCGAAATGGAGGGCGAGAATGACCCCAGCAGCACAGGCGTAGAAGATCGCCCCCCGCGAGATCTGCTGCCACCGAACCCGATGCCAGGTAGGAATCAACAGCAAAGAGGCTACGGTGAGGCGAGTTGCCGCCAAAACGAGGCTGAATCCCCCACCCCGCACCCCTGCTGAGGCGATCGCCAGTCGAATCCAAATTGCTGCCGTGGAGACGGCGAGAATCCCCACCACCAAAACGGCAACGACTTTTGATACCGACGGTTTGGCGGTGGAGACTGGCTCAATCAGCGGAATCCGGCACTTGGGCAAGTGCCTCGAGAATCACCTGAGAATCGGCGCCGGGTCGATTGACATTCTCGCTGAGATAGCGCTTCCACGCCTTGGTTCCCGGTTGTCCGGCGAACAGTTGCAGCATATGTCGGGTGATGCTGTGCAGTCTGAAACCGTGGAACACCCAGCGATCGCAATAGTCGCACATGGCTTCGGCAACTTGGCGGCGGGTTAGGGGAATCGTTTCTTCGCCGTAAATATCGCGATCGGCACAGGCAAACAGATAGGGATTGTCGTAGGCGGCGCGTCCGATCATCGCCGCATCGACGAATTGGGCGTGTTCCTGCGCTTGTTCTAGGCTGGTTATGCCGCCGTTAATTTCGATAAACAGGTGGGGAAAGTCCCGCTTGAGGCGGTATACATCCTCGTAACGCAGGGGAGGAATCGTCCGGTTTTCTTTGGGGGAGAGTCCCTGCAACCAGGCTTTGCGCGCGTGGACGGTAAAGCGCTGGCATCCGGCTTCCGAGACGATGCGGACGAAATTTGCCATGTCTTCGTAGGCGTCGCGATCGTCGATGCCGATGCGGTGTTTGACGCTGACGGGAATTCTCACCGCTTTTTGCATGGCAGCAACGGCGGCGGCAACTCGTTCCGGTTGTGCCATCAAGCAAGCGCCGAAGTTGCCATTCTGGACGCGATCGCTGGGACAACCGACGTTGAGGTTGATTTCGCTGTAGCCCAAATCTTCCACAATGCGGGCGCATTCGGCGAGTTCTTTGGGATCGTCGCCGCCGATTTGGAAAGCCAAGGGTCGTTCTTGCGGCGAGAAACCGAGGAGTTTGGCGCGATCGCCGTGGAGGATCGCCCCTGTGGTAATCATTTCCGTATAAAGTAGAGTGCGCCGGGTAATTTGGCGCATGAAGTAGCGAAAGTGGCGATCGGTGCAATCCATCATGGGAGCAACGCTTAAGGGGTTGCCCATTGGGGAAAGCTTGACCGATGTCCGTGTTTTCCTGGATAAAACTTCGGTACTAGTCATTCTTTAGGGAAATTCTGATTTTCGCTGCGCGGGTGAACTGGATCTAGCAACGTCTTTCCAAACGCTAACTCAAAGGGAGGGGTTTGTCCATGAGTCAGTTTTCCTATTTTAACTCAAATTGGCATTGAGTTTGTAATAGTTTGGGAAAGACGATCGGGCGTCTCATGGGTACAGATCGGGCTGGGAGACACTTCCATCGGGTTTATTTCAGAAAGAGGACTTTTAAAAGGTTAGCATTTTTGTCACCCCATGGCGTTCGCTGAATAATTTGTGCGATCGCTTGTTTTTGCAGATAGGTGATAGCGATCGAGAGAAGCGAGAGCTTCAGGAAGTTATCGTTAGAGTATTCCAGAAAGAGAATGTGCCAGAGGTAAATCCACAGGGAGGACGAACTCACAAAAACGACAAATTGATTAACGTTTCGATTTGATAATTTTTTTGTTTTTTGTAAAAAATCGAATAACAAATATAAAAGAATTGAAATAAATAAAGCATAGGATAAGTAATAAAGCTGAGGTGGGTATTTATAATCTTGGGTGCGGATAAATTTCCCTTCATCAATCCAGTAGTATATTCCCAAGAAAAATGCGATCGCCCCGAAGCAGGAGGCTGAAACAATCGCATGTTTTTGAGATAATTGTGGTAGGCGAATTCCGATTAAAAATACAAAACTGTAGGCGATCGCGTAGAATCCAAATTCGCGCAGCAACAGATCGTAAACTAAATAAAATAAAGTACCTGGAACAACAGTTAAGGTCGCGTAAATGTCTGACTCGTCGAACACTTCGCACACCGTGGCGATCATTTCATACAGGAGAAAAACGGCGATCGCGATCGCGACATTTCGACGCCTCTGGAAAACCCACGCATTCAACTTCAGCAAAGCAGGGGATAGAAGGGCAATAATTAGAAACACTCGAATGACCCAAACATAGCCGATTCCGTCGAGCAGGGTAAAAGTTTCTAAAATTTCATTCCACGAGTAAGGAAACTCACGATTGCCGATTTGCGAAGTCAGATATACTAAACCAAAAAAGAAGATAAAAAAGCACCAAGCCGGAGAAATTAACCTCCAAAAACGCTGCTGAAAGTACTCTTTAAAATCGTAGGGTTTATTCCGAACGGAATAGCCAAATAGAACTCCGGAAACCATCACCATTAACGGCACGTCGAAATTGCGAATTTGGTCGATAAAATCGCCAGGTTCTGTATGCGCTAACAAAATGCAAAACAACCCAATAACTTTGAGATAATCGAGTTTGAGATCTCGCGTTGGAGGTGATAAAAAGTTGGCAAGTTCTGCCATAAGTTTTTAGGATATTTGTGAGTTTAAGGCAAGTATTCATCCGTCAGACATCGGCTATAAGCTAAAAAAAGACTTCTGCCTTGATTGAATTAGGGTTCTTCCGGCTGAGGAAATTCCCCGCCCCGGAAAAATCTGTTAAACTTTTCCCAGCCACTGACTGAACTGCTGATTTCCGATGGCTCATGACGATCGATATTTTTGTCTACGGGACGTTAAAACCTGGATATCGGTATTACCAAAGATCTTGTATTGGGAAAACAATCTGCGAACGAGCGGCGATTGCCTACGGTCAACTCTACCACCTACCCACTTTGGGATATCCGGCAATGATTCCAGGGAGCGATCGGGTTTGCGGTTATTTGCTCGGTTTTAACGATAGGGAAATTTTAGCAGAACTCGACGATTTAGAAGGCTACCATCCCCATAGAGCCGCCGAACAGAACGAATACGATCGCACTCGAATTGAAGTTTTCGATGCCGACAATCCGGAGATTTCCCTGGGATTCGCTTGGGTTTACCAACAAACCCTCCATCGCGTGCGACAATTAAACGGCATTCTCTTAACCTCCGGATGTAGGACTGTCCAACTTACAGACCGACTAAAAGTTAAGGGAATTTTAAAAAAGGGTTTTCGAGTCATAGCACAATGGTATTGACAGTTTGCAGAGCGACACTCGTTGCATCCAGAGATTCAGATTGCGGACTTAGCAACTCCAAATCGCGATCGGGACGCATTACCGCACGTTCCGACCTACTCACTCGCACTTCTGTAGGAGAGAAGAGCGGTAACGCTTACTCCTGTAAGGGCGAAAGGTTTTTCGCCCTTACTGAACTCCTGTAACTTCTGCAACTCCTGCAATTCCTTTCCATAAATGACCCTATGGTAGCCAACGGGGCGAAAAACCGACTAGGGGCAATTCATCGCCTTCCACATCCAACGTCCCATTTTCGGTTTCCGCCAGCAGTAGCAACCACAACCGACCGGAAACGATCGCCGTTCCCGAGGAGGTGCGGGGGGCGTTGGCACTTTCTCCGGGTGGGGCAGTTGCCAGACGATCGAAGATTAAGGATAACCCATCCGGCGACAGATGGGCGGCAATATCCGGTTGCGGGGTTTTAAACTCGAATAAGCGCTGGAATTTTTGCTCGGCGAGGTTGATCGCAGCCAGATAGGGGACTTCCTTATATTTTTCCCCTTCGATTAAGTCGGTTAACACGCAGTATAAAATGCGCCCGGTGGGATCGAATTGCGCCGAGAGGATCGAGCCTTTGGTGTTGATAATTTCTTGGGCGTCGCCTTGGTTGGGAACCAGATAGAGCGATCGAGTGTAGTCGGTATTGTATTTCACCATCACCGCCGCCGAGCCATCTCGGGTAAAGGCGAGGATTTTGCCGTATTTCGGGAAAAATTCCAGGGGTTTTGTGGCGTCTCCTTTGGGGTTGTCCAAGGGTAAAATGGAGATACCCTGACCTTGGGCGATCGCCAATTCCTGGGAGTTGGGGGCAATGATAAAGATGCCCCCCGGTTCGCTGGTGAGGGGTTGGGGCTTCTCACCCTCCCGAATCACCCACAAGCGGGCAGTCCCGCCGGGGTTGCGGCGATCGGCTCGCTGCACGACGATGGTTTTGCCGTCCGGCGACAAGTCGAATTTCAGGTTTTGATACTCTTGGTTGTCCAGAACCCGGCGGATTTTGCCCACGGGTTCGGGTTTGGGGGCGCTCTCGCCGGGAACGTTGGGGGCAATTCCCGTGGTGACGGTGTAGAGTTGCACGTCTGCCAATCCCGGCTTTTGCGATCGCCGATCGACGGCTGAAAACAAGATGCGATCGCCCTTGGGATAGATGCGATAGTCCATCACCCGCAAATCGGCAGGGGTTAACACCGTGGTGCGATCTTGGGTAAAGTTATAGAGAACCAGTTGTCCTTCTTCGGAGGGGTTGAGGCTGATGTAGGTTAAAGCGCGATCGCGAGTGCTGAAATTGCCCTGAAACGGTTCGATCGTCGTATCGGTATTTTGCCGTGCCGCTAGGCGATCTTGGGCATCGGCTAACTTCACGGAAAACTCGAAACCGTAAGGTGCGGGTTGTTCCAAGGTATACACCATTCGCTGTGCCGCCCAACTGATTTTACCCGGAAGCGGCGGTTCGATTTCCAGATTCTCTGCCACGCTGTTGCGATCCATCGGACGGTTGAAGGTGAGAATAAACGCCCGATCCTCCGCCCCCACCTGTCGATCTTGCCAACTAAAATCGCGCACCCGAGGCAACGTGCGATCGCCTCCGAGTGCCAACACCAAAATCGGCACCATCAACACCACGATCGCCGTCAACGCCGCCCGATCGAGCGGTTGTAATTTTTTAGTAATCTCTGGAAATGCGAGCATTGAGATAAGGAGTTCAGGAGTTCAGAAGTTGGTAGGGAGTGCCACCGGAACGAAACGCACCATTCCCTATCAATGACCAATGACCAATGACCGATGACCAATTAATAATCATACGGATTTTTCGGTTCGGGGATGGTTTCGATTTGGGTCGCTTGAATAACCAGTTTGCGGACATCGACGAGGGTTTCGGTGATCATTTCCCCTTGTACCAACAACCAAGTATCGGCAGGGTATTTGGGACTGTTGGGGGGCAGTTTCACCGGGAGTCCGATGGGATAGGCATCGGCAGCACAACAGGTAATGACGAACCGGGAAATCACCATATAGCCTTTGGGAAATTCCGGGGGATGGATGACAAACCCTTCAACGCTGACGCGATCTCCGGTATATTCGTCCGGTTCGGGGTAGACATTGAGCGTTCTGATCCAATCGATCAGGGTGCGTTCTTCCGGTTTTTTCAAGCTGCGGAAACTTTGCGGTTGCGATCGGGTGGCGCTGAGTAAATCGGTAACGCCCACTTCCAGTGCCGTTTGACTGGCAAAGGGACGCGGGGTAATCGACAATCCGGCGATCGCTGCGACCAATAATAACATCGAACCCCAACCGGGGGGAAACAGCGTCAGATGGGACTCGGAGAGCGCTTCCACTTCCCGCCGCACCCGCCGATGCTGCTTCCACAGTTGCCAGATCTTATATCCGCCGACGGCTAACAGTCCCAATCCCCCCGCCACGCACAGCCAATGGTACGCCGGATGGATGAGGATGTTCAATTTCCCCGTCAGCCAATATTTGAGCATCAACAGCCCCCACACGGCTAAAGCGAGAGCATCGAGCCAAGGTATCCACAGTCGATTGGTCATTTGGGGTTTGGGGTTGGTCATTGGTCATTAGTTATCGATTGTTGGTCATTTGCTATTACCCATTACCCAATTACCTATTAACTCCAATGTAAATTCACCAATAACGTCAGGAAAAATGTTAATTGGGCAGCGAGGATGAAGAGGTAGACAACGGCACGGGTGCGGAAAATCGAGAGGAGTAAGCCGATCGACTTGAGATCGATCGTCGGACCGAAAACCAAGAATGCCAGTAACGAACCGCTGGTAAATGCCGAGGAAAAAGACAGGGCAAAAAAGGCATCGACGGTAGAGCAAATCGACACCAACGCCGCCAATCCTAACATCACTAAAATAGAAGTTACCGGTCCTTGTCCCAAGTTAAGAATGGCTTCGCGGGGGACGGCAACTTGCACGAAAGCGGCGATCGCACTGCCCAACACCAACACGCCACCCAATTCCCGCAATTCGGCAATGGTATTATCGACAAATAACTGCCAGCGTTGTTTTCCCGAAGCGTTCGTAGCAATAACCGCATCTGGGGCGATGGCTTCGAGAATGTCCTCAGAGGCGGTGGCATCGTCCAACCGCAGGGTTCCGCCAGATTGTCCCAATAGATAGGTTCCCGACTTCAACAGGGCTGGTTTCTCCTCGGTTTCCGGGGTTTCGGAGCGCAACTTGGGCATCGCTCGCACCAGGTTGGGATGCAACAGGGGACGCAAATCGCCTTGGATGCTGAAAATTACCCCGATAACCGTGGCGACGACGAGGGAGAAAACCACCCGCAAAACGACGATTTCCGGGCGATCGCGAAATGCCGCCCAAGTAGACCAAATGACGATCGGGTTGATCGTCGGTGCCGCCAGCAAAAAACCCACCGCCACCGCTGGAGACACCCCCTGCACCAACAATCGCCGCGCCACCGGAACGTTGCCGCATTCGCACACGGGAAACAAAAAACCCACCAAACTTCCGGCAAACGCACCTAAAACCGGATTTTTCGGCAGGCGTTTCACCAAGTTGCGTTCGTTGACGAAGAGCAGCAACGCGCTGGAGAATAAAACCCCCAACAGCAGAAACGGCAGCGCTTCGACTAACAAACTGAGAAATATCGTAAACGCATTATTAAACGGCTTCATAGAGCGGGAGAGGAGCGAACGGTCTCCGTGGGGAGTTGCCCAGCTATTGTAGCCGAATCTCAGGGCGATCCCCACATGAACTTTGGCAGGAGGCAGGGGAGGTAGGGGAAGCAGGGGGAGCCGGGGAGGCAGGGGAGGCAGGGGAAGAAGAAAGCAAAAGCGCGAAAGCGCAACTAGCAATTACAAGCCCCAAACCCCAAACCCCAAATGACGTTAATCCAACTCCTCTTCCCCCACATCTACCAATGCCGGAGGTGCATCGCCCGGGAGGCGCAAGTTTTCTACCATTTGCCGAATCGCTTCCGGCGGCGGCGGGGTGAGGCGGGACACCACCCAAGTGACGATGAAGTTCAGCACCATTCCCACCGTACCGATGCCTTCGGCGGAAATGCCCGAAAACCAGGGTTCCATGCCATAGAACTTGACGCCGATAATATAGATGGTGGTAAAGACCAAACCCACCAGCATTCCGGAAATCGCCCCTTCTCGGTTAGTTCTAGCATCGAAAATTCCTAGAACGATCGCCGGGAAAAAGCTGGCTGCCGCCAACCCGAAGGCAAATGCCACCACCTGCGCCACGAAACCGGGGGGATTGACGCCGAAATATCCGGCAATGACGATCGCAAATCCCACCATGACGCGCCCCACCATCACCCGCTTTGACTCCGACGCCTGGGGATTAATCAGGCGATAGTAGACATCGTGTGCCACGGAACTGGAAATCACCAACAGCAGTCCCGAGGCAGTGGATAATGCGGCTGCTAAACCTCCGGTAGCCACCAATGCGATCGCCCATGGAGCCAATTTTGCCACTTCTGGCGTGGATAGCACGACAATATCGGCATTAATGACAATCTCGTTGGTTGCCTCGTCTGGCGTTAACTGATAGCGCCCGTCGTTGTTGGTATCCTTAAATTCTAGGAGTCCGGTATTTTCCCACTTCTGCGCCCAATCGAGTTGCTGTACCTCGGCAACCGGGCGATCGTGCAAACTCTCGATTAAGTTATATCGGGCAAATGCCGCCACCGCCGGAGCAGTGGTATACAAAATGGCGATGAATAACAGCGCCCACCCCGCCGAAAATCGGGCATCGCGGGGGCTGGGAACGGTGTAAAACCGGACGATGACGTGGGGCAATCCGGCAGTTCCCACCATGAGGGCAATGGCGATAAATAGCACGTCCAACATCGACTTGTTGGCAAAGGGTTGGGTATACGCCGCAAACCCTAAGTCTACTTGCACGCCATCGAGTTTATCGACGATATCGCTGAACCCGAATGCCAACTGGGGGATGGGATTGCCCGTTAGGAAGGTGGAAATGGCAACTGCGGGAATCAGGTAGGCGACAATGAGGACACCGTATTGGGCAACCTGAGTCCAGGTAATCCCTTTCATCCCCCCCAATACGGCAAAAAAGCCGACGATGACCATGCCGATAATCACCCCCGTTTCTACGGGAACTTGCAGAAAGCGGCTGAAGACGATCCCCACGCCGCGCATTTGTCCGGCGACATAAGTCAGGGAAACAAAGATAGCCGCCACCACGGCAACCAAGCGGGCAACGTTGGAGTAGTAGCGATCGCCCACGAAATCCGGCACGGTATACTTGCCGAACTTCCGCAGGTACGGGGCAAGCAGCAACGCCAGCAAAACGTAGCCTCCCGTCCACCCCATCAGGTAAATGGAACCGTCGTATCCCAAAAAGGAAATCAGCCCCGCCATGGAGATAAACGACGCTGCCGACATCCAATCGGCAGCCGTTGCCGCCCCGTTGGCGATCGCCGGAACCCCGCGATCGGCAACGAAAAACCCCTGGCTATCTCGCACCCGCGATCGCCAACCGATATAGAGATACAGAATAAAAGAAAGAAGAACGAATAAAGTTGTCCAAGCTTCTACTGACATCGTTAAATCTTAAATCTTGTGAAAGGAATTGAAGTTCCGCACAAATACCGTTGCGTTTTTATTCTTTATAGTTGCGATCGATTTTTTCCATTCCCAAAGCGTAGATAAAAATCAGAATCACAAAGATAAAAATCGAGCCTTGCTGCGCCATCCAAAACCCGAAGGGGATCTTGCCAAAAGAGATCGCGTTCAGGGGGCGAACGAGCAGGATACTACATCCGATGGAAACCCCCGCCCAAACGAGGAGTAGGTTGCGGATTAAGGCGGTGTTCGCTTTCCAGTAAGCGTGGTGTCGTTGGCGATCGTTCATCGTCAGATTAAGTTTTTTTTACATCCGGTGGGCTGGGATCGTTCCCCCCACACCCACTTAATAGACGACAGCTTACCAGGATAAAGCCCCGGAAGATAGAGGAACGATCGCATTTGCCTTTCTCCCCACACAGAGAGGTCGCCGACCCATTCCCCTAACCATCGCGCCCGATGGGCGATCTTCAGATAGATCTCCATCTTCCGCGCCGGATGCAAAACACTCGATCGATGTGAATTCATCCAAATGGGTGATGTCAAAACCCATGATTTTGGTTTACATCTGGAATTGAGGTCGCTCAACATTCAAAATGTTTTGCAGTCTCTTTACACAAAATTGGTATTTCTTGAGCCAAGATTTGCTACGATCGCTGTACTTCTTTAGCCCCTTTTTCAGATAGTTCAAAGCAGAAGTGTTTAATCTTAAGATTTGAGGGGTCGTCACCAATTCGTGCATTGTTCACAACGATCCCTAAATTCAGGTGTTACTGACTCTATTCGCAATAATTTGGGGTTTAAAGTTTTACCATCAGGATTCAACACTTCTGAGTTCAAAGATAAGTTCTCTACCCGCAAACTCGGCTAAAAAAGTCAAAAAGATATTCCTCGCCCAACGCTGATATGTTATACCATTTCGATGTGAGTCCCATTCTCAATCCTATCCTTACTTGCTCGAGTCACAGATTCACGGGCAAACTCGAAATTGTCGGGCGAGCGGGCGAGCCTTGGGGTCTGTACTATCAATTCGGTCGCCTCATCTGGGTAACGGGCGGCGTTCATGCCGTGCGGCGCTGGCGGAGAACCTTCGCGAGATACTGTCCCGACCTCGACCTCAAGCGATTTAAAGTGCGAGACAGCGATCGGTTTACCTGCTGGGACTACCATGTCTTCCAAGTCTTGCTCGGGCGCCAGAAAATCTCGCGAGAACAAGCCAATGCGATCACCAACACTGCCATTGAAGATGTCGTTTTCGATCTCTTGCAAGAATCAACGGTCAGCACGCTGCTCAGCACCCACTACAGCGAAGAATCGCTGCCGGAATCGGGAATTTTGCTGCAACCCTCTCTAGTAGTCGATCGCGCCCAAAAACGCTGGCAAGCTTGGTGCGATGCCGATCTCATCGACATCTCGCCCAATCGCGCCCCCATCCTCCGCCATCCCGCCAAACTGCGCGAAATCACCTCGGCAGCTACGTACAAAAAGATGTGTTCCATCCTCACTGGACGTGCCACCTTGCGCGATTTAGCCGTCCTCCTCAAGCAGGATTTGCTGCGTCTGGCTCTTTCCTTAAAACCCTATATTCGCCAAGGCTTTGTCGATCTCGTCGAAATTCCCGACCTGAAAAAACCCAAACTTCAGAACCAGCAACCTTCCGCTTCCAGCCAACCCAGTCGAGACGCCGCACCGCTCCCCCAGTCTCAAATCTCCGTTGCCTGCATCGACGACAGCCCTCAAACCTGCCAGCAAATGGAGCAAGTTCTCACCGCTGCCGGATACACTTACATCGGCATTTCCGACCCCGTGCAAGCCCTGCCCATTCTCATCGAACGCCAGCCCGACGTGATTTTCCTCGATCTGGTGATGCCCATTGCCAACGGATACGAAGTTTGCACCCAAATTCGCCGCGTGTCCGGAATGAAAGATACCCCCGTGATTATGCTCACCAGTCGGGACGGTTTGGTCGATCGGGTTAGAGCGCAAATGGTTAAAGCTACGAGCTTTTTATCGAAACCCATCGATTCCCAAAAAGTCATTGCCCTCGTGCAAAAATTCGCGCCCCAGCCAACGGCTACGGAACCCGATCGTTCCGAGCTTTCGACGACTCTAGACGTATCTGAAGCGGTGGCTGGCGACTCGATCGAAATCTCCTACCTGGGGAATGAGGAAGTGCGACCCAATTCCACTCCTTCCCCCGCTGTCGCCCGAAATTCCGTCTAGACCCTCGCGCGATCGTCTCTTTCTCGCTCCTCGTCGAGTCGATCGCGCGGGCAGATTGTAAAATAGGATTGAGGGTGGCGTTCGGGCAATCTCCAGTTGACGTGCGGCTCGGTCTTGATTTTCCCCATCTAACTGCCCCTCGATCGGCATCTGTTCTCGATCGACAGTTGGGGACTGGGACAGCCCGTGAGTCCAACCCAAGGTCTGGGTTTTGAAATGCGCGCGGGGTGGCGATGCGCCTAGCACCCGTTTTCCCAAAGTTTAAGTCGGATCTCGTCTCGACTGCCAGCCCATTGAACTCGAGCGATCTGGAAAATCGAAGAATTTATAACAGATTCTATTATTTCAGCTTACACGGAATGACGACAAAACTGCAAAGTTCTAAGCAAGTTAATTCGTTGATTCAACAATTGACTGCTCAAAGTCAAAGTAAATTTACAGGTCGGTTAGAGATCGAATCTACGGGCGGAAAACAGTGGGATCTTTACTTTTGCGTCGGTCGCCTCGTTTGGGCAACAAATAACTTCCATGCCATTCGCCAGTTGCGACGATATCTGGCAAAGCATTGCCCCAAAATTAAATTTGAAACGCTCATCTTTCCCGACTCTGCTAAATTTAGCAGTTGGACGTATCAAGTTCTTTGGGTCTTAGAAAAACGCCAAAAAATTTCCAAGCCGCAATTGTCAGCAATTGTTGCCGATATCGTCACCGAAGAACTGTTCGATTTATTGCAGCAAAGTTCCCTGCGGACGATGACTTATACCTGCTACGAACAAGAGGCTTTGGAAATGATGAGAATGCAGCTCACGGCGATCAATCTCAAGTCGGCATTCCGTCAAGCGCAAAAAAATTGGCAAGCATGGTCGAAAGCCGGTTTCGGAACGGTTTCGCCCAACTTAGCACCGGCGATAAAAAACCCGAAAGCCCTCCAACAAAAGATCGCCCCCAAAGCCTACGCCGCCCTCGCCAAAAAGCTCAACGGCAAGCGCACGTTTCGCGAACTGGCACAGTTAACCCAACAAGATCCCGGTCGTTTGTTAAAGTCTCTGGCGCCCTACATTCGGCAGAAATGGATCGAACTCGTGCAACTTGCCGACTTACCGCGTCCCGCTAAAACCGCTTCAACCCCCCCAACGAAAGTCTCCGCACCCTCCCAGGCGACTCCCAAAACGATCGCCTGCCTCGACGACGATCCCCAAGTCCGGCAGTTGATGGAACGCCTGCTCTCGCAAGCGGGTTATCGATCCCTGACGATCTCCGATTCCACTCAAGCCATTCCCATTATCCTCGAACGGAAACCCGACTTACTCTTCTTAGATTTAGTCATGCCCGTTGCCAACGGTTATGAAGTTTGCACCCAACTGCGGCGAATTTCTGCACTCAAAGATATGCCGATCGTCATTCTCACCGGAAACGATGGCACGATCGATCGCATGCGAGCTAAAATAGTGAAAGCATCGGGGTTTCTGACCAAACCCATAACCGCCCAGAAAGTGGTTGCGGCGATTCGGAAATACCTTTCAGTGTCCCCTAAACCCACTTAAAAGTAGAATTTATATCCATGAGAAATAAATAAATTGAAAAACGATAACACTTTAAACTTTAGGGTTTAAGGTGTTATTGTATGCAACCCAAAAAGACCATTCATTTATTGTATTCTTGCAATATTAAACCGAGGTAGGTAGTATGAGTACGGTGTTAGTCGTTGAAGACGGGCTGACCGATCGCGAAAGAATCAATCAATATCTCAAACAAGCGGGTTTGTCGGTCATCAATGCCGCCAGTAGCGAGGAAGCTGTCGCTCAGCTCGGTTTGCAAACCCCCGACCTGATCGTTTTAGATGTGATTCTGCCCGGTCAAAGCGGTTTTGAACTGTGCCGAGAGCTCAAAACCAATCCCCAAACCAGTAAAATTCCGGTGATCATTTGCTCCACCAAAGATACCGACGTAGACAAAATGTGGGGAGATATGCTCGGCGCCAATGCCTACTTGCCCAAACCCGTCGATCAGCTGGAATTTTTGCAGACCGTTCAGCGATTGATTCGCATCTGATCCATGTCGCCCATCATTGAGAATACCGCCGATTGATGATATCTGCCTCCAATTTGAATTTGTCCCCCGATCGCGAGAGTCTGGCGGCGAGCTCGTCCTCGCCAGACTTGCAAAAGTTTCTCCGCTTTCAACTCGGCGGCAAAGATACGACCTTAATTGCGGTCGAGCCGATCGTCGAAATTATCCCACTGAACATTCGGGAGATTTTACCCGTTCCCCAAATGCCCAGTTATGTGCTAGGAATCTATAACTGGCGAGGGGATATGTTATGGCTGAGCGATTTGGGACACCTGGTCGGATTTCCTCCCCTGTTTCAATCGCGAGCGTCGGCATCTCGGGCGATGGCGATCGTCGTCGGGTCTGAAGAAAAGTCTATGGGACTGGTGGTGTCGGAAGTCACCGACATTGAGGCGTACAGTCGAGCGCAAATGCGTCCGAGCGATCCTCAACTATTCTCCGATCGACTGCTCCCCTTCTTGCAGGGCTATTTTATTACCGATAGCAATGAAATTCTCGTGGCGTTGGAGGTGCGATCGCTCTTCCAAGTCCCGACGTGGCGGAGTTTGGTGTAGCCCCATCTATCGCGGTAGATCCCATCTTTCATTTCGATCGCAAATTCCGAGTTTCATGAGGTAACTTGTATTATGACCGGCGTGTTCCAACCTTCTAGTTCGGGCTTCGATCGCCCCAATAGCGATCGCGGCGAGTTTGGCGGCGATCGCAACGGCACCGAAACCTTCTCGCTACCCGAACGCCCCAATATTGCCGAGTTCGTCGATACCTTAACCCATCTCAAATCGGAACTCGCCAAAACCGGACAACTCGATAAAGGCAAAGTCCCCGAACACCTGCTGCAACTGCAAAAATTCGGCTTGTTGGTGGAAAAATACAGCCTCAACGTCCAGCAAGCCATTAACGCGCGAACCCACACCCCAACGGACGCCCAATTGCGCCAGTTGCGCCAAGTCTGGGCGGAGATGACCGCACAACTGCAAAGTGCCAACAGCCTCAGCGACTTGCTGGAACTGAGTACCATTCAAGTTCAACGGTATCTCAATGCCGATCGGGTCTTAATTTACCGTTTCGATGCCGACTCCACCCCGGCACTGCGGCGCGATCCCCAAGGAATGGTGGTTGCCGAAGCCTTGCAGCGCGGATGGACGCCGATGTTGGGCGAAACCCTGCCCCCCACCTGTTTCGGGCGCGATCGACCCCAAGATTACGAGCGAGGGGAAAGCATCGCCATCGCCGACCTGCGCCCCCTCAAGTTAACCCCCTACCAGCGTCAACTCCTCGATCGCTTCCAAGTCCAAGCCAGCCTCACCGTTCCCATTCCCCTGGGGGGCAGCCTCTGGGGACTGCTAGTCGCCCACCAATGCTCGTCGGGACGGCAGTGGACGGAAGTAGAAATGACGCTGCTCAACCAACTGAGTACCTATTTGAGCGCTCGATTGCAAGAATACGACTTTAGCGATCGCCTGCGCCAGCAAACCGAAGCCGATCGCGCCGTGACGCAAATTATCGAGCGCATTCGCCAAAGCTTAGACCTGGATAACATCTTCAAAACTACGGTGCGGGAAGTGCGGCGATTGATGGG
>DVED01000202.1 GCA_015295945.1 Oscillatoriales cyanobacterium M59_W2019_021 | reverse complement strand
CGATCCCATCCCGAACTCGGAGGTGAAACGCTTCTGCGGCCAAGATACTTGGAGGGTTGCCTCCTGGGACAATAGCTCAGTGCCAGGTTCTTTTTTGGAAACCGTAAAAGAAAAATCCCTTCTAAGAATAGAAGGGATTTTCTGTCTAGTGTGAAGAAGCAGACCCGATCGCCCTTGAATCTGACGGGGTAGAAAGATTTTGAAAATATAGACTTCCGGCTGTGACCAACAAGGCTAGATAAGCAATTGCTTGGAGTGCGAAGATACGATCGCGGTAACCAAAGAGGGATTTAAGAAGTAAACCGGGAAATTTTTTATCGGGTAAGAGATGACTGAGATCCCAAACTAATGGACCGAGAAGACAAGAAGCGCGATCGCCAGAACAAAGATTTGCAAACTGAGGCTGAAGTTGACTTAAAGTCAAAGCAGCGCTTTCAGCATATTTGAGGGCGGATACTGCGAGTCCGGATACGATGAGAAGTAGGAAAATTCCCATCACTTGAAAGAATAATCGCAGGTTAATTTTGACTCCCCAGCGAAATAGTAAGACTCCCAAAAGTGTCGCTCCGATTAATCCGCCGATCGCCCCCAGAACAGGAATCCAACCTTGCTGAAACTTAGCTAGAACAAACACGACGGTTTCAAAACCTTCTCGAAGTACGGCAACGAACACCAAGCCGAAAATTCCCCATCCAGCTTGACGGGAATTTTCGACGAGGGCTGTACTGATGGCTGACTCTACTTCAGCTTTAAGTGTTCGTGCCTGCTGGGTCATCCAAATGAGCATCCAACTCAGCATGACGATCGCCAATACGCACAAACCCGTTTTGAATAGGGGTTCGATGACTGGGGCATAGGGTTTGTTAGAAGTTCTCAGGATTTTCAATCCCCAACCCAGCGTTATGCCAACCATCGTACTGGCAAAAATTCCCGCCCCTACTCCTCCCAATACCCAGGACTTGAGGTGGGTTTGCTGGGCTTTTTTCAAACAAGCTAACACGATGCCAACGACCAATGCTGCTTCAAAGCCTTCTCTGAAGGTTACGATAAAGGTCGGTAAAGCCGTACTGAAATCCATATTTCGTCGTTTTTAGTGCGTGTGGGTAGTGGTCATTTGTCCCAGTGACGATCGATCTCGAGTGATGACGCATCACTTCAGGCAAGGTGACTCAGCTAAAATCGCGTAACATTTTCTTGAGTTCGATCGTATGTAATTCCTCCGTGCCAATCATGGTGCGAGCGAATTCTTCCAGGTAAACGCTGGCATCTGCCACGACGCCGAGGAGTTTTTTGTAGTGGTCGAGAGCCATTTTTTCGTGATTGAGGCTTTCGGACAAAATATCGGCAACGGAATGGCGGTAGCTTTCCTCCATAGGAGCCACTTTCAAACTGGGATGTCCCTCTAAGCCCGTGAGAATTTCCCCCACTTGTTGGGCGTGCATGAGGGATTCAGTAGCTTGGGCTTTAAAAAACTCGACGATCGGAATTCGATTGGGACCGGTTACCATTAGGGAGTAGTGGGTGTAGCGGACTACTCCAGCTAATTCAAATTCCATAATCGAGTTGAGCAGTTCGATCGTTCTTTCGATGTCTAGTTCTTTCATAATTTCTGGCATACAGATTGATATCCTTTGCATTGTACTGGAAGTTTGAAGTTTTCCATACCTCCTCAAGAAGGAACATCTCTGTATCCTCTGTCATCGTTACAAAACACAAAAAGGTTCGCGAGCCATTTCCAGCGAACCTTTTTCCAAGATAAAGGAGATCGTTTTAACGGAGACGATACCTCTGAAGTGAGAGCGTCTCTCTAAAGTCTAAAGTCGTTTTCGATCGAGTTCGGATGAGGTCAGTATGGTGCTTTCACTACATCCGTCAAACCGATCGAAATTCAGAGATCTACTCGGCCGTCAAATACCCCAGTTCTTCTAAAGTTTTCATCACCTTAGCCATGCTTTCTTCGAGGGTTTCGAGATCCGTGCGGCATTCCACCGTGGGGTTTTCCGGTGCTTCGTAGGGATCGCTGATTCCTGTAAATTGGGCGATTTCTCCAGAGCGAGCTTTTTTGTACAATCCTTTAACATCTCGATCTTCGCAAACAGCTAACGGAGCATTAACAAAAACTTCCACAAAGTCGCCAATTTTCTCTTTCAATTCTTCCCGAATTGCGCGATAAGGGGAAATTGCGGAGACAAAAACGATGACGCCGTTGCGGGTCAGGAGATGGGCGACAAAGCCGATACGGCGGATGTTCGTGTCCCGATCTTCTTTGCTGAATCCCAACCCTTTGGTCAGGTTCTCGCGAACGATATCGCCATCGAGGATTTCCAGCTTGCATCCCTGCGATCGCAGTTTATCGGCTAGTGCGTGGCTGATAGTGGTTTTGCCCGCTCCACTCAAACCCGTGAACCAGACCGTCACACCACGATGTTGCATAATAATTCTCCAATTGCTGTGAACTCAAACGCCTTATTGTAACTTACAGTTACCTCTGACGAGTTTCAGGGAATACAGAATTAATTTCGGAACGGGCAAATTTTTGCATCCCGATTCCGTTTCTGTATTGACATCATACGAACAACTACTGTCGGTGATTATAACTAGTTTAATCGTTCTCTCCGAAATTTAACATCAGGATTTTTGCCGGAATCCAGATGATTTTGGCGATCGTCGATCGGTAAAATTACCGATCCAGCCCGATCGAAGTTACAAGCCGTATAGCCAGATAATGAGCCGGGGTATGACAATTGCCATTATCAAACTTAAGGGGGCACCGACGCGAGTAAAATCGAGAAACTTGTAGCCTCCTGGACCATATACCATTGTATTCGTTTGATAGCCGATGGGAGTAATGTAGCTGTTGGAGGCGGCAAAGGTTACGGCAAACATAAAGGCAAACGGATTGAGATCGAGGGTTTTGGCGACCTCAACGGCAATGGGGAGCATCAAAACAACCGAGGCATTGTTTGAAAGGATTTCTGTCAGCAAAGCAGTAGCAATAAAAAATAGGGTCAAAATCCATGAGCTCGGTAAGTTTTGACCCATAGAAACCAAATGTTCGGCTAGCCATTTAGTTGCACCAGATTTATCCATAGCGATTCCTAGAGGAATGAGTCCGGCTAAGAGGAAAATAATATCCCAACGAACGGCATCGTAAATTTCACCGGGTTTCAAACAACCTGTCACCACCATTAGAATAACTCCCGCTAAGGCACTGACTAAAATCGGCATCCAACCGATCGCCGCGACTAACACGACGGCTGCGGTAATTCCTAACGCAATTAAGGCTTTATCTTGCCGCAAATTATCGACATCTCGTTGCTCGATAACCAGTAAATCTCGACTAGTTTGTAGCCCTAGCAAACTTTGTTTAGGACCTTGGATTAAAAGCAAATCACCAAAGCGTAATGGAACTCGTCCCATGCGTTCCCTCAGAAATTCTTGACCACGTCGAATAGCTAAAACGGTAGCATTATAACGCTGTCTAAATCTTAAATCTTTGAGAGTCGAGCCAATTAGGTTAGAGTTGTTTAGGATTAAGACTTCAGCGACACTTTCTTCAGTCGAAATTAGCTCGGATTCGGCGATCGAACTCGTACCGAATTCTACTTCGGGCAAGATGTCGATTCCTTGTCGTTCGCGGATGCTGAGCAAGTCTTCGCGACTGCCGCGAACCAGTAAAATATCTCCTGCTTCCAACACTTTATCGGCGATCGGCTGGGGAAAATGTACGTTATTGCGGACGATTTCCAGAACGTCGAGATCGAATTTGCGTTGAATTTCGCTCGATCGCAACGTTTGTCCGATCAAACTTGATCGGGGCGTAATCACGACTTCGCTGACGTACTCTTTTAATCCGTATTCTTGGGACAGCAATTTTCCATTCGTTTGTTTGCGGTTGGGCAGTAATTTGGGTGCAAAAAATGACAAATATATCATCCCAATAGCAAAGACAATCAAGCCTAGTTTTGTAAACTGAAATAACTCAAATTCTCCATATCCTAATTTTGCCGACAAACCACTAGCTAAGATATTCGTTGATGTACCGATAACCGTAATCATTCCACCCATAATCGTGGCGTAGGAAAGCGGGATCAGCATTTTAGATGCCGAAATTTTTTGACGCCTGCACCAGTCTTCGACAATCGGTAAAAAGACAGCGACTACAGCGGTATTGTTAATAAATGCCGTGATCGATCCGACTAGCATTCCCATGACAAAAATTTGCTGAGAAGCAGTCTTACCTCCCCATTGCAATAACTTGTCGCGCATGATTTGCATAGCTCCCGTTCTGGCAATTCCCGCACTGAGAATAAACATTGCCATAACGGTAATCGTTGCCGAATTGCCAAACCCCGAAATCCCTTCATCGGGACTCACAAGACCCAGTACAATTAAAACAACAGCAACCAAAATAGCAGTTAAGTCTACAGGTAACCATTCTGTAATAAAGAAAACCAGTGCGGTCACCACTACGCCTAACGTTAATACAATTGTACGATCCATAAGCGAGCAACGATCTATCGTTTTGAACTAATGTTAGCAACTAATCGATGGACACGGCATCAAATGATTCGATTTCAATCTTGACAATAAAAGTTCGCTCGCAAGTCTTATTAACGAAGTCTGGAATAACTGGAACGTTAGGAAAGCGATCGATCGTCATATCCGCAAAATTATTGAATTTTAATTTAGCCCTCCAATCTATCAGTTTTTACATCCGTGAATTTAACGATTGACGGGAGCTAATGATACGCGGCATAATTGAGAGAAGAGATCGGCTAACTCAAACAATCCGAATAATAATCCCTTTTATCTGCATTAAACTAGTGATCGGGAAGAACTAAAATGAGCCGCTTGAGCGAACGTGCTTTTGCAATTTTAAGCGCAGAATTGAAAAAATGCGCGGGTAACGATCCGGCGAGCCGGATACAGCGAGATATGGCAATGAAGCGGCTGGCCAAGCTCCGCATTCAATCGGGCAGTCCCCTCACGGAAAGCGAAATCGCCTACGAAATTCGCGACTTGTTCCCCGATTTCAGTCCCGCAGTCATTCGGCGTGCGGCTCAAGCCAACCGACCACCGGGAATTGGGAACGCACTAAAATGGGCGACTTTATTAACCCTGGGAGGCGTGGGAACGATCGCCATTGCCAATTTACCCTATCCTCCCATTCGCCGTCCCGTGGCGCGAGTGGCTCCCATTTTGCTGCTGCCCAGTTTCATGCAAATGGATTACCATTATCGGGAGGCGATCGCCCTGACCGAACAAGCCGACCAACTGGTGAACCAAGCCACCAGTGCCGCCGATTTTCAACTGGGGACGGAAAAAGTGCAACAGGCACAAGAGCATTTGGATGCCCTTCCCGTCTGGTTTCTCGGTTACGAACCTCGCGCGTATTGCTCGTTGATGGGTTGTAGCTGGCGCTTTACGTTGGACGAATTTCAAGCGGCACGACAATCGATCGCCCGGATGGAAGCCAAACTCTTTCAGGAACAAAATGCCCTAACGCTACTCGAAGAAGTCAACGCGGAACTGAGTTCTGCTAAAGGGCAATATCTGGCAGCAAACGCTACAGAACAAACCCCTGCCATTGCCGCTTGGCAAACGGCGATCGATCGCCTCGGGCAAATTCCGGCGGAAACGCTAGCTGGAAAGACGGCTCAAACCCAACTCACTTCTGCCCAACGGGACTTTCAAGACATGACGGGAACGATGAGTGCCAGTCAGCGCAGCAGTAACGCTGTAGAAGCTGCCAAATTATTCGCCCTCCAAGCCGCAAACGCCTCGCAAAATCCACCCCATCCAGAAGCGCAGTGGGAACAAATCGCCCAGTTGTGGCAAGAAGCGATCGATCGCCTCAAAGAAGTCGATGCCGAAAATCCCGGCTATCTGGAAGCTCAAACCAAATTAGCTGAATATACCGTCAATTTAGGGCAAGCTCAAACGCGCCAAGTTGCCGAACGAGACTCGTTACGCGCCTTGCAACAAGCCAAAGCTCGAGTTTCCAACTGGCAAAGTCTGGCGGCGAGAGATCCTCAAAGTCCTCAACTTGTTAGTCTTCTCCAAGATATTATCAACGAGTTAGATAACGTGCAGGACGGGACGACCGCAGCGGACGAAGCTCGAGAACTGCGGCAATTCGCGCAAAATAAATTGGCACAACTGCAACCCAAATAAGCTGTTTTACATTTAAATTGCCAACGAGACGGACGCGGGGACGCGGTGAAAGGGAGACGGGGAGAGGAATTGATGGCGTTGGCAAAAGGCGAAACCGCTTAACCAGCGCCTGAATTTTGAGGTCGAGGAACTCTGTATCGTAGTATTTTGAGGAAAGCACTCAATTGGAAGCAGAAGTATCGTGAAACAGTTCCTCCATTCACATCAACACCGAATTCAACGGGGACTGCTATCGCTGCTCGTGGTGGCGATCGCATCCGTTCTGTTCGTAAATCCGGCTTGGGCGACGGGGGTTTACGACTTGCCTGTCGTCGCGGCTGGCGAACCCACTTGGATCGTAGACGATGCCAACGTCTTGAGTCTCGTCGGTAAGAGCAAAATCGATGACAATCTTACCCGCATCAACGAGCAAACCGGTACGGAAGCCCGGTTTGTCACCGTCCGCAAACTCGACTACGGCGAAACTATCGAAAGTTTTACCAACAGTTTGTTTGAAGCTTGGTATCCGACACCGGAAGCGCAAGCCAACCAAATTTTATTGGTTTTGGATACCCTCACCAATAATTCGGCGATTCGCGTCGGCGATGGTGTAAACCCAGCACTCACCGAAGAGATCGCCCGCAGCGTTGCCAGCGAAACCTTAATGGTTCCCATTCGCGAGGGAGATAAATATAACGAAGGTTTTGTGGATGCTAGCGATCGCCTGGTTGCCGTCCTTTCGGGCGAACCCGATCCCGGACCGCCGCAAGTGCGCGATACGGTGCAAGTCGAAGGAACGTTTGCAACGGCAGAAGAAACCGCAGCCACCAAGGGCAACTCAACGGTTGTGGTGATTTTGTTACTCATCGGCGCAACGGTGATTCCGATGGTGACGTATTACGTGATGTATCGGTAGATTGTTAGGGCGCGATCGCATTGCAGACGCGCCTGAGCGATTCGATGCGGATTCGTTGAAATCTAGATGCAACTCGCTACAATGATAGAGATGTCCGCAAATCGGACATTTAAATTATTGTGTGTTCTAGGCTCATGGCTCTACCCATTGTTGCGATTATCGGACGACCCAACGTGGGTAAGTCTACACTCGTCAATCGTCTGACGGGAGGCAGGGAGGCGATCGTCCACGATCTCCCTGGCGTAACGCGCGATCGCACCTACAAACCTGCCTTTTGGCAAGATCGCGACTTTCAAGTGGTGGATACGGGGGGACTGGTCTTCGACGACGATAGCGAGTTTTTACCTCAAATCCGCGAACAAGCCTTAGCCGCACTTGCCGAAGCCAGTGCTGCAATTTTCGTCGTGGACGGACAAAACGGACCGATGGCAGCCGATGAAGAAATCGCCAGTTGGTTGCGCCAACAGTCGGTTCCCGTCCTACTTGCCGTCAACAAATGCGAATCGCCAGAACAGGGGTTGATGCAAGCCGCGCAATTTTGGAGTTTGGGATTGGGAGAACCTTATGCCGTTTCTGGCATTCACGGCAGTGGCGTTGGCGATCTCCTGGATAACTTGATTCCGTATCTTCCCCGAGTGGACGAACTTCCCCAAACCGATGAAATTAAAGTCGCGATCGTCGGTCGTCCCAATGTGGGAAAATCGAGCTTGCTCAATGCCTTTGTCGGCAAGAACCGATCGATCGTCAGTCCCATTTCCGGCACGACGCGCGATCCCATCGATATGGAAATCGAACGCGACGGTCAGCGCTATCGCCTGATCGATACTGCCGGAATTCGCAAGAAGAAAAACGTCGATTACGGTCTGGAGTTTTTTAGCATCAACCGCGCGTTTAAAGCGATTCGGCGATCGGATGTGGTCTTACTCGTCCTCGATGCGATCGCCGGCGTCACCGAACAAGACCAAAAACTCGCCGGACGCATTGTTGAGGAAGGTCGCGCTTGCGTCATCGTGATGAATAAGTGGGATGCCGTAGAAAAGGATTCGTATACCATTTACGACCGGCAAAAGCACCTAGAAGACAAGTTATATTACCTGAATTGGGCAGATTCGGTCTTTGTCAGTGCTTTAACGGGTTTGCGGATCGATCGCATCCTCGAAGCCGTCAATGCGGCGGCAGCGGAACACAAACGGCGGGTAGCAACGTCTGCGATTAACGAAGTTCTGGAAGAGGCGATCGCGTGGCAAAGTCCGCCAACAACCCGCCAGGGGAAACAGGGGAAAATCTACTATGGAACGCAAGTGTCCGGTCAACCCCCGACGATCGCCCTCTTCGTTAACGATCCCCAGCGTTTTGGGAACAATTACCGCCGCTATATCGAACGCCAGTTCCGAGAACACCTCGGATTTCGGGGAACGCCGATTCGCTTGCTGTGGCGCGGGAAGAAAGCGCGGGAAGTCGAATCGAGTGGGACGAATCGTGCCGTTCGAGTTTAATAAATGGGAACAGGATCTGGGAAATTTGCCAATTTTCATCACCCGGGGGTCAATTTCCCAATTCCTCAACTAAGACCGCAACTAAAACATCGCTAAAGCAAGTGCATAAAATGCAAGTGTATTAATAAGGGCTGGCAACTAACTCGATTCTTCCCCGATCCATTTCATCCATCAAAAGCTCTAAGGCTTCGTAATCCACATCGGAAATATATCCCAATCGCGTTAGTTCGTTATTAATTTCGTTTTCGAGATCCGGCGTTAAGCGTTTAATATAAAGCGCTTTCTCTACAAGGTGGCGAATGGCGGCTGTTGCTTTCATCGAACGATCGCAAGAATTCTTCTATATCTATCCTCTAACAAATTTAGCATTCATCCAGTGATCTAACTTGTCATTATAGGTGATCTACATCACCCTGCAAAAAGGGTGTATTACCGATTACCAAATCGCGGTTGTGAATATATTTGGAAGCCTATCATTTGGGAAACACGTTCGACATTTTCTTTGAATTAATTTAAGAAAGTGCGACTTCGATCGCCACAAAGCCATCGAATGTTTCGTCAATGGGCGTTTGTCAACTTTATTCGCATCACCCGACAGACCCAAAACGATCGGAATCCATCCGGAAACTCACGACTTATGGCTCTCTCACAATGCAGCGATCGTCTCTCGATTAAAAACTGGACGTTCGGGGCGATTGGCATTGTCTCGATCGCCCTCGGCGTGCAGTCTTGTCAGTTTGAGTCAGACCCAACGTCAAAGATCGACGATACGCGCCTCACTCAACACCTCCAATCCCAAAATTGGCGTGCGGCGGATGCCGAAACGCTGCAACTCATTCTGAAAAGGAGCGAGCGAGCGGCGTCAGGTTGGCTCGATCGATCGGATGTGGAAAACCTCGATTGCAACACTTTGTTACAGATCGATCGACTCTGGGAACAATACAGTCAAGGACGATTTGGGTTCGAGCAACAACGCCGAATTTGGGTGTCAGTTGGCGGTACGGTGGGGGAATATACACCGGATATTGCCGAGAAATTGGGCGATCGCGTGGGTTGGCGAACTCAAGGGAAGTGGCGGGACTATAACGATCTCGACTTTTCCGCCCAAGCACCCGCCGGACACTTGCCAGCGACTACGGGAAATGGGGTAAGCGGTAGCGTTTGGGGTGGGGTCGCGGCGATCGGTTGGCGACTGCAAGATTGCCGCCGTCAGATCCCGATTTCCGTTCTCCGTAACGAATATTATGCCGACTGCACGCGCAAATCGGACGATCGTCGCTGCCACCTCAAAAAAGTTGCCGAACGATGGGGGGAAACGCCGGATTGGGGAGGGGAAGGACTGCCGAAGTTATTCGCGGCGTTAGATTGATCGTTAGCGCAACAACAGTGGATCGAAGCGGATAAGATTACGAAAATCTTACTCGATCGCTATCGACAAGCTAACTTCGCTGAATTTCGCGACTCAGCTAGCCACGAACTCATTCCCTGCTATTTGCTCGCAGCCGTGGACGATCGCTGGACGTATTATTCCCGAGGTCGATTTGGGTTGAGCGCTCAAACTTCCGTTCTTGCCAAACTCAAACTGTTACCGATCGATCGACAAGACCCGAGTCTTGAAAGTATTGACGCATTTCGTCGGGCGATCGGTTGGTCTCAATTCCAACCTTCAAGGTTTGAAGACACCTACAACCCAGAATTCGATGCCGTCGATCCGCTGCGCGTTCCCAAGGGTTACTATCCTTACGATATGGGATATAGCTATTACACCTACGGTTCGGGTTATGTCCGAGAATGGCGGTTTGACCTCAATCCAATCTGTGGATTTAATGGGTAAATCTAGTTAACATCACTATGGGTTAAGCAAAACGTTAGGAAAGACCAAAAATGAACATCGAATGGAATCTACTTAAAGATCGAACTGACGAAAAATTGCAAAGCAACAACCCCGATCGATCTTGAGATTGAGATTTAATTTTCATATTCGCGACAATTTCTACATCTCGAACCCAAGCATTGAAAAAATGAAACAATTGTACAGTTGAAAAGTCCGATAACTTTCCCAAGACGGCTCTCGATCGCCACTTCGCGGACAGATCGATTAATATAGTGGAAGCGATCGAGGAGTCAATCTGATATGATCTCAACGAGAACAGATCGAACGGGTATCTCGCCACCCCCATCGGATTTCCCCAAATCTTTACCCGACCACACTCAACTTCCCGAATCCGATGGCACGTTTGTGAAAAATTTCCAAGAACATCCGCAAAGCTTTCTCCTTACCGATTCGATTACCCCCATTTTGCAAGCGTTGCATCCCGACGGACAATATTGCATCGGTCAAAATTCGGGAATTTATTGGCGATTGACCGAACCCCCGGAAAAGGGCGCGGAAGCACCGGATTGGTTTTATGTTCCCAACGTTCCCCCCTCTCTGAAGATCGTCCGCGACGTTCTTACGTGATGTGGCAAGAAATTGTTTCCCCGTTAATCGTGTTGGAAAGCGAACAGGAAATAGAAAATTTTTTGCGAAAAGTGCGATCGCTTTTTCTGTAGGCTGGATTTTCTGTCGTCAATCTAGTATTAATCCTCCCTCAAAGCCTCAACGAAAAGCGCGATTTCAGCGATGATTGTGACAGCGAACGCGATCGCTAGGTTAAAATGAATGTGCGATCGTTTCCTTTCACTTTCGGAGATGTCTATTGGAGACATTGTTATATCAAGTAAAAGGTAAAAGTATGAGGAAGTCAGATGTACTGAATTTAGTTAACCTTCATCAAGAAGAGCTACGCAAGCTTGGGGTCAAATCTCTTAACCTTTTTGGCTCTGTTGCTCGAGATCGAGCGACCCCTCAAAGCGATGTTGATATCTTGGTTGAGTTAAATGAATACGTTGGCTTCTTCGAATTTTTTCAAATCAAACACTATCTGGAAGATTTATTCCAATGTCCCGTCGATCTCGGTACAGCAGATGCCTTAAAAGAACATCTCCGGCAACCGATTTTAGAGGAAGCTATTCATGTCTTCTAGATCTGCAAAAGAGCGTATTCAAGATATTCTCAACGCAATTGATAGTATTCAAAGACGAACTGCTAGTATGAGTTTTGATGAGTTTAGTCAACACGAAACTGTTGTTAAAGCTGTACTTTACGATCTAATTATTATTGGTGAAGCTGCGATGAATGTTCCTGCTGACCTTCAAGCCTTAGCACCTGAAATTCCCTAGCGGCTAATGAGTAATATGAGAAATATTATCGCTCACGAATATTTTTAAGTAAATTTACGAATTACCTGGTCAACCATTCAAAACAATCTGCCTCCACTCATTCATCCCCTACAACAATTGCAAGCAAGTTTATGAATTCGTCTATGGAGTTCAAATCGCTAAAAACTAATTCGTTCCCCTTTTTCGGTGAATTGCACGCTGGAAATCCGCCAATCGGGATTTTGAGTCAGGGTTTCCGTGAGGCTGCCAAATAGCGCAAATCGCTCGCAACTGGATAGGGAGATCATTTGTCGGGGGGAATTGGGATCGACGCGCAGGTCAACTGTAGCAATTCCGGTGGCATCATCGACGCTGAGGCGATATCCGGCAAGGGTGAAGTCGCCGCTATTCCACCGATCGATCGTCGCTCCTACCGCCCCTTCTAACGTATTCTCAGCCGGAACCCGGACGGATTGAGGCAGCAGGGTTTCGCACTGGCTGTCGGCGTAGTAAATTGTCACGGGAACGGTATTTTCCGGTTCGACTTGTGCCAGCAATGGGGTGACGGTTTCCGGTGCGGTGGGACTCGCTTGCGCTGAGGGTAAGGAAATTCTTTCGCCGAACGTTGCCCAACTATAGCCGATCGCTCCGGCAAAGACAACGCCAGAAACAAAGGAAATGAGACATTTTTTGGTACTGTTCATAAGTAAAACCTGCTTAAATTGCGATCGATGGTTACGACGACTTGGACGCGCCGCCACGTTCTTTCTCTGGCGGACTTTCTCCCGACTGAATACGATATCGTGCTGCAAACGGCTGCCAGTTTTCGGGAGGTACTGTCCCGGAGAACGAAGAAAGTGCCAACGCTGCAAGGTCAAGTCGTCACCACGATGTTTTTTGAACCTTCGACGCGCACCCGCAGTAGTTTTGAATTAGCCGCCAAGCGCCTCAGTGCGGATGCGCTGACCTTTTCTCCGGGGAGTTCGTCCCTCACCAAAGGGGAGACCATTTTGGATACTGCCAAAACCTATTTGGCAATGGGAACCGATATTATGGTCATCCGCCATCGGGAAGCGGGGGTTCCCCACGCGGTTGCTGCCGAAATGGATCGATTGGGAACGGGGGTGGGCGTTCTCAATGCCGGAGACGGTCAGCACGAGCATCCGTCTCAAGCCCTCCTAGATCTATTTACACTCTGTTCCCTGCTCGATCCTGAAAATCCGCGATCGCAGTTACTAAAAGATAAGAAAGTGGCGATTGTGGGGGATATCTTGCACTCGCGAGTGGCGCGATCGAATCTTTGGAGCTTGACAGCAAGCGGTGTCGAAGTTCACTTAGCCGCACCGCCAACGTTGTTACCCAAACTGTTTGCCCATACTATTAAAGACGAACGCCGCCAGAGATTGTTCCTGCACTGGCAAGTGGAACCCGCGCTGCAAGATGCCGATTTTGTGATGACACTGCGCCTGCAAAAAGAACGGATGGGGCAACATTTGTTACCGAGTTTGCGGGAATATCACCAACATTTTGGGATTACGCGCGATCGCCTTCAATTGTGCAAACCGGACGTGAAAGTTTTACATCCAGGTCCGGTGAATCGCGGGGTGGAAATTAGCTCGGATTTGATGGACGATCCGGCGTTGAGTTTGATTCAAACGCAAGTTACCAGTGGGGTTGCTGTACGAATGGCGTTGTTGTATTTGATGGGAGGAAGGAGTCGGTAATTAGTCATTGGTCATTTGGGGTTTTGGGTTTGGGATTGGTTAATTACCGATCGGTCATTCGTCCTGAATAACTTAACCCTTAATAGACTCCATATAAAATAAACGTCGCAATCATAAAAATTGCGAGTTACGTTTTTTCTCGATCGCCAATAGCTTTGAATGGAGAGAAAATAGAACGCAGCATATTACCCGTTTCTGATATTGACCCGGTCATTGATAAATGGAGGGGCGATTGGCGATCGCCCTTCCAATGTATAGCTTCTGATGTTACCGCAGCAATACCTCTTTCAAGGCGGAAATCAGGCGATCGACGCTTTCTTTTCGACTGTTATAACCCATCAGTCCCACCCGCCAAACTTGACCCGCCAACTCTCCCAATCCGCCGCCAATTTCGATGTTGTATTCCTGTAATAATTTGCCCGAAATCGCTTTACCATCGACCCCATCCGGAATGCGAACCGTTGTCAGCGTCGGCAGTCGAAATTCTCGAGCAACGTGGGGGATTAGACCGAGCATTTCTAACTGTTCCCACAGGTATTCGGCATTCTGTTGGTGGCGCTGCCAGCAATTTTCCAATCCCTCTTCAGCAATTAAACGCAGTGCTTCCCGAAGTCCGTAGTAAAGGTTAATCGGTGCGGTGTGGTGATACATTCGTTCGCTGCCCCAATATTTGCCGAGCAGCGTCATATCCAGATACCAATTGGGCACTTTGTTGGGGCGTTGCTGCAATTTTTCCCAAGCCTTGGGACTCATAGTAAATGGGGACGCGCCGGGAGAGCAACCCAACCCTTTTTGAGAGCAACTGTAGGCAAGATCGACTCCCCATTCGTCCAGGAAAATGGGGACACCGCCCAAACTCGTCACCGTATCCACCAACAACAAACAGCCGAATTCCCGGCATAATTCGCCGACGCCTTCGAGGGGTTGACGCGCACCCGTAGACGTTTCCGCGTGTACCAATGCTAGGATTGCCGGACAGTAGGTTTCGAGTGCCTGCCGCAGTTCTTCTAAGGAAAAAACGTCTCCCCAGGGTTTGGAGATCGTCCGCACGTCCCCCCCGTAGCGTCGTGCCATATCCACCAAGCGATTGCCGAAATAGCCAGCAACACCGACACAGACGATATCTCCCGGTTGGACGGAATTGGCGATCGTCGCTTCCATGGCTGCGGTTCCCGTCCCGCTAACGGCGATCGTCATCGGGTTCTGGGTCTGCCACACGTAGCGCAACAGCGATTGAATTTCGTCCATCAACGCTAGAAAGGTGGGGTCGAGATGTCCCACCGGAGGCGTACTCATGGCTTGAAGCACTGCCGGATGGGCGTTAGACGGTCCAGGACCCAACAGCAGGCGATCGGGCATTTGCAAGGCAGATACGGGGGGATAGTTTTTCATGCTAATTTCAACTTATTACTTATTACTTAAGATTTACTCACTGCCTTCCATTTCAAAACGCCACTCTTTTTTTTCGATCACCTCCTCCAACTCCAAGCCGGGAATGGGGGGAATTTCTAAATCTTCGGGCAAATCGTCCCACGGAGGCAAGTCTAAATTTAAATCTGCATGGGTCAATTCCCACTCGGCGAAGTCTTCGTCTGTCATCTCCGGATCGGGAACCGACCATAAAGACTCTGAATCTCCATCGGGTTCGGAAAGCGTTTCGTCCTCATCTTCCTCGGCAACTCGATCGGCTGGCGTAGCCGGCAATCCGTTCGTAAAGGTATCCTTATGTAGAACGCTGGCGGGCAAATCGATCGTAAACGTCGAACCCACGTTCTCTTGGCTTTCGACGGTGATATCTCCCCCCATCATCTGACAGAAGCGGCGGCTGATTGCCAGTCCCAATCCCGTACCGCCGTATTGGCGCGTCGTCGAACCGTCGGCTTGGGTAAACGGCTCGAAAATCTGGTCGATTTGATCGGGGGTCATGCCGATTCCCGTATCGCTGACGCGGATGCAAATCCAGGAAAAGGAATCGGAGGCGGTATTTTCGGGATCGCGATCGGGATCGCTGGCGTAGAGGGCAAACGGTGACGTTTGGCGATTGACGGTCATCGTAATCGTTCCCTGGTGGGTGAACTTGGCAGCATTGCTCAGCAAGTTGAGCAGCACCTGTCGCATTTTCGTGCGATCAGTATACATCGTCCCCACATTGAGGCTGCAAATCACTTTAAGCGTGTTGGTATTTTTCTCCACCAACGGCTCGATGGTAGACTCGACTTCGTAAATCAGTTGGGAAACCTCGAATTCTTCGGGAACCAGATCCATTTTCCCCGCTTCGATTTTGGAGAAGTCGAGAATATCGCTGATAATCGAGAGCAAATGCCGACCCGCCGTGGTAATGCTTTGCAAGTCGGACATGATATCTTCGTTTTCCAAGCCCAAGTCTTCCACTTCTTCCTGCAAGATTTCGCTGTAGCCGATAATGGCGTTGAGGGGCGTGCGCAGTTCGTGGCTCATGCTGGCGAGGAAGGAACTTTTGGCTTGGTTAGCGGCTTCGGCGGCGAGGGTGGCTTGATAGAGTTCGGCTTCAGCACGCTTGCGTTCGGTAATGTCGCGCACGAAGGTACAGGCGCACTCTTGACCCTTGTACATCAGGGAGTTAACCGTGACTTCTACCGGAAAGATTTTGCCCGTTTTCGTTCGATGTCGGGAATCGAGGGTAAAGGAGCCGAATTCCTGAATTTGATCCCAATAATCGGGCCAAACTTCGGGGGGCAAATCCGGGTTGATGTCGTGAATGGTGAGGGAGAGAAGTTCGTCGCGGGTGTATCCCAATGCCAGACAAGCGGCATCGTTGATATAAAAGAGTTTGCCCTGGCGATCGATCCAGAAAACCGCGTCTCCGGCTTTATTGATCGACATTTGGGTAATGGGGAGGGTGTCGTCGAGGCGCTGGCGTTCTTCTTTTTCGCGGCGCAAGTCTTCCAGAGTCGTCTGAAGTTGGGTGCGGACTTGGTGCAAGGATTTCTTCAGGGTGTGGTTGGCACTTTTCAACGTGGCGATCGCCTGTTTGGGTTTGGTAATATTTTCTCGCACCAAAATCAAGCCGCCGATTTCTCCGGTTGCCGTCCGCCACGGACAAATGTGCCACTGAAAGGCAGCCCCTCTAACGTCGGACTGGCGGATTTTAGGTTCTTGCCACTTGCCCTCATGACCGGCCAAACAGTGTTGATGAATTTGTTTCCAAGCCGTGCGACGATAGGGATACGCTTCGTAGTGCGATCGACCGATCGCCGTCGAATCATCCAGTCCCAACTCCTCTACCCATTTCTGGCTGACGCATAAATAGCGCATCTGGCGATCGACCATGGCAATCGCCAGGGGACTGTAGTCTAAAAAAGCGCCGAACAGTTCCGGATTGTGTGGGACGTGCATGAGTCAGTGTGGGTGACGGATAAGCGGGGAACGAGCGCTGGAGAACTGCGGTTTTCCAGATTTTCCCAACTAGTACGGTCAATAAGGATGTCAACCCTTAGTGCTAGAGGTCGTTCAACAATGCGGTACACCCCATCAAAAAGCGATTCAAGGACTAGCGAGTCGGGATTGGCGTCGATTGCCAGTCGGATACCAACTGGCGATCTGAAAACCCGAACTGGGGGAGCGATGGCACGATCCACCTCGATCGTCACTAATTTGCCACGATGAATTCCCCGATCGGTCAAACCATATAGGGCAATCCCTATGAAGCATCATAACTTTTCGCGGCGAGCAACGCTCCCTCATCCCTTCGGGAAAACCCACAACTTCGTCAAGAATTTACAAAAAAAATCAGGCGAATCGCTCGCGGCGATTCGCCTCTAGACTGGCAATTAAGGCATTCACAGAAGATGGGCGGTTCAAACGGAGACCGATATCGATCGATCTCGCGCTACCTGCCAAGGGGTTGACCTCCAGCAGCAGTCGGCAATGACTACATCATGCCCATGCCGCCCATACCGCCCATGCCGCCCATAGCATCCATTCCGGGTGCAGCCGCCGCTTTCGGTTCCGGTTTTTCGACGACTAGGGCTTCGGTGGTCAGCACCATTCCGGCAATGGAGGCGGCATTTTGCAGTGCCGACCGGACGACCTTCGCCGGATCGATAATCCCGGAAGCGATCAAGTTTTCCAGTTGTCCGGTCATGGCATTGTAACCGATGTTGAAATCGGCATCGCGGACTTTCTCGACGATCACCGAACCTTCGACCCCGGCATTTTTTGCCATTTGATACAGGGGGGCTTCCAAGGCTTTGGCAATGATTTCCGCTGCCACTTTTTCTTCCCCAGACAGATCGGCTTTGAAGCTGTCTATCTTCGCAGCCAGGCGAATGAGGGTGGTGCCGCCGCCGGGAACGATGCCTTCGTCAACTGCCGCTTTGGTGGCGTTGAGAGCATCTTCGATGCGCAGTTTGCGATCTTTGAGTTCGGTTTCGGTTGCCGCGCCCACTTTGATGACAGCGACGCCGCCAGCGAGTTTGGCGATTCGTTCTTGCAGTTTTTCTTTGTCGTAATCCGAATCGGAGTTGGCTAACTCTTGGCGCAGTTGGGCAACGCGCTTATCTACGGAAGCTTTAGTGCGATCGTCGATTTCGGCGAGGAGGGTGGTGGTATCTTTGGTCAGCGTCACCTTGCGCGCCGTTCCCAGCATTTCCAGGGAAATCGCGTCCAAACTCAAGCCCACTTCTTCGGACACCAGTTGACCGCCGGTGAGGATGGCGATATCTTGGAGCATGGCTTTGCGACGATCGCCGAACCCCGGCGCTTTAATAGCCGCCACGTTCAACACGCCCCGAGCTTTGTTGACCACTAAGGTGGCTAGGGCTTCCCCTTCCACATCTTCGGCAATAATCAGCAGGGGTTTGCCTTGCTGCGCCACTTTTTCCAAGGTGGGGATCAAATCTTGAATCGAGCCGATTTTTTTATCGGTAATCAGAATGCAGGCATTGTCGAATTCCACCATCATCCGTTCGGAATCGGTGACGAAGTAGGGAGATATATAGCCGCGATCGATTTGCATCCCTTCGACGACTTCCAGTTCCGTCGTCAGCGACTTCGACTCCTCGACGGTAATTACGCCATCTTTGGTGACTTTTGCCATCGCTTCGGCAATGATTTGACCGATTTGCTCGTCATTCCCCGCTGAAACCGTTGCTACTTGAGCGATGGCGTCCCCTTCGACCGGCTTGCTAACGGCTGCGATTTCCGAGACCAATCGGGCGACGGTTTTATCGATGCCCCGTTTGAGGGCAACCGGATTGGCGCCGGCAGCCACGTTTTTCAAGCCTTCGCGAATGATGGCTTGGGCGAGAACCGTGGCAGTGGTGGTTCCATCCCCAGCGATTTCTTTGGTTTGGGAAGCCACTTCGCGAATGAGTTGAGCGCCCGTGTTTTCCAGGGGATCGGAGAGTTCGATTTCTTTGGCGATGGTGATCCCATCGTTAACAATCTCGGGTGCGCCGAATTTCTTTTCTAGAACGACGTTGCGACCTTTGGGACCGAGGGTGATCCGCACGGCATCGGCAAGGGCGTCAATCCCCTGCTCGATCGCCCGTCGGGACTCTTCTTTAAACGAAACTATTTTTGCCATTCTCGAGTGATTTTAGCTCTCCAATAGAAAAATTTAGCACTCGAGAATTGAGAGTGCTAGTTCGTGGAAACCGTACTCGATTGGGGGGGAGAAGAGGGTGAGGAGGTGAGGAGAAGAGGAGAAGAGGGGGAAAGGAAGCCGGGGAAGCCGTCTTGAGCCAGAGGAGAGAAGCAACTAACCATTAACCCCATCACAAACCCCAACTCCAAACCCCCAACCCTAAATTTGATAGAATTTGTAAAGGTTAACATCGCAACTGTCATCGGATCGACGATCGTTGAAGTCAGCAGTCATCGATCTTCTGTCCCGTGGGTGAAAACGGGAATTTCAGCGTAAGGTGTAAGTTGTATAGCGATAGCCATGAGGGTATGGCATTCGGGTTCGACCCGAGTAGCCGAACACCCCGGTCATACTGGCACTCAGCCGATCTCTATCGTTCTGGCTGATGGCAGATAGCTGACTGCTGATGGCTATCAAACGAGCCGAATCTCGATCTCGCCGGAGTTTTTCCCTCCAGCGATCGAACCCAAAAACCCACGCTTATAAACGTTGTGGGCGTGTCGAGGTTGGATTAGCCATGAGTCAGCGACGGTTCCTGCGGGGAAATTGTCTAACTCGAAATCTCAGTCTCAATGCCCACTGGGGCAAGTTCTATCTTGGCAATTTCGACCCAACCCCGGCAAAACCGTTGGCTTTCCAAGTCACTCTCTCAGGCAATCTCAACCCAAGAACGCAAACATAACTTATGGATACTACAGTAGAGCAAGAGAATCGCACCCCCGAACCGATGCCGACCTTTGAAGAGTTCGGTTTGCGCCCGGAAATCCTCAAAGGGGTGACAGAGGCGGGGTTCCGATCGCCCAGTCCGATTCAGCAGCGAGCGATCCCGATTATTCTATCCGGCAGGGATACCGTAGCTCAAGCCCAGACGGGAACGGGGAAAACTGCCGCGTTTGGCTTGCCGGCGATGAATGCCGTGCAGGGATCGAACAAAGTAGAAGTGTTAGTGATCGTTCCCACCCGCGAACTGGCATCCCAAGTCAGCGACGAACTGTATCGTTTGGGGCGCTATGCGGGAATTCGCACGGTTGCCGTGTATGGCGGTCAATCCATCGGACGACAGGTCGAACTGATTCGGCGCGGGGCGCAGGTGGTGACGGCAACGCCGGGAAGGCTTTTGGATCATTTGAAATCTGATCGATTGAAGGGTTTCAATCCGTCGATCGTGATTTTAGACGAAGCCGATGAAATGCTGGATATGGGCTTTCTCGACGATATCGAAGAGATTTTCGGATATTTGCCCACGGAGCGGCAAACCCTGCTGTTTTCGGCGACCATGCCCCCGGCAATCCGCAAATTGGCTCAGAAAATTCTCAAAGAGCCGATCGAAATCGATATCACGCCCAAAGATACCACCACCAATGCCGATATTACCCAGCGTTACTACGTGATCGAGGAGCGGGAACGGGAAGAAGCTTTGGTGCGCCTGATCGATACGGAAACCCCAGGCAAGTCCCTGATTTTTTGCCGCACGAAAAAGGAAACCGATACCCTCTCGACCACGTTGGTCTCTCGGGGTTATGCAGCCGCCGCCCTCCACGGCGATATGCAGCAGCGCCAGCGGGACGAAACCATCGATAATTTCAAGCAAAGTCGGATCGATATGCTGATCGCGACCGACGTAGCAGCACGGGGTTTGGACATTCACGACGTCACCCACGTGTTTAACTACCACATTCCCTTCGATTCCGACAGCTACGTCCACCGGGTGGGACGCACGGGTCGGGCGGGGAAAAAGGGGACGGCAATTACCCTGGTGACACCTCTAGAATTTAAAACCCTCAGTCGGATTATGAGTACCTCGGGGGCACCGATTGTTTACGAAGAGGTTCCCACCATCGGCGAGGCGAAGAAGCAGTATCAAAACGAACTGATAGGCAAACTGCAACACCAGCATATTAACGAAGAGGCGGTGGAGTTGTTGCAGCAATTGGAAGAGGAATTGGATAGCTCTCAAATTGCTTGTAAAGCTATTTCCCTGCTGCTGGGTCAACAACCGGTTGCCGGCCCGAGTCGGATCGGGTTTAGTTCTCAGGAAGTGGAACGAATGCTCGATCGGTTCAAGCGGCGCAAGCGTCCGAAACCCCGTCCCCGTCGAGGGACATCCAATCGGATGCCACCCCGAAAACAACGCAGATAAACTGTCCGAACGGTCTGGCGGCGCTCCGGTTTGCATCGGTGGCGTCGTCCCCTCCTTCGGGAGTGGCGGTGCGAGCGATTGGGGGAACGCTCGACTGATGCGGGATTGCTCCGTGGCAGCCCACTTGCCTTCTTCCCGCGATCGCTTCATCCCAGATGCGGCAAGATCGACCCTCGAGAATGCTCTCCGGCTAGAGTAGATGACTATGATTTTTTGTCTGAATCCCGATTGCTCGCAGCCCCAAAATCCCGATAATGCCACATCTTGCCAAACCTGCGGATCGTCGCTGTTGTTGCGGGGTCGCTACCGCCCGTTAAAGATGCTCGGTCAGGGGGGATTCGGGCGGACGTATTTGGCGGTCGATCGCGATCGCCTGGATACGCGCTGTGCTATCAAGCAACTTCTGCCCCATCAATTACTGGGGAGCGGAATCGATCCGGCGAGTTGGAAAAAGACGATCGAATTGTTCAAGCACGAGGCGATGCAACTGTCGAAGTTGGGGGAACACCCGCAAATCCCGACGCTATTTGCCTTTTTTGAAGAGGGGGGTCGCCTCTATCTCGTCCAAGAATTTATCGAGGGGCAGACGCTGTGGCACGAGTTGGAGGAACGGGGGGCGTTTAGCGAGCAGCAGATCTGCCAAATTTTAACTCAACTGCTGCCGGTTTTGCGGTTCATCCACCGCCGGGGGGTGATCCACCGGGACATCACGCCAGTGAATATCCTGCGTCGCGATCGCAATGGCAAGCTGGTGTTAATCGATTTCGGCGTTGCCAAACAACTGACCAATACCTCCCTGGCGCGACCGGGAACCAAGGTGGGAACGGCAGGATACGCCCCCTTAGAACAACTGCGCAGCGGCAAAGCCTATCCCGCCAGCGATATTTACAGTCTGGGGGTGACTTGCATTCACTTGCTGACCCACACCCGACCGGATTTGCTCTACGATCCGATTAAAGGCTGGCGCTGGAAAGAGCAACTGGCTCGCAAGCGCATTAGCATCAGCGATCGGCTGACGGCAATTTTGGAGAAGATGATTCGCGATCTGGTCGTCGAGCGCTACCAATCCGTCGATGAGATCGTTCGGGATTTCAAAACCCTCGCCGTGCCGTCTTCGAGACCCCCCACGCGCCAATCCGCGCCGCCGCGATCGTTCCCCCGCCCCAACGACGCGCCCACCACCATCGAACTTCCGCCCCCCGCTCGCAAAACCTCCCTACCGCCGAAAGCCCCCACCTCTACCATTCCCACCCAAGCCTTTTTGGCGCCCCATGCCCCGACGAATTCGCCCGGTTGGAACTGCATCCACACGATCGACGACCATACCTCTTGGGTAACGACCGTCGCGCTAGCTCCCAACGCATCGATCCTCGCTAGCGGTTGCTTGGACAAAAAAATTCGCGTTTGGAACTTGCAGACGGGGCAAGAAATCTTTACCCTCACCCACCATCGCAGCGCGGTGAACGCACTGGAGATCTCTCCCAACTGTCAGTTCCTTGCCAGCGGCAGCGACGATGCGTCCATCCATCTCACCGATCTGAGCTCGGGAAAACTCGTGCATACCCTCAGCGCTCACTTGCGCGATGTCACGGCGGTTGCCTTTTTTCCCGACGGACAAACCCTCGCCAGTGGCAGCGAAGATCGGACGATTCGCCTGTGGAACGTTGCCAGCGGCGCGCCGATTGCCGCCTTAGCGGGGGAATCGGGGATTATCAAAGCGCTGACGATCTCGCCGAACGGTAAAGTCCTCGCCAGCGGTGGGTTGGACAATCACATTTATCTGTGGAATCCGGCAACTCGCAAGGCGATCGCCACGTTGCACGGACATAATAATTCGGTCACTTCGCTGGCAATGAGTGCGGGAGGAACGCTCCTGGCAAGCGGCGGCAAAGATCGCACGGTGCGTTTGTGGCAGTTACCCACGGGAAAATTGTTGCAAACCTTCTCCGGTCACTTTGCCGATGTGAATGCGGTATTATTTCATCCCAATGGCGAACAGTTGATCAGTGCCAGCAGCGATAAAAAAATTAAGGTATGGCAAATCAGTAGTGGCGAAGTTTGCTATACCCTCTCCGGTCATATGGGGACGGTGGATAGTTTGGCAATTAGTGCCGATGGCAAGACGATGGTGAGTGGGAGTTGCGACAAAACCGTGAAAATTTGGCGCTGGTTCGATTGAGGGAAGAAGAGAAAAAAGGAAAGGAACCACAAAGGCACGAAGGACGCCAAGAGCGCGTTGGGACTTTTCCCCCATTCTGTAGGCGCTCGTGAGCGCGAAGCGCTTACTCCTGCAACGCCTGAATTCTGAACTCTTTCTTTTGTGGTTCTTCTTCCGTGGCAAAATTAAGTTAACTTTTACACCTATCTGAGTTCCAGACAACCATGCTACTCAAATCGACTACTCGCCACATCCATATTTTTACGGCTGAAGTTCGAGATCGGGATTTGATTCCCAAGGAGGGCGTTCTGACCTTGGATGTCGATCCCGATAACGAATTTAATTGGAATGATGACGCCCTACAATCGGTGTATCGTAAGTTTGAGGAGTTCGTCGAGTCTTACGAGGGCGAAGAGTTGACCGAATACAATCTGCGCCGCATTGGGTCGGATTTGGAACATTTCGTGCGATCGCTCTTATCTGAAGGGAAAATTAGCTACAATCTCAACGCCCGCGTTCAAAATTACAGTTTGGGATTGCCTCGCGTGGGGGAAAATGAAAACAAGCTGTTGGGTTCGCAATAGTCCGATTTTGCAATATTTATAGCTATCAGCAATCAGCGTCCCAGCAATCCGCTTTAGGGCGCTGACGTGCCGATTCCGGGCGGACTAGAGTTTTCGGATTGTCGATATCCTCCTAAAGTTCAGCGATCGTAGTCGCCACGGTCATTCAGCCGTGCCGACCAGAATAAATGCCCCCCAATCCCGAGGTTTCGGGTATTTCTGCATCATGTGCAACATGGCTTGCCGCAACGCCCGCGCTTTGTCGGGGTGGGTTTCCAGTTGGCGGTAAAATTCGACGGTGAGTTCTTGGGTGGGTGCGTCGGGAACCGCCCACAGCGACACTAACAACGAGGGGACGCCTGCGGTGATGAAGGCGCGGGACAAGCCAATTACGCCATCTCCGGTGATGGTTCCCCTGCCCGTATCGCACGCGCTGAGAGCCACCAATTCGGCATTGAGGCGCAAGTTGAAGATTTCGCGGGCGGTGAGTAAGCCGTCGTCGGTGGCAGAGGGCGCGAGAGCCAAGGCGCCGGGGATGCCCGTGCCGAAATCGCTGAGGAAGCCGTGGGTTGCTAAGTGGACGATGCGGGCGTTGGGGAGGGCGGCAACAACGGCGGATTCGGTGGCTGCCGACCCGATCAGGGGTTGGGCGTTCAGGAGGCGGGCAATTTCTTCGGCTTCCACTTGGGCGCCAGGGAGGGGGTCTAAGGGTTCTGGGGGAAGTCCCGGTTCTCAGGTAATTTCGGGCATGGTGGGGTTGCCGACTACCAGCGCTCCGGCAGTGGGGGAGGGTTGCATTCCGGCTTTTTGTTGGTTTGCCAGATGGAGAACTTGGATGGACGGGGCGATCGAGAGGGTGTGGGTTTCGACGAGATAGCGACCGTCGGGGGCTTGTAAGGCGGCGAAGGGAACCAGGAAGAGTTCTTTGTGGGGAATGATGACGACGTTGGCTTCGGGATCGTCGGGTAAGAGATCGGCGATCGGAGCGATGAAGGCGTTGTAGCTTTTCTGCAAGCGGGTGGTGACGGTTTCGGCGGATTCTGAAGTGTCGCCTCGGATGCCCCGCACCCAATCGGACATCCCCCGACTCAATTGCGCCCCCCGATTGGCAGCAACGGCAATGTCGGGAATCGCTCGATCGAGGACGACCGATCGAAACTCGAGATTGCCGTCGGGCGAAACGACCCAAATATAGAGTCGATCTTCGACGATCGCATATTCCACTAAGGTGGCATGGCTCTCGGCGGCAACTCGTTGGATTTCCCCAAAGCTGAGGGCAGCAGGGGCGGCAAATTCCGCTGCCGATCGCTCTCCGACCCGCAACGACAGCAATTCTACAAATGCCCGCGCCCGTCCCCGTTCGGCAACTTCCAGGGCATCGGCTACCCGCTCTTGTTCGACTAAGGCTCGTTGCCACAAATCGTAAGCGATCGATCGCTTGTCGAAAATCGCCACTTGATCGGCATCGCTCAACCCGGTTCGCAAGCTTTCCCAAATCTCGATCGCCCCGCGCAATTCGGCTTCGGCATCCGCCCATTGTCCCGCCGCCACGAAGGTCGCGCCGATGTTGGTTCGCGCCGTGCCTTCGGTAGCGCGATTTCCCGAGTCTCGGGCGATTGCCAGCGCCCGTTGGTAAAACTCTACTGCCTCCGACCACTGTCCCAATTTTTGGTAAAACCCGCCGATATTGTTGAGAATGGTGGCTTCGGTGGCGCGATCTTCGGAAGTTTGACTCGCACTCAGCGCTTGCTGGTAATATTGCAGTGCCGTTTCCATCTGTCCCAAATTTTCGTACGCTTGCGCTAACCCCACCAGCGTTGCCTCGGCAGCGATTTCTTCCCCCAGTTCTTGCTGGATCGCTAATCCCTGCTGGTAAGCGTTGAGGGCGGCGTCGGGGTCTCCCAGGTTGCCGTATACCAACCCCAACCCCGTGAGAATTTGCGCTTCGGTACTGCGATCTCTCGTTTCTCGGACAATGGTTAGCGCTTGTTCGTAAAGCGATCGCGCGGTTTCGTCCCGTCCCAGGTGGCTGTAAACCAATGCCAACCCGGTCAGGGTGGTTCCTTCGGCGAGGCGATCTCCCGTGTCTCGGTTGAGGGTCAGAGCGTCGTTATAATTCTGTAAAGCATCGGCATAGCGTCCCAGTTGGCTGTCTGCATTGCCGAGATAGCTCAGCGTGCGCCCTTCTAAAGCGAGATCTTCAAGTTTTCGGGCGAGCGTCAGCGCTTCGGCAAAACTCGTTCTCGCCGCGTCTGTTTGACCCAATTCCAATTGGGTCAGCCCCACATTATTGAAACTTTCGATTTGCGCTGCGAGATCGTCCCCTTGCCGCAAAATCTCTAAACCGCGTTGGTAAAAAGAAAGGGCTTGAGAATATTGGTATAATTTCGAGTAAATCGCACCGATATTATTGAGGATCTTTCCTTGGGTTTGGTGATCGTCGATCGACTCGGCGATCGCCAAAGCTTGTTGGTAAAGCTCCAGCGCTTCTTGCGGTTTTCCCCGTTCGGCATAAATCAAGCCGATTTGGTTGAGAGCCACGCTTTCCCCTTGGGAGTTTTCGGTGGCGCGGACGATTTCCAGGAACCGATCGAAGGTTTGCAAAGCAGCGTCTAACTCACCTTGGCGATACTGTTCGACGCCCGTTTGATAGAGTTGTAAAGCCGATTCGCTCCCCCCGTTTTCGGTCTGCGCCCAACCCACCGAACCGAGGGATAGAAGCAGGGCAATCGTCACTATCCCCATCGCTTTTTTCGATCGTTTCATCACCGCACCCCCGACAAACGTTCAGATTTTGACTTCAATTTACCCAGCGAAGTTCGGGAAAACCCGATCGCAATTCTAAACTTTTATAAAATTCCCAAAACATCCGATCTCAGAGATACAGTTGGCAATTTGACACGGTTGTAGCATTGAGGACAAACAAGCGACTTCAGCAATTTTATCCCTAGGCGTGCGGCGCTGAAAACTCCAGCAATGTCCGAACCTCAGATCGGTCAACCTTCTTCTCTCTGCTAGACTTTCGGCGATTGGGGAGCGATCGCGCATCTCCACCCGCAAAGACACCCGATCACAGTACAGCGAACGTATGGCATCGCTCGAGCTTAACCCACGCTTAACCCACTATGAAAAAAAATCTTTGTCCTCGATACTAGTTGCTAGTGGCTTTCTTCTCCCCCTGCTCAAGAAAGCTCCCTCTGCTCCCTCTGCCTGTGACTATTCCCGACACCGATCGCACTTGCCGCAACGCAATCCCCGTGCTTCTTTGCCAAATCCAAAAGCTTGGAGGAGAAACTGCCAGCGACAGTAGCGGGTGTTGAGATACTGCGCCATTTGTTTGGCGGCGTCGAGATTCGCGGTTGGGGCGGTTTTAGCGGGAAGAATTCGGTAGCGGAAGGGATCGATCCATTGCAGTTGTCCGGTACTGTGGAGGACGGACAGGGCGATCGGACTATCTGGGTATTGCCGGGAAACTTCGAGGATGTTGCCTTGGGGGGGGAGTTTCTTTGCCAGTTGGCGGGCGCGTTGAATTTGCGAGCGCCCGCGTTCTTGGAAAAAGTCCCAGCGCTGTTTGTCGGTGGGATCGAGAATTCCTGTCGGTTCGCTCACCAGAGTCAGGACTGAGGCGGGTTTGCCGTCCCGTCCCGCCCGTCCCACTTCTTGCACGTACTCCGATAACAAAGCAGGCGCTTGGAAATGGACGACCCAGCGCACGTTACTTTTATTCACCCCCATGCCAAAAGCAGAGGTACACACCACGAACGGTAACTTACCCTCTAACCAGAGATTCTCGATCGATCGTCTCTCCTGGGGACTCAACCCGGCATGGTACGCCGCCGTGGCATATCCGGCGTCCCGCAACTGGTTGGCTAACCGTTCCGTATCCTGGCGCGTTCGGGCGTAAATTAGCCCGGTTTGTCGGGGATGCGCCTGGATGAATTGATGTAACTGTTGTTTCCGTCCGCGCGGCGTCCAGGCAATGCGGACGGTTAAGGCGAGGTTGGCACGATAGGGGTTTTGTAAGAAAAGTTGGGGCGATTTCAGTTGCAAGACTTGGCGGATGGTTTGCTGTGCGGCGGGGTCGGCAGTGGCGGTGAAGGCGGCGACGGGGATGCGGGTTCCGGCGGGTTTGCACTTCAGCAAGGCTTCTCGAACTGCTCCCAAACGGCGATATGCGGGACGAAAGGTATCGCCCCACTGTACCAAACAATGGGCTTCGTCGAGAATTAATCCGTTAATGGCAATCTCGGGTTTTGTGAGGATTTCCCATACTTTAGGACTGAGTAACGTTTCTGGGGAAAGATACAGCAATCGAAAGCGATTTTGAGCAATTCCTTGGAGAATTTCCTTGGTTTGAAATCGGGGAATTTCTGAGTGTAAGGCAGTCGCAGGTAAGCGGCGATCGCGCAATTCTTTGACTTGATTTTCCATCAGTGCCACTAACGGTGAAATTACCAAAGTTAACCCGGTTTGTAAGAGCGCCGGAAGTTGAAAACAGATGGATTTTCCGCCCCCCGTTGGCAACACGACTAAGGCATCTTGGTGCTGCAAGAGCGATCGGACGATTTCCCCTTGGGGATACCGAAAGTCCTCGTATCCCCACAGTTTTTGGAAGGTTTCCCGAACTTGTGTCCACTGATTATCGGTCATAGCGATCGCCTGAAAGTCAGAGAAATTTTGCAAAAATTTAGAGATCTTTATTGCTTTCTAGCATAAAATACTGGCGATCGACCATCTTGCCTGACTCATGAAACTCGGTGCATCCGGACTCACAATCGCCCTTGTTCTCTCCAGCTTGAGCGGCATCCCGTCAGCAGTGGCACAAATCGTGCCGGATGGGACGCTACCCCAGAATTCGATCGTTCTTCCTCCCATCAACAATACCTCAGTCATCGAAGGGGGAACCCAAGTTGGCGGCAATTTGTTTCACAGTTTTACCGACTTTTCTGTTCCCACGGGATGGGAAGCCTTTTTTAACAATCCCGTTACTGTCGAAAACATCCTGACGCGCATCACGGGGACAAATGCCTCGCACATCGACGGGTTAATTCGCGCCAACGGTACGGCGAACCTATTTCTGGTCAATCCCAACGGCATTGTTTTTGGACCGAACGCGCAGTTACAGATTGGGGGATCGTTTTTTGGCAGTACCGCCGAAAGTTTGGTATTTGCCGATGGCAGTTTCTACAGTGCGACGGAACCGGATGCGCCACCGTTGCTGACGATTAACGTTCCCATCGGATTGCAATTTGGGGAAAATCCGGGTCAAATTTTAGTCCGTTCTTCCACTTTAGAGGTCGAACCCGATCGCACTTTGTCACTGGTTGGCGGCAATGTCAAGCTGGAGGATGCGTCTTTAAGGGCACCCGAGGGAAGAATTGAAGTGGGGAGTGTGGCAGCAGGCAGTCAAGTTAGCTTCAACCCAACCTCATTCGCCTGGGAATCCGAAAATGTCGAACAATTTGGAAATCTCGAGATTTCTCAACAATCGGTTCTCGATGCGAGTGGGATGGGTGGGGGTGAGATTCAGTTGTGGGGAGGACGGGTTTTCCTCACCGGAGAATCGGCAATTTTATCGAAGACATTGGGGAGTGAAAATGGTCGGGGAATAGCCATTCATGCCGATCGATTTTTATTAGAAGAGGGCTCGTTAATTTCAACGGCGACGGAGGGAAGTGGCAGAGGAGGAGATGTCACTCTGGAGGCGTCGGATGAGATCGATCTCAGTGGTAGAGGAAATTTACTTTCAATCGTATTAGATTTAGCTGAAAGTCGGTTTAATTTAGATGACATTAGTGATGGTATATTTGCCGTCAGTTTCGGAGAAGGAGATGCCGGAAATATCAGCATTCAGACCGCTCGATTATTTCTCGAGAATGGGGCGATCGTTGCAACTTCCACCTTCGATCGAGGACGCGGCGGAGCGTTAGAGGTTACGGCAACAGATGCGGTTAACGTCAATCGCTCGGCACTCATTACGGGAACAGATGGGACGGGTGCAGCAGGAAACTTAACCCTCTCGACACAACGTTTAGGTGTGTATGATGGAGGATTGTTGATTACAACTTCTATAGCAGAAGGTCGCGGGGGAAACTTAACGGTTACGGCTTCAGATTGGGTTGAATTAGTTTCTTCTCCAACCTTTATTAACGTACTAGTCAGAGGCAAGCCATTTGGATTTGGTTCTAGCAATTTACAATCTGTAAGTTTTAGCTCGGGTTCGGCTGGAAATATAACAATTGAAACTAGAAGATTAGTCATCGAAGATGGATCGCAAATTTACACGCTAGCATTTGCATCAGGTCGAGCAGGTAATATTCTCCTAGTTGCATCAGAATCAATCGAACTTTTTGGAAAAAATATTAACATAGAAGATCCCATTAATTCCTTTCATAGCACTGTTGGCACAACGACGGAAAATAGTGGATCTGGAGGATATATTACTATTGAAACTCCACGCTTAATTGTCCGGAATGGAGCGCAAATTCAAGCAGTAACTTGGGGTTCGGGTACGGGTGGCACGATCGATGTTAAAGCTTCAGAATTTGTAGAATTGGTCGGTCAAAATAGTGGCTTATTTGACAGTGGTTTATTCGTCAGTTCTCAACTCAATGCCAGCGGTAACTCCGGTAATATTAAACGGCAAACCGGAACGTTAATCGTTCGAGATGGAGCCGTAATAACAGCAACGTTGCTCGAACCCACCAATGAGTCAGGAGAAGCCGGAGATATAGATATTGTTACAGATAACCTTTATCTCGATAATGGCATTATTCGATCGGACACCGGACGGGGTGACTTTGGCAATATTCGCGTGCGTTCATCTGGGATGCAACTGCGTCACGGTAGCCTCATCAGTACCAATTCCGGTAGTAAAGGCGGAAATATTGATATCGATACCGACACTCTAACCGCATTAGAAAATAGCGATATCAGCGCCAATTCCCAGCAAAGCGAAGGCGGTCAAATTACGATTAATACCCAAGGAGTTTTGGGAACGGAATTTCGCGATTTTCCCACACCGCAAAGCGATTTGACCGCAACTTCCGCACTCGGACCCGAATTTAACGGTGTGGTCGAAATTAATTTGGAAGGGGTCGATCCCACTTCGGGTTTGGTGAAGTTGCCGGAAAATGTGGTAGATGTGGAAGATTTGCTCGATACTCGCTGTTCGCCGGGAAACTCTCGACGCAGCGAATTTGTAGCAACCGGACGCGGCGGCATTCCCCGAAGTCCGACCGATATGCTTTCCAGTTCTTCCGGTTGGGTCGATCCCGAGGGGAAGGTTTCGGATGTACCGATAGATAACCCTACACCTCCCTTAGTCGAAGCACAAGGTTGGATAATCAACGAGAAAGGTCAAGTTGAATTGGTGGCACAAATGCCGAATAGAAGGTTGAATTTGCCACTTGATCGATCTTCGTTAGGTTCGCTAAATTGTGGAGTGAATGGCGATCGATCGAATGAATAACCGTAATTTAGCGAGCTAAAAAGATCCCCCTAAATCCAGAGGGGATCGAATCAGTTGACCCTAAATTTTTGAGAAATCCCTTACAAACTTTTCCGTCGATCGACCTCTTCGCGAATTGCCGTTAGCGTCTTTTCTAAAGCACTTTTAAAAATGTCGTAAAACATGGCTTCTGGGGTTCCGCGTTCGGGTTGAACTTCGACGGATTGGGTGATGAGCAATCGATCCCGATTGCCTTCAACAGTTGAAGAGATGGGTTCGATCGTCCAGTATCCTTGAAAAAGTGCTAAATCTCCTTCAATTAAGCGGAAATCGACGCGCTGTTTTTCCGTTTGAATATTTTCGGTTAACAATCGTGATTCGATATCGAATAAGAAAACTCGCTGCTTGCTCACTTGCTCGACAACATAGTTATTTCCCGTCGATTCGACAACTGTACTGGAGACAATATTGGGCAAAAATTCGGTAAAATTATTATAGTCGGTCAGCACTGACCACAAGTCGTCTACCGACGCATCGACAACCATTCTGGCAACATAATCGCCGTCGGTTCCCGTGATGATAATGTCGCCATTTTCGAGTGCCGTTTGTTGGTCTAAGGATAGCTGCTCGATCGCCCCAGTTGGGATTGCCGTATTCGCGCTAGCAATAGACAGAGGAACGATCGTTCCCCAAGCAGACAAACAAGCCGCGATCGCGGCAACCGACCAGTATTTTTTCATGAGAAAGTCCTAGAAAAATAGAGGAGAAAAATTTGCGAGTCGAACGGATGCAAAGGTCAGGCGATATAGACTGAATCGATCGCCTCGATGGAATAATTTCGCGATTTCAACGCCAAAATCGCGAATCGTTAAAAACTAACAGCTTAGGTTACAATACCATAAAATGCAAAATCTCGAACGATCGACCGATAAAAATTCTTGGGAAAAAATCGAAATTATTGCCCATCGAGGATACAGTGCGATCGCCCCAGAAAATACCCTTCCCGCTTTCGATGCTGCGTTGCAATCCGGGGCGCATTCGGTGGAGTTGGACGTGCAACTGAGTGCTGATGGCGTTCCCGTGACTTTTCACGATATCACCCTCGATCGCCTCGCTGGAATTTCCGGTTCAGTTTCTGATTTAACAGTGTCCCAACTGCAACAACTGGATGTTGGTTCTCACTTTAGCGATCGATATATCGGCACGCGGATTCCTACCCTTTCTGAAGTGTTAGATTGCTTGCAAACCCTCGATCGATTTCTCTATTTAGATCTCAAACCGCACTGTTCGTGGTCGATTGAAAATCTGCAAGTTTTGGTCGATTTACTCCTCTCGACAGGCTGGGAAAATCGGTGTTTTCTCTGTTCGTTTAGCGAGACCATTCTCGATCTCATTCGCGAAATAACTCGCCAATTTTCCATCGGTTACAGCGTCGAAACAGCGGAGAAATACGCTGCCAAACTCGAACTTGCTGCCGCCGACGGCAATGCCGTTACCATTGCCGAATATCGCATTTTTCTCGATCGCCCCCAATGGGTACAAATCGGTCGAGATCGCGGTGTAGAAGCGGTGGTTTGGACGGTAGACGATCCGCTCGATTGGCAGCGTTTAACGGATATCGGCATTCGGCGAATCATTACCAATGCGTTGCTTAATAAGTAATAAGTAATAAGTAATAAGTAATAAGTAAAGCAATGACAGACTCAAAAAATAACCGGTGGAAATGGGTGGGGATTGCCGGGTGGACACTGCTGAGTCTCGGGATCGCGGCGGTGATTATCATGCTCACTCCCGCTTTGGCGAACTGGCACGATCGGATTTTAGCAAAACTAGCCCTCATTCTCACGGCGATTTTACCCCCACTTTGGTTTTGGATCGAATACTGTTTTATTTGGAATGCGGTGGACGAGACGTGTCGTCCGAGTTTGGAGGAATTTAAATACGGACAGGAAGTCAGTCGTAACATTTGGTTAGCATTTGTTGCCCTGTTGACAGCACTTTACTTTCAATAAAATCGCGTCGATCTCGATGAGTTCATCGACATAAAGCCGTGGAGAATTCTAAGGTTGGTCAACTCGATATCGGCGAAAAAATTATGCTATGGTGACATTAGGACAACCCGATAGGCGGATTTCCAGTCTCCAGCATCGATCGAAAAAAAAGTGATCGCCAAACTCAATCCAAAATTCAAAAACTTCAAGTGGCTGAAAGCATCGCCTTACTTACCCGTCTGGTTGAGTTGGATTGCGGGCATCGGTTGTTCGGCATTCGCATCTGGAGTTGCCTGGAACTGGGAAACCACTCAACTTCAAGAAGAATTTCCCCAACGTGCGAATAATTTAGCTTTAGCGTTACAGCAAAGTATCGATGAATATTTGCAAGTTCCTCGAGCAATGGGTGCATTTTACGATTCGTCAGAACGGGTGACTGCGGAAGAGTTTGCTCGCTTTTCCAAAGTGTTTCTCACGCGAGAACCGGGGATTTTGGAGTTAGGTTGGTTGGAATACGTTCCCGGAGACGAGCGATCGCGCTATGAAAAAAATCGCCAACTTGAAGATCCCAATTTCCGCATTCGCAACTGTGAAGGCTCGAATCGAGAGCTTCCGTTGGAAGCTCGTGCGGAATACTATCCAACGATCTATTTAGAAATGCCAACACTCGATCGCGCAGCGACTCCAGAGGAGTATCGCGCAGCGGCTCCAGAGGAGTATCGTCCGGAGGTGGGATGCGATCGCGCGGCAAATCCGATTTCTAGGTTAAGCATCGATCGAGCTAAAACGTTTGAGATTGCAATTGCCACACCCCATTTATCGAGAAATGATTCTGCTGTTTCTATATTTGAAATTTACCAACCCATTTATAGTATTCCTGCTTCGACACAACTCTCCACGGAAGCCGTTTCCGATAAAAAATTAAAAGGTATAATTTACCTCTCGATCGACATTCAAGAAGTTATTTCAAATTCGATCGGGGCTTTGAGTCTGGAAGATCTTAACTTTTATCTTTTCGATCTTTCTTTTGATCGCTTGGATTCTTCATTAATCAAATCATTATATCAAGAAAATTCCGAATTATTACTATTTTATAATTCTCGCACCCGAGAATTTATTCAAGATAAATCTAAAATTCCCACTCTTAAAACCGGCACGACGAATTACTGTCCTTACGGTCGAGATGGAAGTACCTGCGTTCGTACGCTCAATGTTGCCGATCGAGAATGGTCGGTGTTGATCGTGCCGAGAGCGAGTACGGATAAAGTTGCCAGTCGAGCGATCGCCACTTTAACCATTGGACTCTTTTTAACCAGTTTGCTAGCCACTTATTTAACGCATGTCACCCAGCGCACGTTAAAAACAGAAGCGGTCAATCGATCCCTCAATACCGAGCTAGAAATCACGCACAAAGTACACCGAATGCTGTTACCCAAAGAGCGGGAATTTGTAGGAATTGACGGCTTAGAAATTGCCGGATTTATGGAGCCAGCGGCTGACGTAGGGGGCGATTATTACGATGTTCTTTTTCAAGAGGGCAGACTGCTGATTGGGATTGGGGATGTCACCGGACACGGACTCGAAAGTGGCGTTTTGACGATCGTCGTTCAAACCGCAGTCCGAACCTTACTGGCAAATCGCGAAACCGATTCAAAAAAAATATTAGAAGTGCTCAATCGAGTCATTTGCGGCAGCGTTCGGCGCATGAACTCCGATAAAAGTTTGACCCTGGCATTACTCGAATATCAAGACCGAAAATTGCAGTTGAGCGGACAGCATGAAGAAGCGATCGTCATCCGAAAAAATGGCAAAATCGAACGCATCGATACCATCGATTTGGGTTTTCCCATCGGCTTAGAAGACGACATCGCTCGATTTGTCAATTGCGCGTCGATCGAATTAAATTCTGGCGATGTGGTTATTCTCTATACCGACGGAATTCCCGAAGCCGAAAACCCCTATGGCAAGCGATACGGCGTTGATCGCCTCGCACAAGTCGCTCGCCGTCACGCACATCAGGACGCGCGGGACATCCAACGAGCGATCGTTGCCGATCTCAAACAATATATCAGCACGCAGAAAATTTACGATGACATTACCCTGTTGGTTCTCAAGCAAGGATGATTGGTCGATTTGGGGTTTGGGGTTTGGGGTTTGTAATTGCTAGTTCTAGTTGCTTTCTCCCCCGGCTCCCCCCGCTTTTTTTCCCTCACCTCCTCATCCCCTCACCCTCTTCTCCCTGATGTTGCCATAATTGTCGGAGGAGGGCGAAGCTGGGATGGTGGGGGTCGAAGCGGAGAGGATTGCCGGACGGAGGCAAGACGGTATGGATAGGGACGAGTTCGACGACGCTATTGGTGTAGGCGATCGCTTCTAAAGTGGGGAGAACCTCCGGCGTCCAGGGTTCTTCGATAACGGGGTAGGGGCGATCGCGCAGAAACTCGAGGAGGGACGATCGCCCAATTCCGGGTAAAATCCCCCCTTCCGGCGGCGTCCGCCAGCAACCGTTGCCCCATCCCCACAGGTTTCCGGTACTCGTTTCCAGCCAATTTCCGCCTTCATCGATGAGGATGGCTTCTCGGGCGTTGTGAGTGCGGGCAGTTTGCAGTGCCAGCCAAGCACCCAGGTAGTTTCCAGTTTTGAGATCGGGGAGCGATCGCCGAAAGTGAGGAGAATCAGCAATCCAAGCAGTAATTCCCTGCTTTTGGATGCGATCTAAGTCAGGTAAAAGCGATCGCCCGGTTATCAGTTCGCGTCCGTCGGGAAACAGGGTAACGCGCAGAACGGGAAAGTCGGCACTCAGGTGCGTTGCCCCTCGGAGTAGCCGTTCCCAATGGGGAGGCTGCCAACCGAAAGCGGCGATCGAACTCGAGAGGCGATCGCGGTGTGCCGTCCAGCACGTCAGGGGATGATATAAGGTTTTATCGTAGATCCGTAAGGTGGTAAACACCGTAGCGCCGTACAGCCAGCCCGGATCGTCGAGTTCTAGGGCGATCGTGGAGCCGGAGACGAGGTTACCATCGTACCAAAAGGATTGGGGTTTCAATTCCGTATCAAATCTTGATAGCTATTAGCCGTGAGCTGTCAGCCGTCAGAAGTCAGTAGGGAGGGCAATGGCGATGAGATCGCGATCGTGTTCCTCAATATCCATTGCCAATCCGCCGTTGCCCACCGCAATAAACGATCTCTTAACCCTGGGCGGATTCCTCGTTAAAGAAAGGAAAATCCGTATACCCTTCTGCCCCAAACGAATACCAAACGCTCATATCGGCAGGGGGATTGAGGGGCCAATCATTGGCAAACCGTTCGACCAAATCCGGATTGCTGATGTAGGGTCGCCCAAAGGCAATTAAGTCAGCAACTCCCTGTTGAATGGCAGCGTCGGCGGAGTCGCGATCGTACCCGCAATTCCCGACGATCGGTCCGGAAAACACCTGGCGAAATTCCGAGAGAGTCATCGGTTCTCCGAGTTCGTGAAAGCCGAATTCCAAACCGTCAAGTAAATGCAAATATGCCAATCCATAGGAATTTAACCGTTCGGCAACATAGAGAAACGTTTCCCGAAAATCCGGCGAACCCATATCGTTGAAACCGCCATTGGGAGACAGGCGAACGCCGATACGATCGGCGGGAAAAACGGTACTAACCGCGTCCAAAATTTCCTGGAGAAAACGAGACCGATTTTCCAAACTGCCCCCATAGCGATCGCTGCGGTGATTGGTTTTCGATTGCAAAAACGTATCGAGTAAATAGCCATTTGCCGAGTGAATTTCGATGCCGTCGAAACCCGCCCATTTTGCCCGTTCCGCCGCCCGACGATAATCTTCGACAATCTGGGGAATTTCCTCAGTTTCTAGCGCCCGAGGGACTTCGTGCGGTTGCTTGCCAATGGGGGTATGGATGTCATCGCCTTCGAGTTTAATCGCCGAGGGCGCCACCGGAAGTTGACCGTCGGGTTGAAAACTGCTGTGGGACGCCCGACCGCAGTGCCACAATTGCAGAAACATCCGCCCTCCGGCATCCCGCACCGCATCGACGATCGATTTCCAAGCTTCCGCCTGCTCGTCGGCATAAATCCCCGGCGTATGCAGCCAACCATTCCCTTGCTGGGAAACCACCGTTGCCTCGGTGACAATTAAACCCGCCGAAACTCGTTGGAGGTAATACTCGCGCATCAAGGCGTTGGGCATCCGCTCCTCACCCGCTCGCGATCGCGTGAGCGGCGCCATCACCGCGCGATTGGGCAGGGACAAATCCCCCAAGGTAAAAGGACTCAGCAAGGCGGGGGCAGTCGGGCGAGACTCCTGTGGAGTGGCTAAGCGATCGCTCATTTCCGGATTTTCTCCGCAACCGGGTTTTACGGCTTGCATTATGCCACACTCTGCCAGATTTAGGTTCGATCAAAACCCGATCGCCTATATTTAGAAGGGGATGGGATCTGCACCCAAAATCTGCACTAAAACTTCGCGCGTTCTCGGTCCGTCTAACTCGAAAAAGAGGATCGATTGCCAAGTTCCTAATGCCATTTTTCCCTCCAGAACGGGAATGACCTCACTGGTACTCAACGTCATTGCCATCAAGTGCGAGTGGGCATTTTCTGGTTCGTCGGGGGGAACGTCGCGCAGGTGCAAATCGTTGTGCAAGTATTTGTCGTCCGGCGGCGCGAGTTTTTTTAAGTAAACTTTGAGATCCCCGAGCAATCTTTCTTCGTATTCATTAATGGCAAGTGCGGTGGTCGTGTGGCGGGAAAAGACCGAGACTTGACCGTTTTGAATGGCAGTTGCTGCCAGCAAATTGGCAATTTGAGGGGTGAGGTTATAAATTTCTATACCCGGTGCGGTTTCGAGATGGAGAATGTGGTTTTGAATTATCATGGGTGGGCGCGATCGGGAATTTAGAGGGTGAAATCGAGGATCGAACGCGAGTCCGAAGTGGCGATACTCCTAGGTCGTCGCTGCGCGAACGGTTGCCAATTTGCCTGGGATTTCACATCTCGATCGATCTCCCGACCCAAAGAGTCTCAATTTTTTGGACGAATGATGACGATGCCGTACGCTTCCGGAGAAAGATACTCGATCGCCGCGCGTTGCAAGTCATCTAAGTCCAAACTTTGAATGGTTTGGGGATAGTCGATCGCCGGATTTAAATCGCCGACAGTGGCGTTAAAATAACCGTACAAATTGGCGCGATCGCTCGGGGTTTCGTTGCCGAAAATAAACCGATTGGCAACTTGCGTCCGAATCCGGGCGAGTTCCGATTCCAGAACGGGGGCAGTTTGCAAGGCACGAATGCGATCGAGGATTTTGGCTTCTACCGTGGCGATATTTTCTGTCGGTAACTGCGCCGAAACTTGGAAAATCCCTTGCAAGCGTTGGCTCATATTTCCGGCGCCGATGTGGGACACCAACCCTTCTTCTTCCCGCAATTGGCGAATCAGGCGTCCCGTGCGTCCTTTGCCCAGAATCGCGGCTAAGACATCCAAGGCATAGGTTTTTTCGAGTTGCATCATACCGGGAACCCGCCACATCATCACTAACCGCGCTTGTTGTATGCTTTCATCGACATACTCGCGGCGGATGATTTCGCCGAAGGCGGGTTCCGGGTTGGCAGAACCGAATTGAGGAATGGAAAAACGGGGGGCGGCGGTGGAAAAGCTGTCGCCCGCAACATCTAGAAAGGAGGACGCCACCGTATCGATTAACTCCTCTACGGGGAGATTGCCCACCGCCACGGCAGTCATGGCACTCGGTTGATACCAGGTTCCGTGGAAATCCCGCATTTGCTGGGCGCTGAGGGCTTCGATCGCCTCGACGGAACCCAAAACGGGACGGCGGTAGGGGAGCGCTTCAAATGCCACCTCCATCGCCCGTTGGAAGCTGCGGCGTTGGGGACTGTCTTGCGATCGGCGGATTTCTTCTAAGACCACCGATTTTTCTCGCTCGAAAGCGTCTTCGTCGATGCGGGGATTGAACACCACGTCCAATTGTAGGGGGGCGAGGGCAGCGAAGTCTTTGGGGGCAGTGGTGATGTAGTAGTGGGTGTAATCTTGGCTGGTGGCGGCATTGGTGATGGCGCCTCGTTCTTCGATCGCCCGCTCGAATTCGCCGATTTCCAAACGATCGGTGCCTTTAAACACCATATGCTCCAAGAAGTGCGCCATCCCGTTGATGCGATCGGGTTCCACTGCCGATCCCACATTCGCCCACAAGCTCAAATTCACCGCTTCCACGGGAACTTGCTCGGCAATGATGGTAAAACCTTGGGGAAAATGCTGAATCGTCGGGGAGTTGAGAGTTGTAGCGGCAGATCGAGAAAGCAGGGTAAAAGTCATGCGATCGTTAAGTGTAAGGGGCTGGGTTTTCGCGACTAGGTGGGAATTTTAAGGCAGAGGGTAGAAACCGGGGGAGGAGGGGAAAAAGACAGTGACCCGTTATCAGTTTTTTGTCACTAGTTGCTAGCGACTAGCCACTCCCCAAGAACCCGCGTTGCGATCGATATCGATATTTATTCTTGTTTTATTTTAAGATACGATAAGTATTAAGATATGTAAAGTAAATAAGAATTTATGCGCGATCGTCTCAGTTTCGACACCCGCCCCACCCGCGCGATCGTCATCGGTGCGGGGATTGGGGGATTAACGACAGCGGCATTACTCGCCCGTCGGGGGTATTCGGTTTTAACGCTCGATCGGGCGATCGTTCCCGGCGGGTGCGCCTCCACCTTCCAACGGCGGGGCTTTACCTTCGATGTTGGGGCAACCCAAGTCGCTGGTTTAGAAGCGGGTGGCATCCACCACCGCATCTTCTCAGAATTGGAAATCGACCTTCCCGAAGCCACCTTCTGCGATCCGGCGTGTGCGGTCTATTTACCCGGCGAAACCGAACCGATTAACGTCTGGCGCGATCCGCACAAATGGCAAGCAGAACGGCAGCGCCAGTTTCCCGGCAGCGAACCCTTTTGGCAACTGATGGGCAAGTTATTTCGCTACAGCTTCGCCTTTCAACAGCGCGATCCGGTATTGCCGCCGCGCAATCTGTGGGATATGTGGCAACTGGTTCGCGCCGTTCGTCCGGATACCCTGTTCACCGTTCCCTTTACCTATTGGACGGTGGGGGATGCCTTGCGTTGGTTTAAATTGGATGGAGACGATCGCCTGCGAACCTTTCTCGATTTGCAACTGAAGCTGTATTCTCAAGTAGACGCCGAAGAAACGGCACTACTGTACGCGGCGACGGCGTTGGGCATTTCCCAAGCCCCGATGGGATTGTATCACCTCAAAGGCAGTATGCAGGTGTTGAGCGATCGCCTGGTTTCTGCTTTAAAACGAGATGGCGGCAAGTTATTAATGCGCCACGCTGTCGAAAATATCGACACCCAAGGCGGCAAAGTCACGGGAGTGAAAATTCGCAACCTGAAAACCGACGAAGTTTGGACGGAATCCGCCGATATCGTTGTCGCCAACGTTACCGTGCAGAACTTGGTGCAATTGTTGGAAGGGGAAGGGAAACGTTCGTCAGGATTGCCGTTGCCGATGCGAGGGTACAAACATCGGGTGGAGAAACTCCCAGACGCATCGGGCGCGTTTGTCGTCTATTTAGGCGTGGAGGAAGCGGCAATTCCCGCCAACTGTCCCCCCCACCTACAATTTCTCTACAACGCCACCGGACCCATTGGCGAGAACAATTCCCTGTTCGTCTCCGTCAGCCAACCGGGAGACGGACGCGCCCCCCAAGGCAAAGCCACGATTATCGCCTCCTCCTTCACCGATCCCCGCCAGTGGTGGAACTGCCGGGACTACGAAGCTCTGAAGCAGGAGTACACCCAGGAAGCCGTTTCCCGCCTCGGGGACTATTTCCATTTAACCCCAGAAACGATCGTCCACGTCGAAGCGGCAACGCCCCGCACCTTTCAACAGTTTACCGGACGCGATCGCGGTGTGGTTGGCGGCATCGGACAGCGGATTTCCACCTTCGGACCGTTTGGCTTTGCCAACCGCACCCCGTTGCCCAACCTCTGGTTAGTGGGCGATTCCACCCATCCCGGAGAAGGCACGGCGGGGGTGAGTTATTCGGCACTGACTGCCGTGCGGCAAATTCAGTCAGAAATTATGCCTCAACTCTAATATCAAATCCCTCAATGTGGTCTACCAATCTAGGGCGCAAGGTTTGCGTTCCTACGCAATATAGCAATCGCCACATGGGTTAGGACAAGGCAATCGGGCGTAGCATTTGCATAAACTTTGTGGGTTAGCCCAAAAGATGGTCGAGTTTCGTAGGGTGGGTTAGGCACGGGTACGATCGATCGGAAAAACCAATCCGTTTGAATCCGTGCCGTAACCCACCACCCGAAGTTTGTTACATAATATACATTTGACCCCAAAGTGTTGGGAGAGCCAAGGCGATCGATTACCGAAATAGAAAGACCGGAACGTGACTGCTGCGTAACATTTGAAGGGTGGTACTCCCGACGATTAAATGTCGAATGCGGCTGTGTCCGTAAGCCCCCATTAACAGTAAGTTAATGTTGCGTTCTTCGATATAAGTCCCGATCGCCGTTTCTGGATGACCTTCTAGCAAACAACAGATCGGATCGAATCCTGCCGATCGAGCTTGGGTTTCGGCGGCTTCCAAACAGGCGATCGCCGACTCGTCCTCGGGATTTTGGGTAACTTTTAAGATATGGAGTTCCAAGCCTTTAAAAACTGAAGAATCCATCATAAATCGCAGCATTTTTTGACTGCTGGAACTGCCATCGTAAGCCAGCAAGATCCGATCGATCGGCTGAAATTCGCGGGAACTCATCCAGCAGGGTTTGTGACTCGCTCGGACGATACGATCGAGGTTCGCCCCCAAATGTCCCGAGGCAAATTGTGCGTTTTCTCCCCGTTTACCTAGGACGATCGCATCGGCTTTTTCTTCAAACTGATGAAAAATATCGACCAAAAATCCAGTTTCGTGAATCGTTTGAAAGGGAATTTTTTTGCTCTCAAAAAATCGAGCGGCATTTTCCAGAATGAGTTTCGATTTTTGATGTGCGATTCTGGCTTTTTCGTGTTCGACTTCAACGAGGCGATCGAGCAATTCTCGCGAAGCATCCAATCCCAGCGTTCCGCTGAGGTTATCCGTTAAAATGGCTTGTTGACCGCGAATATCCGTAACGTGAAGCACATCGACGCCAGCGTTCAAACGGCGAGCCAGCCAAGCCGCATAGCGATAACTACTTTGAGAAAAAATCGAACCGTCGGTACAAACTAGAATTCGTTTCATGGAGGTGATTTAGTGAGACAAACTATTTTGCGATTCGGGTTTATCGTGAACGGCTAACTTTTGCATCAGCGTCGAACTGGCTTCATTTAAGCCGACGAGATCGACCTCTGCTCCATTGCGACGAAACTTGAGAACGACTTTATCGATCGCTGCCACGGCGGATTGATCCCAAATATGAGCGTGCGTCAAATTCAGGGTAACTTTTTCCAGTTCTTCTTTAAAGTCGAAAGACTCGAGAAAATCATCGACTGAAACAAAAAAGATTTGTCCGGAAATGCTATAAGTTCGATGGGTTTGATCGGGACTCAAAACGGTATCGACAAAAACCAGCTTGGCAATTTTGCGCGAGAAAAAGACCGTACTCAGCGCAATTCCAGCCACCACGCCGATCGCCAAATTATGGGTAAATACAGTAATTAAAACCGTGGTCACCATTACTGCTGTTTCGCTGCGGGGAATGCGAGGGATATTGCGGATCGAAGACCAACTAAACGTACCGATCGACACCATAATCATGACGGCAACCAGGGATGCCATGGGAATTTGCCGTACCCAATCTCCCAAAACTAAAATAAAAAAGAGCAACCAAACTCCGGCACACAATGTCGAAAGGCGACCTCGACCCCCAGACTGAATATTAATCACCGACTGTCCGATCATGGCGCATCCTGCCATGCCGCCAAAACATCCGGTAATAATATTCGCAATGCCTTGACCTTTGGCTTCTCTATTTTTATTGCTGGAAGTGTCAGTGAGTTCGTCTAAGAGCGATGCGGTTAACAGCGATTCTAGCAATCCGACGATCGCCATTGTAATGGCATAAGGAAAAATAATCTGAAAAGTCTCCAAATTGAACGGTACGTTGGGGAGTTGAAACACGGGTAAAGCGGTTGGCAATTCTCCCATATCTCCAACTGTCGGCACCTCTAAATTACTCGCGATCGAAACTACAGTTAAGACGACAATCGCAACTAACGGAGACGGTACGGCTTTGGTGATTCTGGGTAATAGATAAATAATTCCCAAACCCACAGCCACCATGACGTAAACCATCGATGGAACGTTGGTCAGTTGCGGCAATTGCGCCATAAAAATCAAGATTGCCAAGGCATTGACAAATCCAATGGTGACGGCACGGGGAACGTACTTCATTTGGCGACCTAATTTGAGCCAACCAAAAATAATTTGCAAAATTCCCGTGAGAATGGTTGCTGCAAATAAGTATTGCAGTCCGTAGTCTTTCACGAGGGAAATCATCAAGAGTGCCATCGCACCCGTAGCCGCAGAAATCAAACCCGGTCGTCCGCCACATATTGCGGTGGTCACGGCAATACAAAAGGAAGCATACAACCCCACTTTAGGATCGACACCCGCAATAATGGAAAAAGCAATCGCCTCTGGAATTAGCGCCAAAGCGACCACCATTCCCGCCAGAATATCTTTACGGGTATTAAAAAACCACTCTCTTCTCAAAATTGCTGTATTCACGTGACCTCCCATTATTGATGGTTTTTGGGAGCGAGAATGAATTGATACCATTTTTCCCCTGGCAGTCGTATGTGCCAACGATTGTTGGGCGATCGAGTTGCCTGGATTCGCGATCTCGAAGGGCAATTCGTTCGTCAAACGAGGGGTTAGGACAGGAGAACCGTTTCCTCACCCGAACCGCAGTGGAATCTCCCCTCCTTTCAATGGACGAAGGAATGCCATCCAACCCCCGTACATTCGTCTTCAATTCTCGTTCCGTTTTTGCTCGTCCCACAGACTACCACAGATCGGACATTTTATAAATTTTTCATAAGAAAAACCCCTGACAGAGAAATCAATTCGCTACGATTGAGTTAACTTTTTAAGACATTAAAATAGAGTTGAGTTTGAGGAAAAACGATCGTGATTCACCATTTTTCAATTTCCGCCAAAAATCCCGAGCGCGTTGCTAGCGTTCTCGCCGAAATTTGGCAAGGAAAAGCCTATCCCTTTCCACCACATCCCGGCAGTCATATGGTTGTTCCCGGCGACGAATACGGTTCGTTAATTGAAATCTATCCGTTGGGAACCGAACTGACCCCTTCATCGGGAAACGAGCCAATTTTTAGCCGCAATCCCAGTACGTCCTCGCTAACAGCTACCCATGCCGCCATTTCCGTGCCGACGGAGGCAGAAACGATCGCCCAAATTGGCGATCGCCAAGGCTGGCGGGTGCAAGTGTGCGATCGCGGGCCCTTTCGCGTTGTCGAATTCTGGGTCGAAAATCGGCTATTATTAGAACTGCTGCCCCCAGCCATGGCATCGGAATATCTGGAATTTGTCAAACCGGAAAATATTGAAGCGTATTTCGAGCGAGCGTCCGTTGCCGTGGGATAGCGATTCCTTCACCATTGGGATTGGGGGTTGGCGATACTCCTCTGGAGTGGCTACGCGATACTCCTCTGGAGTGGCTACGCGATCGATCGGGTAGGCGAACCCCCACCTGGCAACGCATCCGAACGTTCCTCGCCATCCGATCGGCATTGTGAGATCCCCCGTTCGCCGACCCGACAATCCGAACTTTGGAGATGGCACGATGAACGATCGTTCGACACCAGAAACACCGATCGACACGAAACACACCACTTGCTGCATCGTCGGCGGCGGTCCGGCGGGAGCGGTTTTAGCCCTGTTGCTGGCACGTCAAGGCGTTGCCACAACGCTGCTGGAATTGCATCGCGATTTCGATCGCGAGTTTCGCGGCGATACGTTGCATCCTTCCGTGATGGAAATTATGGAACGGTTGGGATTGGCAGAACCCTTACTGGAATTGCCCCATACCCAGTTGCGCCGCATTCAAATCCAGACGGAAACGGGGATGGTGACGATGGCAGATTTCAGCCGCTTGCGGACGAAATATCCCTACATTACCTTGTTGCCGCAAGTGAAATTTCTCGAATTCATCATTGCCGAAGCCAAACGCTATCCCCATTTTGAGTTGGTGATGGGGGCAAACGCGCAGGAGTTGGTGGAGGAAGACGGCAAAGTCTGCGGCGTGCGGTATCGGGGACACGGAGGGTGGCACGAAGTGCGATCGTCCCTCACCGTGGGGGCAGACGGTCGATTTTCTCGCTTGCGCCAATTGTCCGGGTTTACCGCCGTTGCCACGTCGCCACCGATGGATATCTTGTGGTTTCGCGTGTCCCGTCAGGCGGACGATCCTGAAGGGGTGGGATTGTTGGCACGAGCTCGGGGGGGACGCTTGCTAGCCATTATCGATCGCCGCGACTACTGGCAATTGGGTTACGTCATCGTCAAAGGCAGCTACCAAGCGTTGCGAGATGCCGGGATTGAAGGGTTGCGAGCATCGATCGCCGAATTAGCGCCGGAATTTGCCGATCGCACCGACGAACTCCAAGATTGGTCGCAGATTTCCCTCTTATCGGTGAAATCCGATCGCCTCACCCGCTGGTATTGTCCCGGATTGTTGCTGATCGGCGATGCGGCGCACATCATGTCCCCCGTCGGCGGCGTGGGGATTAACTATGCCATCCAAGATGCTGTTGTCGCCGCCAACGTCCTCGCCGCACCCTTAAAGGGCGATCGTCTCACCGTTGCTGACTTAGCCAAAGTTCAACGCCAGCGCGAATTGCCCACCCGCGTCATCCAAACCGCCCAAACGTTCATCCAAAAGCGCATCATCGCTACAGCACTCGATGGCGATCGAACTTTAAGTCCCCCCGCCTTTCTCCGCTTGCCCGTTTTACGAGATGTTCCCGCCAACTTGATTGGGTTTGGTATCCGCCGGGTTTATCCTCAACTTTAAGTAATAAGTAATAAGTTAAGGCAGGAAGGTGAGGAAACAGCGATCGGTAGGGGCAGGTTTAGCGAGAGTTCGATCGGACTTAACCGACAATCTGGACTAGAAACCCGCCCCGGCAACTAATTTTAACGTCAGTACGGGATAAGACAGTTTTCGGTGGAGATGAGCAGGGGAAGCAGGCAGGGCTGTTTCATTTTCAAGGTCAATTGCCCAAAGAAATGGCGATCGTTATCTGATAAAATGATGACGATCGCCAATTTTTTTGTAATAAAAAGAT